>DASSUT010000111.1:0-8975 GCA_035706725.1 Gaiella sp. | reverse complement strand
AGTTCCTCACGACGGGGTCGCCCCCGGTCGTGATCTCCTCGAGCACGCTCGCCTTCGCTCCGGGGTCGAGCTGGGGGTTCGCGAGGAACGCCTCGAGCTCGGGCGTCGTCTCCATCGCCTCGGAGAGCTCCGCGAGCTGCGTCCGGGCGACCTCGACGCGGTTCTGCTCGAGCGCGGCCTCGTAGAGCGCGCGCGCGTACATGCGGTGTGCGACGGGCATCAGTTCGCCGATCCGCGCTCCAGCGCCGAGAAGTCGAGCCCTTCGACCGCCTCCTCGACCAGCCGGCGCTGGTCGGTCGAGTCGAGCACCTTGCCGACCACACGCTCGGTCGCCTCGACGGTCAGGTCGGCGACCTCGCTGCGGATCTGGCCGATCGCGCGCGCGGTCTCGGCGTCGATCTGCCTGCGCGTCTCCTCGAGCCTGCGCTGGCGCTCGGTCTCCGCCTCCTGCTTCGCGCGCTCGATTTGCGCGTCGCCGACCTTCCGCGCCTCGGCGAGGATGTCGGCGGACTCGGAGCGAGCCTGAGCGAGGATCGCGCGGTTCTGCTCGAGGAGGTCGCGTGCCTCGTTGCGCGCCGCGTCCGCCTCCTCGACGGCCTGCCGGATGCGGTCGCGCCTGGCGTCGATGTTCTTCTGGATCGGGCCGAACGCGTACCTGCGGAGCACGAAGAACGTGATCCCGAACGCGATCAGCGTCCAGATCATCAGGCCGGGGACGACCTCGATCAGACCGGAATCGGCGAGCACGTTCGGCATGTCAGATCAGCACGTAGGCGAGGAGACCGCCGATCAGGCCGTAGAACACGACGGCCTCGGTGAGCGCGAACCCGAGCCACTGGATGCCCTGCAGCTCGCCGCGGAGCTCCGGCTGGCGTGCGACGGCCTGGATCATCGAGCCGAAGATGTTCCCGATGCCGACGCCGGCGCCGAGCGAGCCGAGACCGATGCCGAGCGCGAGCGCGATCGCCTTGCCGGCGTCCGCGACGTCGCCGGTGGTCTCCGCGAGGACGAAGAACGAGGACAGCATGGTGAGAGGAGCCTCCTTAGTGCTCGGGCTCGATCGCCGAGCCGATGTAGATGGCGGACAGGGCGGCGAAGATGTACGCCTGGATGGACACGACGATGACGACCTCGAAGAGATAGAAGACGGTCGCGAGTGCGACCGAGAACGGGGCGATCCACGGGGTGACCAGGAAGATCAGCCCGATGAACGTGAGGATCAGCATGTGCCCCGCGAGCATGTTCGCGTAGAGACGGACGCTGAGCGAGATCAGGCGCATGAACTGGCCGAGGATCTCGAGCGGCACGATCAGCGGGTAGAGACCCTTGGGCACGTCCGGGATCCAGCTCTGCAAGTAGCGGCGGACGCCGTTCTCGCGGATGCCCTCGAAATGCGTGAAGACCCATGTCATCAGCGCGAGCGCGAGCGTCACCGAGAGCGTCGAGGTGGCCGCGAAGATCGCGAACGTCGGGACCCCGTGCCACTTCTCGTCGGAGAGCGGGAGCGGGATGAAGCCGATGAAGTTCACGGTCCAGATGAAGAGCAGGAGCGCGGCGCAGTACGGGAACCACCGTGCGATGGCCCGTGTCGGCAGCCCCTGCTCCGCGACCTGAACCTGCGCGACCTCGTAGATCGTCTCGCCGAGCGCCTGCCGGCGGGTCGGCTCCCGGCCCACCTTCACGCGCATCAGCACGATCCCGATCAGGCACGAGATCAGCGCGCCGAGGAGGAGGTACGCGACGGCCTTGTTGATCGACAGGTCGAGCGGGCCGAGATGGATCGGGACCCACTCGTGGAGCTCCCACTCGTCCGCGGGGTTGAACTTCTCCTCGTCGGTCTCGTTGGCGGCGAGGGCGACCGTGGGCAGCAGGAGGAACAGCCCGGCGGCGATCGTGCCGACCCGGGCCTTCACGCCTTGGCCTCCGCACCGAAGTACGACACGAGCGAGAGCGCGAGCTCGAGCGTGAACGCGAGCGCGTACAGCAATGCGGCGGCGATCCCGACCGCTTCGTCGGAGACCGTGACCGCGACCAGCGGGATGCCGACCGCGATCGCCCGGAAGCTCGTGCCGATGCCCCGCATGCCTGCGGCGGCGAGGTTACCCGTGTCGAGCGAGAGTCGCGCCAGCATCCAGGCGAAGAGCTGCGCGGCGACCCACAGCACGGCCGCGAGGACCCAGCCGCCGAGCGGCCAGCCGGCAACCACGAACACCGGCAACGCGAGCACGATCAGCGCGCTTCCCGCGAGCGCGGGCACGAGACGGCCGGGAATCGGTCGGGGGGTCGCGAAGACGCCGGCGCTCATGGCGCGCTGCCGGTATAGACCTTGTAGACGACGAACACCGCGAGGGGGATCCCGATGATCGCGCCGATGAGCAGGCCGAGGCCCCAGGACCCGAGCGCCCAGCCGAGCACCCCGCCGACGGCCATCGCGGCGCCCGTCGTCCCGAGCAGGAGCCCGGAGGCGGTCGCGAGGGACTGTGGCGACGACGCGGTGGAGGCGGCCATGCGGACCGGAGCATACCAGCGAGCTTGTAACACCGAAATCGGCCTATTCGAGCCAAAAACGGGGATAGTTCGTCACATGATCTTCCTGGCGCCTCACACGCCAGGGCGGGATTCGCGGCCTTCTCCGTTCGCCGAGGCCGCGACGGGCGCGCTCTGCGGGCGGTCGCCGCGGACCCCCACCCGGCACTCGACGTCGACGACGCCAGGGACGCTCGACACGAGGTGCGGCAGGCACCGTCGCTCGAGCTCGGAGCCCACCTCACCGTCGAGCGCCACGCGTCCGTGGGTCGACGCGACGAGGACCTGAGGGGCCTCGAGCACGCCGATCTTCTCGCGGACGTCGCGCTCGATCTCGGCGTCGGAGCGCGCGAAGCAGCGCACGAGGTCGGTGCGGGTGATCACTCCGACGAGCAGGTCACGGTCGAGGACCGGCAACCGGCCGACGCCGTACGTGCTCATCAGCCACGCGGCCTCGTAGACGGACATCCAGGCGTCGATCGTGATCGGAGGCGATGTCATCGCCTCTCCGACCGTCGTGGCGGTGACGGCCCGCCGCCGCTGCCTGCGCAGCAGCCTCGAGCGCAGCGTGCGTGACTCGACATCCGGACCGCGCTCCCTGTCGACCACGTCCGCCGCGGACACCACGCCGACGACGTGCCCCTGCATCACGACGGGCACACCGGAGACCCGGTGCTCGATCAGCAGCGCCGCAAGGTTCCGGAGGGTCGTGCTCGGGTGAACCGACAGCGGGGGTGTGCTCATCACGTCACGGACCCTCACCGTGATCACCTCCTCCCGCGGGCGTCCGTGCCGTGCGGCACGCTGACGCGCGCGTTCTCTCATCGAAGCGTCCCGCTCGAGTGGCTCGGAGACATCGGGGGACGCCACGATCGCCGTACGTAGTTGTGCACGGTCGCTCGCGCCCGAGCCCCGGCGCTCACCTGGCTGCGGGCCCTCGCTAGGCGCTGAGGCGCTCGCGCTCGTCGCGCTCGTCGCGGCGGCGGCGCACGCGGGGATTCGCGAGCTTCACGATCTCGAGCAGGTACACGACGTAGAGCGAGAACGCGAACGCCGCCAGCGCGATCGCGACGACCGCGATCGTCCACCACACGTGCCACTCCCCGCCCGTCCGGAACGGGATGAACCTCGTCGCGAGCGCCGCCGCTCCGAGGCTCGCGGTCCATGCCCACATCGTCACCGAGGCCCGGCGCTGGGAGAACCCGATGCTCATGAACCGGTGATGGAGGTGTGACCGGTCCGGCGAGGAGATCGGGCGCCGGTACTTGAGTCGCTTCGCGACGACGAACGACGTGTCGAAGATCGGCACGGCGAGCACGAGCAGCGGGAGGAACAGCACGACGGTCGATGCGGTCTTCAACAGGCCCGAGATCGACACGGTCGCGAGCGTGAAGCCGAGCACGAGCGCGCCCGAGTCACCCATGAAGATGCGTGCGGGAAAGAAGTTGTGGCGGAGGAACCCGATGCACGCGCCCGCGACGACGGCGGACAGGATCGCGGCGTCGATCTTCCCGAGCGAGAGCGCGAGGACCGCGAACGTGAGGCCCGCGATGGCGCAGACGCCGGCCGCGAGCCCGTCCATCCCGTCGAGGAAGTTCACCATGTTCATCACCGCGACGATCCACACGATCGTCAGGCTCATCCCGAGCACCGGCGGCAGGTCGACGACCCCGACGAACGGGAACGTGAAGTGGTCGATCCAGGCACCCGACCAGCAGGCGATCGCACCTGCCGCGACCTGGCCGGCCAGCTTCGGGAGCGGGTCGAGACCGCGGAAGTCGTCGATCGCGCCCACGACGCACGCAACCGCCGCGCCGAGCAGGATGCCGCGCATCTCGCGGTCGAGCGAGAGGAACGCGAGCGACGGGACGAGGATCCCGAGGAAGATCGCGAGGCCCCCGAGCCGCGGGATCGGCCGCTTGTTCAGCCGCCGTCCGCCCGGCCGGTCGACGACGCCGAGGAGCCGCGCCATCCCGCCGACGGCGGGGGTGAGCAGCACGACGATCCCGAACGCGATCAGCGCGCCCCACAGGACCTCCGGGCTCGATCGCAGGTCGTCCAGCACCACGCCTCTATTTCGTTCCGTAGAGGCGGTCGCCTGCGTCGCCGAGGCCGGGGACGATGTACCCCTTCTCGTTCAGGCCGCGGTCGACGGAGGCCACGACGATCGAGACGTCCGGATGGTCGCGGTGGATGCGCTCGATGCCCTCCGGCGCCGCGATCAGCGCGATCAGCCGGACGGACGTCGCGCCCGCGCGCTTCACGCTCTCCACCGCTGCAGCGGTGGAGTTGCCGGTGGCGAGCATCGGGTCGAGCAGGATCACGTCGCGGTCGTCGATGTCGTTGGGCAGCTTCACGTAGTACTCGACGGGCTGGAGCGTCTCCTCGTTCCGGTAGAGGCCGATGAAGCCGACGCGCGCGCCGGGGACGAGCGAGAGCACCGCGTCGAGCATCCCGACGCCCGCGCGGAGGATGGGGCAGACCGCGACCTTCTTGCCCGAGATCCGGCGCGCGGTCGTCCGCTCGAGCGGCGTCTCGATCTCGAACCGCTCGTCCGCGAGGTCCTTCGTCGCCTCGTACGTGAGCAGAAGCGTCAGCTCGTTGACGAGCTGGCGGAACATCTGCGTGGTCGTGGTGACGTCGCGCAGAAGCCCGAGCTTGTGCTGGACGAGCGGATGGAGCACTTCGGTGACGCTTCGCGCCGCCGACGTGCTAGGTGTCGCCGCTTGTGACATACGTCGGGTACCCCCGAAAGCCGGGATAGAGCGGGCGGCGATCGCAGAGCGCCCGGGAGCGGGCCCGCAGCGCGTCGAGGTCCGCATCCTCGGCGAGCGCGTCGACGACGACCCGGCCGACCTCTTTGACGTCGTCCTCGTCGAAGCCGCGGATCGTGATGGCCTGTGTCCCGACGCGCACGCCGGAGGCCACGGTCGGCGGACGCTCGTCGAACGGCACGGTGTTCCGGTTCGTCGTGATCCCCACCCCGTGAAGGCGCTCCTCCGCGTCCTTTCCGGTCCAGTCGGTCGCGCGCAGGTCGATCTGCAGCAGGTGCGTGTCGGTGCCGCCCGTGAGCAGGTCGAGCCCGCCTGCGAGCAGCGTCTCGGCCAGCGCGTCGGCGTTGGTGCGTATCTGCTGCTGGTAGCCGCGGAACTCTTCCGTGGCGGCGATCGCGAAGCACGTCGCCTTCGCGGCGATCACGTGCTCGAGCGGGCCGCCCTGGAGCCCCGGGAACACGGCACGGTCGATCGCCTGGGCGTGCTCGGAGCGGCAGAGCACGAATCCCGAGCGTGGGCCCGCCAGCGTCTTGTGCGTCGTCGACGTGACCACGTCGCAGTGCTCGACCGGGTTCGGGTGGAGGCCTGCGGCGACGAGGCCGGCGAAATGGGCCATGTCGCACCAGAGCAGCGCGCCGACCTCGTCGGCGACGCGCCGAAACATCGCGGTGTCGACCGTCCGCGGGTAGGCGGAGCCGCCACAGATGATCAGCTTGGGGCGATGCTCCCGGGCGAGCGCGCGCACCTCGTCCTCCTCGACAATCCCGGTCTCGCGGGAGACGCCGTAGTGGACGATCGTGTACAGCCGCCCGGAGAAGTTCACCTTGAGGCCGTGGGTGAGGTGGCCGCCGTGGTCGAGCCTGAGCGACAGCACCGTGTCGCCCGGTTCGAGGAGGCCGCTGTAGACGGCCATGTTCGCCTGGGCACCCGCATGCGGCTGCACGTTCGCGTGCTCGGCCCCGAACAGCGCCTTGGCGCGGTCGATCGCGAGCTGCTCGATCTCGTCGACGTACTCGCAGCCGCCGTAGTAGCGCCTGCCCGGGTATCCCTCCGCGTACTTGTTCGTGAGCACCGAGCCGACGGCCTCGAGGACCGACGGCCACGTGAAGTTCTCGGACGCGATCAGCTCGATCTGGTTGCGCTGCCGGTCGGCCTCGCGGCCGATGAGCGCCGCGACGTCCGGGTCGAGCTCGGCGAGGCCGCCTGTCCGCAGACGCTCGAGCTGGTCGGCCGCGACTGCCACCCTGTGGATGCTACTCGCCCCGGCGGCCCGCAATCCGGTCAGGACGGTGTCAGACACCGTTGGCTGTCAAGGTGTGAAGGTGCCATCTTCGTGCCAATTCGTTGACATGCACTGAGCGCGAGAAGAGGCCGTCGTCGCTGCGGTGCCCGCTGCCGCCGCCGTCGCTACTCAGGCGAAACGCGCACGGGAGGTGCGTTGGCGGGCTGTGGAGCAACTGGTGCTGAATCGGCGCGATCTCCTCTTGACACAAAACGGTGTCTGACACCGCGCTGCCCCGACGTCGCTGTCGGCGGTAACGCTGCCGTCAGCCGCTTCTCGCGAGACGCGCGAGCGCCTCGGCGGACGGGAGGGCGCCCTCACGCAGCACTACGGGCTCTGCGCCGGTCAGGTCGATGACGGTCGACGGTGCGCCCCCCAGCTCGCCGCCGTCGACGGCCGCGGCAGCCGCGGCGCGGATCTCCGGCGGAACGTCGTCGAGACGCCGCGGATCGGCCCCGCCCGGGAGGTTCGCGCTCGTCGCGACGATCGCACCGAGCGCCTCGAGCACGTCGAGGCCCGGCCCCACCACGGCCGGGACGCGCACGCCCAGCGTGTCCGAGCGGCGCCGGTTCAGCCATGGGAACCGGTGCGCCGAATTCGGCAGGACGAGCGTCACCGGGCCAGGGAGCAGCTCACCCACCGCCGTCGTCGTGGCCGGCGGGAGCCCCGGCAGCGTCTCGAGGAGCCGTTCGACGGAGGGGAACAGCACCGCGGTCGGCTGATCCGCGTCGCGCCCCTTCGCGGCGTAGAGCGCACGTGCGGCGGCCTCGTTGCGCCCGTCCGCGGCGAGCCCGTAGACCGTGTCCGTGGGGATCACCGCGAGCCGGCCCGCACGAAGCGCGGCGATCGCGTCGTCGACGTCGCTCACGCCGGACGCCGTCCCTCGACGACCCGGTCGCGGCCCGCGAGATCGCGCGTGACCCGGACGTCGCCGAAGCCGGAGCGGGCGAGGAGCTCGGCGACCGCGCCCGCCCGCTCGTCGTTCGTCTCGAGGACGAGCGCGCCCCCGGGCCGGAGCGCACCGGCAGCGCCGCGTACGAGGACGTCCGTGTGCCCGGCGTCGAACAGCGCGAGGTGCGGCTCCCAGCGCACGACCTCGGGGGCCAGCACCGAGGCCTCCTCGGGTCGGACGTACGGTGGATTCGAGACCACGAGGTCCCAGTCCGATCCCGGCACGCCGTCGAGCAGGTCGACCTCGACCCACTCGACGTCGATGCCCGTCCGCGCCGCGTTCTCTCGCGCGAGCGAGAGCGCCTGCGGCGAGACGTCGACCCCCGTGACCTGCGCGCCCGGATGCTCGTCTGCGATCGCGAGCGCGATCGCGCCCGATCCCGTCCCGACGTCGAGGACGCGCGGCGCCTCCACGTCGGCGATCAGCCCCAGGCAGCGCTCGACCACCGTCTCGGTCTCGGGCCGCGGAATCAGCGCGCGGCGGTCGACCGTCAGCGTCAGTCGCCGGAAGCCCCACTCACCGAGGACGTACTGGAGCGGCTCCCGCCCGGCTCGCCGCGCCGCGAGCTCCGTGACGCGCTCGTCCTCGTCGGCCGTCAGCGCGCGGCCGCGCTCCAGCGCGAGCTCCGCGCGCGAGATCCCGAGGACGTGGGCGACGATCAGCTCCGCGTCGAGCTGCGCGGTCAACACGCCGTCGCCGTCGAGCCGGCGAGCCGTCCGCCGCACGACCTCGCCGGCCGTTGCCGTGCGGGTGTTCACTGCTCGTGTCGACTCGACACCAGGGTTGCCTAGACGGCCGCCTCGAGCGCGCGCCGCCGCTCCTCGGCCTGCAGAGCCTCGGTGAACTCCTCGAGATCGCCGTCGAGCACCTGGTCGAGGCGGTGCACGGTGTGCTTGACCCGGTGGTCCGTGAGCCGGTTCTCGGGAAAGTTGTACGTGCGGATCTTCTCCGCCCGCTCGCCGGTGCCGACCTGCGAGCGGCGCGCCTCCGCGAGCTCCGCCTGCTGCCGCTCCCGCTCGGCCTCGTACAGCCGCGCGCGGAGCACGCGCATGGCCTTCTGCTTGTTCTGGAGCTGTGACTTCTCGTCCTGCATCGAGACGACGATCCCGGTCGGCAGGTGGGTGATCCGCACGGCGGAGTCCGTCGTGTTCACGGACTGCCCCCCCGGCCCGGTCGAGCGGTACACGTCGACCTTCAGGTCCTTGTCCTCGATCGTCACCTCGACGTCCTCGACCTCGGGCATCACAGCGACGGTGGCGGTCGACGTGTGGATCCGGCCCTGCGACTCCGTGGCCGGGACGCGCTGGACGCGGTGCGTCCCGCCCTCCCACTTGAACACCGAGTACGCGCCGTCGCCCTTGACCGCGAACACGGTCTCCTTGACGCCTCCGCCGTCGTTCTCGCTCACCGAGAGCAGCTCGGTGCGGTACCGCCGCCGCTC
>DASSUT010000110.1:0-3494 GCA_035706725.1 Gaiella sp. | reverse complement strand
GCGAGCTCCTCCGCTGACACAGGTCAGATCATGATCGAACTCGTCTCGTCAGTAGCTGAAGACGGTGGTGTCGTTTCCGGCCCATTCCCACATCGGCGTCGCGCCGGCGACCTTCGCTCCCTCGAGCTTCTCCGCGTCCTGGAGGTCACGTGCATTCAGGCAGATAGGGCAGAGCCAGAGCTGGCCGCCGCCGTCTCTGAACTGCGAGAGCAGGCGCTCGAGCGGTGGGCATCCCTCGCACACGACGCCCTGCATCTCGCCCGGGAGCCCGAGCCTCACGGCGTCCTTCGTCGTCCAGACGACGACCTCCTTGCCCTGCTCCAGCGCCGCGGTGGCGACGAGGAACGCGACCAGGACGCGCTCGCCGTCCTCCATGCCGGTCGCGAGGTTGATCAGAACCTTGTCGGCCACTTCGGCCTCCCTTCGCTTCGGGCATTCATGGGCGCACCGCGCCGGTGCGCGGGACAGTATCCCGGCCGGAGAGCGAGACCGGGCGGGTCGCGAGCTGCCGCTCGAGGAGCGTGCCGAGGTCCGGGACGACGAGGTCGGCGCCGTGGGCCCGCAAAGCGGGCGCCTCGCCGTCGCGGCCGACCGCGACGACGAGCTCGAATCTCCCCGCGCGACCCGCGTCGACGCCGTCGGCCGTGGTCTCGAACACCACCGTCCGCTCGGGGGCGACGTCGAGGTGCAGGCACGCGGCCAGGAGCATGTCCGGCGCAGGCTTTCGCCTGAGACCCTCCGAACGCGCGATGTTGCCGTCGACGTACTCGTCGATCAGACGCGTCAGGTGTGCCTGCTCGAGCAGCATGTGCATGTGCGTCGACCCGGACACGACGGCGCACCGCATCCCGGCGTCTCGCACGAGCTCGAGGTACAGGCGGGCGCCCTCGAAGGGACGGGCTCCGCGCCGGGCGAGCACCTCGAGGAGGGCTTGGCTCTTGCGGTTGGCGAGCCCGTTGATGGTCTCCGTCCCCGGCTCGTCGTCCGGGGCGCCGTCCGGAAGCGTGAGGCCACGGCTCGCGAGGAACTCGAAGACGCTCCCGAGGGCCGTCTTCCCGTGGACGAGGCGCGGATAGTCGACCGCGACGCTGAACGAAGCGACCGGGATCCCGGTGCGCTCGATCCACCGGGCGGTGAGCTCGTCGAACGTCGTCTTCCACGCCTCGGCATGGATCGCGGCGCTCGGCACGAGGACGCCGTCCACGTTGAACACGCAGGCGACCGCGTCGGCGGGAACGCCGAGCAGGCGCTTCGCCTCCCACGACGACGCCACGAGGCGCACGAGGAACCGCTTCGCCTGCCGCTCCTGCGCGAACGACTCGAGCAGCCGCGCGGTCGCGAGCCGCTCGTCGGCGAGCCGGCGAGACCGCGTCCCGAGCTCGGCCGCCGGAAGGTCGTTCCGCGCCGCGTCGAGCGCGAGCCGGGCGCTCTCGAACGCCCGCCGCCAGGCCCCGATCAGGGCTTCGAAGTCCAGGGGCTCCAGCGCCACGTGCGAAGTCTGGACCGCGCACGCTCCGTAGATCGACGCAGCGTTCCTCGGGGGTCTCGCGGACGCGGTGGCGGGCGGGCCGCGCGAGCGTGGGAGCGGACGACCGAGGCGAAGGGAGGGACGCCGTATGACGAGCACGCCCACGTGGCTCGAGGGCGCTCACCGCTACCGGGCGAGGCATGGCACCGTCGCCCACCACGACGGAACGTGCGACGCCATGTACCCGGGCACCTGGCGCGACCGGGACGGTCGCTGCGTGTTACGGGAGGGGCACGACGGCGCACATCTCTATCGCCGGGACGGTGGGGTCGCCCTCACGAAGGAGGAGGCGTACCAGCTCCGGCGCGAGTTGAAGAAGCGTGACCGCCTGAGGCGCGAGCGGGCTGCGCGGGCCCGGCGCACCGTCGGCTATCCGGGCTGACGGCGCGGCGCGGGGCGTGAATTCTCAGCGGGTGCGCGGAGGGGGTGGGACGCGCGGGTCGCTGGCGGGGACCTTCGGGTCTTCCAGCCGCCAGCCGAGCTCCGACCGGACCGCGACGACGCCCGGAACGGCGGCCGTGAAGCGCTCGAGAAGCTCGGCGTCCGCCCGCTGCTCGACCTCGCCGGACAGCGTCACGACACCCTCCTCGACCTCGACCACGAGCCGCCGCGGGTCGATCCAGAGGGCGTCGGCGGCAACGTCCTCGCGAATCTCGCGCTCGAGCTCGGCGTCGGGCCGCACGAACGCACGAACGAGATCGGCACGCGTAACGATCCCGACGAGCTGAGAGTCGTCGACGACCGGTAGCCGGTTGATCTTCCGTTCCACCATGAGGCGCGCCGCGTCGGATACCGGCTGTCCCGGGCCGATCGTGATCGCCGGCGAGCTCATCGCGTCTCCCGCGAGCACCGCCTCCGCACTGTGGTCTTCCTGGCGACGGCCCCCGAGAAGCTCGGCGACGATGCCCCGACGCTCGGGCGCCCCGGTGGAGCGCGCCACGATGTCCGCCTCGGAGACGATGCCGACCACGCGACCCTCGTCGACGACCGGGAGGCCGGAGATGTGATGCTCCGCGAGGAGCTCGGCCGCGTCCTTGAGCGGCGTCTGCGGCGAGACGGTCGTGACCTCCGTCGTCATCGCGTCTTCGATCTTCATGGCGTCCTCCAGCGCGTTACCCGTGCGACCCCTCGAGCATAAACGGAGGGCCTCCGCCCGACACCATGGCCTTCTACGGGGCCGCGATCGCAGTCGCGATCGTCGCGCCGCGTCGGGAAGGGGAGGAAGGAGACGGCCGTCAGCAGCAGGTTGATCCGCATCACGCTGTTGTCGGCGTGCCGCAGACGGCGGAACCAGGGCCGGTCGTCGGCACGACGTTCGCGGCGGAGGCGGCGGACGAAGCTCAGGAGTGCGCCGTATGGGGCTCCGTCCGCGTCACGTGCGAGCGCGCGAGGAGCGCGGCTGCCACGAGCACCGGCAGCGCGAGGACGCATGCCGCGACCCGGACGCCCGCCCAGCCCGCGATCGCGCCGTCCACGATGCTCGCGAGCGGCCGCGTGCCGAGGAAGGCGACCGACCAGAGCGCCATGATCCGGCCCCACTCCTCGGCCGGGACGCCGAGCTGGAGCCGGGCGGTCGCGGTTGCGTTTGCGGTCAGGTAGCCGAACCCCGCTCCCAGGACGAACGCGAGCGCCAGCGGGAACCAGGGGCTGACGGCCATCAGCACGATCCCGCTGCCGAAGACGAGGAGGCTGGCGGCCAGTTGTCGGTCGGACTGTGCGGCGCGGCCGGAGGTCGTCGCGGCGGAGAGCACGGCGCCGACCCCGAAGCAGCCGACGACGGCGCCGGCCCAGACGGGCGGGTAGCCGAAGGCGTGGGCGATCGCAGGCGACTCCGTGTTCACGGGGTCCGCGCTGACTGCGACCGCCATCACGATCGCGAGATAGCCGGCGAGCCGAGGCTCGGCACGGAGGACGCCCAGGCTGTCGCGAAACCTCGCTCGTTGCGCACGTGGAACGGGCGTCGGGG
>DASSUT010000109.1:0-9953 GCA_035706725.1 Gaiella sp. | reverse complement strand
ACCAGCGGATCACCGACGCCCCACGTCAGCGCCGCGACGGCGTCGCGCCGCCAGGACGCGACCGCCACGCCGGCGCGGGTCGAGAACCGCGCGCCCGCGCTGCCGTTGTCGAAGCGCGGCTCGATCGCGAACCGCATAGGCACACGGCCGGCCACTCCCTCCACCCGGCGGACGAGCTCGCGGTACGGGGCGAGTCGCGCTCCCGGCAGCGTCAGTGCGTCTGTGACCCGCACCCGGCCCTCGGCGGCGGTGAACGTCGTCTCGAGCACGTTCGTCTCGGGGACGTAACGGCGCTCGCTCTCGTAGGCGACCGCCGGCTCGAGCGAGAAGCGACCGCCTCGCTCGCTGTCGAGGATCGCCGCGAGGACGCTCGCCGAATCGAGATCGGGCAGGCAGAGCCAGTCGATCGAGCCGTCGCGGCCCACGAGCGCAGTGGTGCGCCCGTCGCCGATCGCGGCGTAATCGCGAATCGGGAGGTAGCCCTCGGTGCGCCTCGTCAAATGCTCACCCTGCGTGAGTCGGAGCCTGCACCCAGTACGTGAAGCGCCGCGACGACGTCTTACCCGCTCCGAGCCGACGCGGCCCGTCGCACTTCCGCGGGGACGGGCTTGTCGAGCCGCAGCACGAGCTCCTCGATCTCGCTCGAGCGCGCCTCGGCGAAGCCTCTGTCGGTCGCGACGACGCGGAAGCCGCACTTCTCGAGGACGCGCCGTGAGGCGACGTTGTCGGACGCGACACGGGCGCGGAGCGGTCGCGACCGATCGACGGCGAGGAACGCCTCGAGGGCAGCGGTCGCGATCCCCTTTCCCCAGAAGAAGCGGCCGATCCAGTACGTCACTTCCCGATCGCCGGCGTCGCCCCACGACCCGATCGTTCCGGCGACGTCCTCGCCGACGACGACGACCCTGTTGAGCACCGTCTCGTCGGCTCGCAACCTCGCCCAGCGGCGCTCGAACGCGTCCGGGTCCATGTGGTCGGGCGCGGTGAACGCGGCCATGTGCATCGCGGCCGGATCCGCCCACTGCTCGTACAAGTGCGGCAGATCCTCGTCCCGCAGCTCCCGCAGCGTGAGCGCCATCAGCGATGCCGCCGGTAGCGAAGCTGGACGATTCCCGACGGGGACGCGGTGCTGGAGACGAGGTCGAGCCGGTAGGACGCGGGGACTCCGTCGAACAGCCGCGTGCCCTCGCCTGCAACGTAGGGGAACAGGCTCACGTGGAGCTCGTCGATCAGGTCGAGCTGCATCAGCGACCGCCAGAGACGGACGCCGCCCCAGACCACGATGTGGCCGTCGCCGCCGTGCCTGAGCTCGTCGATCTCCTCCGTCGTGTCGCCGGCGGCGATTGTGGTGTTGGCCCAGTCCGCCGTCTCCAGTGTCCGGGAGAAGACGACCTTGCGCGCGGCGATCAGGATCGGCGAGAAAGGGTGGTCGGTGGCCGTGCTCATACCGTGGAAGATGCCCTCGTAGGCGGTGCGGCCCATGACGTGCGCGTCCGCAGTCCGGAAGAGCTCGAGTTGCGCGGGATTGTCTGGGTTGCGGTTCTCCGGCTGGTCGAAGCAGAAGTCCCAGAACCGGGTGCCCTCGTCGGCGAGCAGGCCGTCGAGCGAGTAGTTGAACACCGTCGCGATCAGCTTCCGCATGCGCAGCCTCCATCGTCTCGCGTCTCCCGGAAACCGTGCGTTCGCGCGACCGCACCTGTTCCGCCGGTGTTGGGACGCCGTCGCCGACCAGAAGTCATCGCTGTCCTTCGACTCGCACGCCCTCTGCTCCCGAGGCGGACTCCGTAGTTCCTCCCGTCACGGCGCGTACCTCCCCGGATGCGGCATGCGTGGCCGGCAGAGAAGGTTGCGGGGCAACGGAGACAGCGTGAAGACCGTTCTGGACATGAACGAAGATGTCGCGACAGATCCGGAGCCGAGAATGGCCCAAGACAAGGCGCGGCTTCCCCCGCGATGGTTCATCGAGACCTTCTGGCGCGCGCACCGACGGATCGTTCGAGCGAGCGACGGCCGCAGAGGACTCTGGCTCCCACGCCGAGGCAAGTGGGGCGCGCTGCGGCTGACTACGACCGGCCGGCGCAGCGGCGAGAAACGGGCTGTGATCCTCGGCTACTACGAGGACGGCCCGAACCTCGTCACGATGGCCATGAACGGTTGGGGCGCCGCCGAGCCGGCCTGGTGGCTGAACCTGCAGGCCGATCCGCAGGCCGTCGTCGATCTGGCGGGCGGGATCCGGCGTGAGGTGCTCGGCAGACGCGCAGACGGTGAGGAGCGTGAACGGCTGTGGCAGCGCTGGCGCGAGCTGGACGAGAAGCTCGACAGCTACGCAGCTCGACGCCCACGAGAGACGGCCGTCGTCGTGCTCGGGCCGCGCGCCTCCGCCGAGTAACGCCGAGACGAGCTTCGAGCGCGCCATCGGCACGACGGGAGACGGCCGCTGCGGCAGTGCCCCCGAGCATCCCCGGAGTCTCCCTCTCGAACGGACGCCGCCCTCACGGTGCCTGTCGGCGTCTCCAGCGAGCTCTACCCGGGGATCATCTCGTGGACGGGAAACTCCTTGACGTCGGGCGCCCCTTGCAGCTGGACACCCGCTGCTGCCATCCCTTCCGTGATCTTCTCCGCGAAGGCGTCGTAGTCCGCGCGGGACTCCCAGAAGTCGATGATCCCCCAGCCACCGTCGATGGGCCCGGAGGCGTGGAAGAGGAGGCCCTTCGGTGCCGTCCGCTCGGGGTTGATGTGATCGTGGCCCTTGTCGAACTGCTCCTGGGTGAGTCCCGGAAGCTTGATGCGGATACCGACAGCCATCCTCTGCCTCTCTTTCGCTGGGAGAGCGACTCTACGCCTCCGGCCGGCTCCAGGCGAGCGAGGGCAGGCAGGCTTGTCCGGACCTGTCGCTCGGACGGCGGGCCGCACGACGGCCCGCCGTCCGATCCGGTGGTCAGCGGGGCGGGAACTGGGAGCCGGGGACGGGCTCCGCGAGGTTCGCCGTCGGCGCCTTGTCGGTGTAGCCGATCACCGCGCAGTTGATGTCCACGCCGACCGAGCCGTACGGCGCCGGCTGTCCGGTCGCCGGATCGACCCCGGTCAGGAGGTCGGGCCGCGTCGCGGCGAGGTTGAAGACCTGCACCTCGTCGATCTGCCGCTTGTCGAGGCCCTGCTGGACGGCCTTGTCGGTCCAGAGGCCGAGCTGCGCGTCCCAGAGCGGGCTGTATGCGTCCCCGTGCCGGGCATCCTCGAGCGTCGGGAAGTCACCGAACACGTTCAGCAGGTCGCCGCCGTTTCGGAGGGCGTCGATCAGCGCCGTGTTGCCGGCGCTCGCGTCCTCGGAGGCGTGCCCGTCCTCGATCAGGTGGACGAAGCCCTGCGACTCCTTGTTGTCGGAGCCGGTCTGCCCGTTGACGAAGCCGAATAGGCGCTCGCGAGCCGAGCCGAGGAAGTCGTCGCCGCCGTGGTACGCCGCGTTGTCGAGCGCGGGCACGTATGTCGAGCGCTCGAGCACCGAGGTCAGCGGCTGGCCGGCGTCGGTCGAGATGTAGACGATCGGCTGGCCCGCGTCGAAGCCCTTCACGAACAGCAGGTCGACCCACGACTCGGCATACCGGCCGGGCGCCGAGGGGCCTGCGATGTGAACACCCAGCACGCGGTCGCCGGTGTTGGTGTGGTGGACGACGTCGAACGGCCCCTCGCCTGTCGCGACGATCGGCGCGCTGTACACCGTCTGCGAGCCCTCGATGCGGATGAACGGGCTGTAGCGGGGGCCGCCGACCGCACCCGGCTGGAACGTCGCGAGCGGGAACCCGTTCGGTCCCGGCTCGGCGATCCGCGTTGGGCTGAAGTCGGGGGCACCCTGGAACTCCACCGTGGCCTGTCCGAACTTGTTCTGCACCGGAGTCGGCGAGTCGAGCTTCACGGTCTGAACGGCCTCGGGGTCGTTGATCGCGAGATTGCCCAGCTTCGGCGCGTAGTTGACGCCGAGATCGTGCGCGATCCCGGAGTCGGAGGCGTCGAGCAGCACGTACCAGACCGTCTCCCCATTCGCGCGGCCCTTGTAGAGCGGCAGCCGCACGGACTCCTTGCTCAGGTCGACCTGGATGGCGCTCTCGACCGTCAGGTGGTCGCGGGGCAGCAGCCCGCTGATCGGGCCCAGCCCCTTGGCGGATGCCGTTCCGTCCTGGGAGCCGGCAAGCGCCTGACCCCCCATCGCGGCGGCGGCCGCGATCACCGTCAACGCGGCGGCCGCGAGCAGCCCCCGCTTCGAAAACCTCTTCACGTCTCTCCCTTCGTCCAGCCCAGCCGGGTCGGCTCGGTCGTTGCCGCGACGCTAGGAGCGGGCGCTGAGTCGCAGCTGTTCGCGGCCTGAGCCTGTGTCCGGTCAGCGGCGGGACAGGAACCGCTCAGGCACGTCTGCGACGGTCGCCCCGGCACTGTCCACGCCGAAAGGAGCGCCCATGATCACCAAGGGACTGATCGTCCGCCTGGAGGCCCGAAGCGGCCGGGAGGAGACGGTCGCGGGCTTTCTCCGCGACGCGATCGAGCTCGTCCAGGAGGAGTCGCAGACGATCGCCTGGTTCGCAGTCAGAATCGATGCCTCGACGTTCGCGATCGTCGACGCCTTCCCGGACGAGGCGGGGAGGCAGGCACATCTCGGCGGAGCCGTCGCGGCGGCACTCCAGGAGAAGGGAGCCGAGCTGTTCGCAACGCCGCCGGTAATCGAGCCCGTCGACGTGATCTCCTCGAAGCTCCCGCAACCGTGACGACGTCGATGCTCATCGGAACGAAGCGAGAGCTCGCGCACCGCGTCGGCGCCGGCATCGAGGTGACGCTCCTCTGGGATCCGGACGGAGACAGCACGAGCATCGAGCTCTGGCACGCAGCCACGGGAGAGACGCTGCAGTTCGAGGTGCAGAGCGAGCTCGCGCTCGACGCGTTCTACCACCCGCTGGTGCACCTCTGGCCGGAGCGTCGGTCGGCCCCGAGCCGTTGAGCCCCGAAGGCGTATGCCTCAGCCGGCGAGGCTCGCGAAGAACTCGTTCGCGCGCTTCTGGATCTCGTCGGCCGAGAGCTCTTCGCGTCGCTCCGCGAGGCCCCAGCGATGCCCGAACGGATCGACGATCTGTCCGTGGCGTTCGCCCCAGAAGGCGTCCTGCAGCGGATGGTGCTCGGTCGCTCCGGCGCCGGTGACCCGCTGCCAGGCTGCGTCGACGTCGTCGACCGTCAGGGTGAGCGCGCCGTAGGTTCCACCGAGCGTGAGGGGCGAGACGGCCCCCAGCTCGGGAAACTCGTCGGCGATCATCACGCTCGAGTCGCCGAAGCGGAGCTCGATCTGCATGAAGCGTCCGTCCGGTGTCCGGATGCGAGAGCCGAGCTCCGCTCCGAGAGCGTCGCGGTACCAGTCGGCGGCGCGGGCGGCATCCCGGACGACGATGTGCGGGGTGAGCGTGGGCATCGTGCTTCCTCCTCTTCACCGGCGGTTGGTGCAAGTCTGCGCACGCGTGACCAGTCAACGGGTGGAGGAGCCGCTGTGCGTCTCCCCCACCGTCTCTAGGCGGCGAGGTCGAGCGCCGGCTCGTCGGCCTGGCGCCTCTCGGCGATGGCCGAGTAGACGGTCTCGAACCCCGTGCGCCAGGTCGGGTAGCGCAGCGTCCAGCCGAGCTCTCGCTTTGCCTTCGCGTTCGAGGCGCCCCGCGCCTCGGTCGAAAGGCGAACCACGAACTCGCCTGCGAGGAGCCGCACGAGCCAGGCGGGAAGGTGCCTCGGGGGCTGCGCGCCGAGCGCGTGGGCGAGCACCGGCAGCCATTCGCGCACCGGGGCGGGCTCGTCGTCCACGACGTTGTAGATCGCCGCACCGTCGTGGTTCAGGGCGAGAACGGTTGCGGCCGCGGCGTCGTCGAGGTGGATCCAGGACCAGACACCGCCGCCGCCGCCGACGATCGGGAACTGCCGCTTGCGGACGGGCTCAATCGCGCCGTCGTTGGCCGCTCCGTAGAAGACGCCGTAGCGCAGCGCGATCCCGCCGAAGTCGGTGACCGCGCGTTCGAGGTACGTCATT
This sequence comes from Gaiella sp., assembly GCA_035706725.1. GTDB lineage: Bacteria > Actinomycetota > Thermoleophilia > Gaiellales > Gaiellaceae > Gaiella. The sequence continues at coordinate 3,904 of DASSUT010000109.1, read as the reverse complement.
GCGGCGGCGCCTTGACGGGCGTGCTTGGGCGGCGTCGGCTCGAGTGGATCGTCCTCGCTCTTGACCGGGCCGCCCTCGCGGGCGTAGCGACCGTAGACCGCGACGCTTTGCGCGACGAATCGGCGCACGCCGGCCTCGCGCGCCGCCGCGAGCAGGGCGTCCGTGCCTCTCGTACGCAGAGCGTTCGTCCCGGCGGTGATCTTGTCCATGTTGCGACCGAACCTCACGTCGGCCAACGCGGTCGCCTCATGGACGATCGCCTCGGGCTCGGCTGCGAGCACCGCGTCGCGCACGGCGCGCTCGTCGAGGAGATCGAGTGCGACCGGATGCGCGCCGAGCGCGCGGACGTGATCGCCGCTCCTCGAGGAGATGTGGGTACCGACGACCTCGTGGCCGGCATCGATCAACTGTGGAACGAGCCGGCTACCGATGGCGCCGCTCGCTCCGGCAACGAACACACGCATGACCTCTCCTTTCGTTTTCGAGGACCACGAACGAGAGAGACGGAAGGGGACAGCTACATGCCGACCTCTGCGAGCCGCCCCTGGAGGAAGCGGCGCTCGGGCTCCGTGTGCGCGAGCTCGAGGGCGCGCTCGTACTCGACGCGCGCCTCCTCCGACCGGCCGAGCCGGCGGAGCAGGTCGGCGCGTGTCGAGTGGAAGTACTGGTAGGCGTCGAGGCCGAGGCGGTCGACGAGGACGAGCCCGGCTTCGGGCCCGTCCGCCTCGGCCACCGCGATCGCGCGGTTCAGCTCCACGACCGCGGAGCCGGTCAACCGGGCGAGCTCACCGTAGAGCGCGGCGATCTGCGGCCAGTCGTGCGGCTCGTCCATGTGCAGCGACGCGATCGCCGCCTGGACGACGTACGGTCCGCGGCCCTGCAGCGCGAGGGCACGATCGAGCGCCACGCGTCCGCGCGCGATCTTCGCGGTGTCCCAGCGAGAGCGGTCCTGATCGCGAAGCAAGACGAGCTCGCCGCCGTCGAACCGTGCCGCGCGGCGGGCGTCGTTGAGGAGCATCAGCGCACACAGGCCGTGCACCTCCGGTTCGTCCGGCATCAGCGTGGCCAGCGCGCTCCCGAGCCTGAGCGCCTCGGACGCCAGCTCTCCACGGCCTGCGTATCCCTCATTGAAGATCAGGTAGACGACCGCCAGGACGGCCCCGAGCCGTGCCGGGAGCAGGTGATCGTCCGGAACGCGGAAGGGGATGCCCGCATCCCTGATCTTGCGTCTTGCACGCGAGAGCCGCCGCTTCATCGTCTCCTCGGGAACCAGAAAGGCGCGGGCGATCTCCTCCGTCCGAAGCCCACCGAGCGCGCGCAAGGTCAGTGCGACCTGCGCCTCGAGGCCGAGTGACGGATGGCAGCACGTGAAGATGAGCTCGAGTCGCTCGTCGGGAAAGCGCGTGTCCTCCATCTCGTCCATCGCGTCCTCCGCGGCTCGGGGCACCTCGAGCAGACGGGTCTTCGCGGCGAGCACGCGGTCACGGCGCAAGCGGTCGATCGCGCGGTTGCGGGCCGTGACCGTCAGCCAGGCACCCGGATTGGGCGGCACGCCGTCGCGAGGCCAGCGTTCGGCGGCGGCCGCGAACGCCTCCTGGGCGGCTTCTTCGGCGAGATCGAAGTCACGCAGGAAGCCGACCAGACTCGCGAGGACGCGGCCCCACTCGTCGCGGAAGACCTGCTCGAGCAGGCCTACCTCTCCACCAGCGGCCGCACCTCGACCGCGCCGCCCATCCGCGCGGCGGGGATCCGCGCAGCGATCTCGAGCGCCACGTCGAGATCGTCCGCCTCGACCAGGCTGAAGCCGCCCACGTGCTCCTTCGCGTCGACGAACGGACCGTCGGTGAGCAGCATGTCGCCGTTCACGACGCGCACCGTCGTCGCGGTCTCGACCGGCTGCAACTGCTCGCCGCCGATCACCTCCGGCAACCGCCCGATCGCGAAGTACTCGTCGACGATCGCCTGCTGATCGTCCGCCGGCAACCGGTCGAACTCGTCCCTCGCATCGCCCGGGTAGATCTGAAGCAGGTACTTCATTCCCGTCCTCCTTTCGCTAGCGGCCTTCCCCCCAGCTGGAGCAGGCTGGTCGTATCCGACTCGCTCGTACGACGAACGAGCGAAGGGAATGGGGACAACCCGGCGAAGCGTCAGGCACGCGGTGAAGTCCGCGAGCCCGGAGCCGACGATCGCGCTCGGCGACTCGGCCCGGCTCAGGTCGTCGGATGCGGCGGCGGGACGACGGTCGGCGCAAGCCGGTGCAACACCACTGCTCCGAGGGCAGCGGCGACGAGCGCGGCTGCGGCGCCGACCGCGAGGCCGACGCGGGCGTCGGAGCGCGAGATGATCCATCCGATCAGCGGTCCGCCGATCGGGGTCGAGCCCTGGAACGCGACGATCCAGAGACCCATCACGCGACCGCGCATGTCCGGTGCGGAGCGGAGCTGCAGCGTCGAGTTGGCGATGGCGATGAAGGAGACGCTGGCCGCTCCCACGAGAACGAGCGCCGCGAGCTCGAGGGTCAGGTTCGGTGCGAGCGCTGCGCAGACCACGAGAACGCCGAAACCCGCTGCGGCGAGCACGAGCGGCCGCAGGCCCGTGCGACCGCGTGCGGCGACGACGAGGCCACCGGCCACCGCCCCTGCGCCCATCGCCGCCGTCATGTAGCCGTACCCCTGGGCTCCGGCCTCGAGTGAGCTGCGGGCGAGCACCGGCAGCGAGACCGAGAACTCGTACGTCAACATGCCCACGATCGCCATCAGGACGAGCGGCACTGCCAGCTCGGGCGTGCGGCGGACGTAGCGGAGCCCCTCGCGGAGCTGTCCCGCGCTCCGACCCGCAGGCGGGCTGGGCGAGAGCTGCGATGTGTCGAGGGTCAGGAGCGACGCGACCACGGCGACGAAGCTCGCCGCGTTGACGAGGAAGCAGATCCCCTCGCCGGCGACGGCGATCACGATCCCCGCCGCCGCGGGGCCGACCGCGCGAGCGACGTTCACCATCACCGAGTTGAGGCTGACCGCGTTGCGCAGCTCCGCAGGACCGACCATCTCGAGCATGAACGCCTGTCGCGCCGGCGTCTCGAACGCGTTGTTCAGGCCGAGGAGCGCAGCCAGGAGCGCGATCTCCCAGACGCGGATCGTCCCGCTCACGGTAAGGACGCCGAGCGCAAGCGCCTGGACCGCCATCACGGTCTGGAGCACGACCATCAGCCGGCGCTTGTCGACCCGGTCGGCGACGAGGCCGCCGTACGGGCCGAGCAGCAGCACCGGCAGTGCCTGGAGGGCGACGACGAGCCCGAGCAGCACGCTCGACCCGGTCAGCGTCAGCACGAGCCAGGACTGCGCGATCATCTGCATCCAGGTGCCGATCCGCGAGATCGCCTGCCCTGCGAAGTAGCGACGGTAGTTCGGGTTCGCGAGAGAGCTGAACGTCTCGCGCCCGACGCCGAGCAGGCCCGTCACGCGCGCACCCTTCGCTGCTTCAATCCGTCCGCCACCGCCTCGAGCGTCGGCAGGGCCTGGTGCAGGGCACGTCGGCTGTCCGTGTCGAGCCCGGCAAGAAGCGTCCGCAGCGCGTCGGCACGAGCAGCCACGAGGCGCTTGTGCAAGCGCTTTCCAGCCGCTGTCGCCTCGACGGTGACCGCCCGTCCGTCTACGGGGTCGGGCCGGCGGCGGAACAGGCCCTCATCCTCCAGGCGGGTCACGGCGCGAGAGAGCGTCGGCGCGTCGAGGCCCTCGAGCTCGGAGAGCGCCGACAACCCGATGCGTCCGCTGCGGACGACGGTGGAGAGCAGCGAGGCCCCCGTCGGCGAGAGCGCGGACGAGTCCACGGCGCGAAGGTGTCGGGCGATCCGTGCCACGACGAGCCGAAGCCTCGCGGCGTCTTCCGAATAGTTGTTTGTCATCAA
>DASSUT010000108.1:0-9866 GCA_035706725.1 Gaiella sp. | reverse complement strand
GCCGCGGCCACGACGAGCTGCGGCGTCGACACGCCGCCCGAGACGTAGCGCGCCCGTCGGGCGAGGACGTCGGCCGTCGTCTGGTGCTCCGTCGAAGTCATGCGCGCGAGTATGACGGAGCAAACGCGCAATGTGGAGGGCCATTTGCCTCGCAATGCGCAGGGATTCCGCGTCGCGGAATCCCTAGGCTGCGACGTCTCGGATGCGCGCCAGCGAGGGTTTGCGACCGTGAAGGCGGGCGCCTTCAGGGATCTGCCCCGCCGAAGGCGCGGATCAAGCGGCAGGACTCCGCTCCCGCGGAATCCTGCTTCGCGAACAGGGATCCGGTGCGGTTTGCCACACCTCACGGCGTCGACGCCTCTCGTACGATTGGCACGTGGAGACACGCATGACCGTCCTCCTGGTCGACGACCATCCGAGCTTTCGCGCGTGCGCGCGCGCGATCCTGGAGGCCGACGGGTTCGAGGTGATCGGCGAGGCGGAGGACGGACAGGGAGCGCTGTCGGCCATCGGCACGCTGTCCCCGGACGTCGTCCTGCTCGACGTCCAGCTCCCCGACATGGACGGGTTCGCGGTGCTCGAGCGGCTCGGCACGGGCGCCCCGCCCGTCGTCCTGATCTCGAGCCGGGATGCGTGCGACTACGACGGGATGATCCGCGGCAGCGGCGCGCGCGGTTTCATCTCGAAGGCGGAGCTGTCCGGCTCCGCGATCCGCTCGTTGCTCTGGTGAGCCGCCGCCGACTCGCGCTCGCCGTCATCCTCGGGGCGCTGCTTTACACCGGCGCCGTCGTCCTCGTCGCGATCGCAGACCTCGAGAACGCGAGGCTCGCGATCGTGATCGCGGTGCTCGCGGGCCTGAGCTTCACGATCGCCGGCGCGTTCGCCGCCGCGACCCGCCCGGAGAACCGGACCGGGGCGCAGATGCTCGCCGTGGGTCTCCTGTGGTCGCTGGGCGCGCTCCAGGTGACGAACGGATCGCTGCCGTTCACCATCGGCTACCTCCTGAGCGGCCTCGCGTTCGTCGCGTTCGCGCACCTGATCCTCTCCTACCCGACCGGTGAGCTCCGCCCGGGCGACCGCTGGCTCGTGTGGGGCGTGCTGGCGGTCGTCACGGTCGGGCCGCTGCTCGTGACGCTCTTCGACCCGACCCCGATCCCGACGTGCGACACCTGCCCGCAGAACGCGTTCCTCGTCGACGACAGCCCGCGGCTCGCCCGCGCGGCCGGGGTCGCGCTGGCGCTCGCGGCCGCCGTGGTCGGCGCCGCGTTCATCGTCCGGCTCGTGCGCCGCTACCGGCAGGCGACGCCGCCTCTGCGCCGGGTCCTCGGGCCCGTCTACCTCGTCACGCTGGTCTCCCTCGCCGCGCTCGTCGCGAGCAGCCTCATCGCGACCGTCAGCGCCTCGGCCGGGTTCGTCGTCGAGCTCGCGGCGCTCGCGTCGCTCGCGCTCATCCCGGTCGCGTTCGTCGCGGGAGTGTTGCGAACGAGGCTCGCGCGCGCGGGCATCGCCGACCTCGCGATCGCGATCGGCAACGGGACGCCGCTGCGCGACGCGCTCGCCGACGCGCTCGGCGACCCGTCCCTGCAGCTCGCGTACTGGTCGCCCGAGCGCGAGCGGTGGGTCGACGACGAGGGCCGGACGCTCGCCGAGCCGATCGCGAAGGGCGACCAGGTCGCCACGCTCGTGGAGCAGGGCGGCCGGCGCGTCGCGGCGCTGATCCACGACCGCATGGTCGCCGAGCAGCGCGAGCTCGTCGAGGCGGTCGCGGCCACGGTCGCGCTCGCGTTCGAGAAGGAGCGGCTGCAGGCGGAGGTGCGGGCTCAGTACCGCTCGCTCGAGACCATCATCAACACTGCCCCGAGCCTGCTCTCCGTCGTGGACACGGAGGGCCGCTTCCGCAACTTCAACCGCGCCGTCGAGATCGCGAGCGGGCTCGAGGAGCGCAGCCGGGTCGAGGGCGCGTACTTCTGGGACGTGTTCATCTCGAGCGACGAGCGGGAGGCGATGATCGAGCGCTTCCACGCCGCGGCGCCGGACTTCCCGACGGCCGAGTACGAGAACATCTTCACGGACGCGAAGGGTCAGGAACGCGTGATCGCGTGGCGCACCGCTCCGCTCGTGGACGAGAGCGGCAACGTCGTGCGGATCGTCGCAGGGGGGATCGACATCACCGACCGCAAGCGACGGGAGATCGATCTCCAGCTCCAGCGGGACTTCGCGACCACGGTCGCGGACACGATCCCGAGCTACATCGTCCTCACCGACCGGGAGGGGACGGTGCTCCCGAGCGGTGCGAACCGCGCCTTCTGCGTCGCGCTCGGGTGCAACCTCGACGCGCTCGTGGGGACGTCCGTCCTCGAGCTCGTCCACCCGGAGGACGAGCCGTCGGCGCGCGCCGCGATCGCCGCCGCGGCAACCGGGCTCGCTCAGCTCGAGCGCGAGAGCCGCTGGCTGGCACGTGACGGACGCGAGCTGGTGGTGGCGTGGACTGCGACGCCGATCCTCGACGAGCACGGGACCGCCCGGGTGCTCGTGTCCGGCATGGACGTCAGCGAGCGAACGCGCCAGGCGGAGGAGCTCCGCGCGTCTCGGAGCAGGATCGTCGCCGCGACCGACGCGGCACGGCGACGGCTCGAGCGGAACCTCCACGACGGCGCACAGCAGCGTCTCGCCGCGCTCTCGCTGTCGCTGAGGCTCGCAGAGGCCCGGCTCCCGGACGATCCCGAGCAGGCGGCCGAGCTCCTGAAGGCCGCACGCGACGAGCTCGCGCGGGCGCTCGACGAGCTTCGCGAGCTCGCGCGCGGCTTGCATCCGAACGTCCTCACCGACCGCGGGCTCGGGCCGGCGCTCGAGTCGCTCGTGCTGCGCTCGCCGTTCCCGGTCGACGTCGACGTGCCGGAGGAGCGGCTTGCGCCCCCGATCGAGGCTGCGGCGTACTACGTCGCGGCGGAGGCGCTCGCCAACGTCGCGAAATACGCCCATGCCGACGAGGCGCACGTCCGCATCGTCGACGACCCGGCGCGCGACGAGGTTCTCGTGGAGGTATCGGACAACGGGATCGGGGGCGCGGACCCGTCGCGCGGCTCGGGCCTGAAGGGACTCGAGGACCGGGTCGAGGCGCTCGACGGAAGGCTCGAGGTCGACAGTCCACCTGGAGGCGGGACGCGTATACGTGCGAGAATCCCTCGCGCCCGCCGGGTCGTCCCGTTCTGACCGTGCAGGCGCCTCCCCCGCACCGGATGTCGAACGTCCATCCCGCCGACGCAATGAACGCATTCCCCACCGGAACCGTCACGTTCCTCTTCGCCGACGTCGAAGGCTCGACGCAGCTCGTCCGCGTCGCGGGAGGGGCGTACGCGGGCCTGATCGCCGACCTCCGGCGCCTGCTTCGCGAGCAGATCGCCGCGAACGGAGGCGTCGAGGTCGACGCGACCGGCGACGAGATCTCGGCCGTCTTCCAGGAGGTGCAGCCCGCGCTGCACGCGGCGCTCGCCGGGCAGGAGCGGATCCGCGACCACGCGTGGCCGAACGGCTTCGTGGTCAAGGTGCGGATGGGCCTCCACACGGGCTTGCCGCACCTCGGCGAGGAGGGGTACACGGGCCTCGACGTGATACGCGCGTCCCGGATCTCGGCCGCGGGGCACGGTGGCCAGGTGCTGCTCTCGTCGACCGCGGCACCGTTCGTGACGGACGTCGAGACACGGAACCTCGGCACGCACCGTCTTCAGGGGCTTCCGGACCCGGAGACGATCCACCAGGTGCTGGCGGACGGGCTGCCCCGGGACTTCCCGCCGCTCCGCGGCACGGTCTCCCAGCTCGGCGACGCGCGTCGCATCGTGCTCGCGGACGACTCCGTGCTGCTGCGTGAGGGCGTCGCGCGCCTCCTCGAGGAGGCGGGCTTCGACGTGGTCGCGCAATCGGGGACCGCAGACGACCTCCTGCGCCACGTCGCGATGCACAAGCCCGACGTGGCGGTCGTCGACATCCGGATGCCGCCGACCCACACCGACGAGGGTCTCCGCGCCGCGCAGGAGATCCGCGAGAAGCATCCCGGCGTGGGGGTCCTGCTGCTCTCGCAGTACGTCGAGCCCGGCTACGCGATGGCGCTTCTCGAGTCGAGCGCCGAGGGCGTCGGCTACCTGCTCAAGGACCGGGTCGCCGACCTCGAGCAGTTCGGCACCGCCGTGCGCCGTGTCGCGGACGGCGGCTCAGCTCTCGACCCGGCCGTGGTGAGCGAGCTCGTCGGGCGCAAGCGGCGGGACGACCCGCTCGAGCAGCTGACGGCGCGCGAGCGCGAGGTGCTCGAGCTGATGGCCGAGGGGCGTTCGAACCAGGCGATCGCGGAGCGGCTCTTCGTCACGCTGCGTGCGGTCGAGAAGCACGTGACGAGCATCTTCACGAAGCTCGGCCTGCCGGCCTCCACGGACGACCACCGCCGCGTGCTCGCGGTGCTCGCCTACCTGCGCGCGTAGACGATCGACTCCGAACAGCCGTGACGCTCGCGGCTGTTCGGAATCAAGCCTCTGGGGCTCAGCTCGCCACCTTCCCGCAGATGGCGTGGATGTAGATGCTCCACCTGACCGCGCCGCCGTCGGCATAGCGCACTCCCTTCGCATACCACTCGTCGCCGGCCGACGTCGACCGCGGCCAGCTCTGGGCGAGGGCCGCGGGATACCCGCTGGGGCTCACGTAGGCGCCGCCGCCGAGCAGCTTGGTGCCCTCGGGGCACTTGGCCGCGCCCTCGTACTGCGCGTCCGTCCCGGGATTCGAGGGGATCTGTACGCCGGTGTGGACGTAGCCGCTGACACCAGGCTCGCCCTGATCCCCTTTCGTTCCCTTGTCGCCCTTCGGCCCTTTCGGCCCCTGCGGGCCGACCGCGCCGAGCGTGGCCGGGAGCTTCCCGTCGGGGCCGACGACCGGGATCGTGTTCGGCACCGCCTTGACGGACGACCGGCGCCCGTTGAGGCGCTTCGCGTTGTCGGCGAAGCTCGCCTTGCCGGCGACCTTCGCGAACGGCACGACCTTCGCGGCGAGGTCGGCGGCCGCGGGACCGACGGCGGTGCTGCCGAGCAGCGCGACGAGCAGGGCGACGGCGGACAGGACCAGCGGCAAGCGCTTCATGGAGGCCTCCTTCGTGCCTGGGAGTGCAATCACGTCCAAGAACGGCGGCCGTAAGCTTCCTTCCTCGGGCGCCCGCGTGCAAACGCGGGCCGTGGAGTGTGGTTTCCCGCACCTGCCCTCGTCGGCTCGCCACACGGGGGCGGCCGAGGGCGCACGCGAACATGGTCACATGGTGCGAAGCTGGTTCTCCCGCTCCCACTCCGGGCTCCACGAGCTCGGCGCGCTCGCGGTCCTCTACGGCCTCTACGAGGTCGTCAGAGGCGTGCCGAGCGAGAACGTCGAGGCGGCGATGCGCCACACGTCCGAGATCGTCGCGCTCGAGCAGGGCGTGGGGCTGTACGTCGAGCACGGCGTCCAGCACGCGCTCGAGGCGGTTCCGGGGCTGCCGACGCTGCTCGGGCTCGCGTACCTCTCGCTCCACTTCGCCGGAACCACTGCCGCGCTCGTCTGGGTGCACCGCCGTCACCCCGACCGGTTCCCGCTCGTCCGGACGACGGTCGTCGCGGCCACCGCGCTCGCGCTCGTCGGCTACGTGCTCTATCCCGCCGCCCCACCCCGCCTCGCGGAGCTCGGTTTCTCCGACACCGTGACGAGCTCGGCCGGCGTGAACCTGAGCTCGGACCTGCTCGGCGCCCTCTACAACCCGTTCGCGGCCGTTCCGAGCCTCCACTTCGGCTACGCGCTGATCGTCGGCGTGACGCTCGTCGCGCTCGCCTCGCGGCCGATCGTCCGGGTCGCAGGCGTGCTCTACCCCGTCGTGATGCTGGTCGTGATCGTCGCGACCGGCAACCACTTCTTCTTCGACGCGGCGCTCGGCGCGGTCGTGGTCGCCGCCGGCTGGCTCGTCGCGCTCCTTCTCGTCCGGGCGCCGGAGCCGCGGCGCGAGGCCCGGCGCGTCCACGAGCGTCCCGAGCCCTGCGCCTCGTGACCCCGGCGCCTCGTGACCCCGGCGTCTACCATCGGGCCAGCGCCGGAGTAGCTCAGCTGGTCAGAGCACCGCTCTTGTAAAGCGGGGGCCAAGGGTTCGAATCCCTTCTCCGGCTCTCGACGATGCGGATCTTTCTGGCAGGTGCGAGCGGGGTGATCGGCACGCGGCTCGTTCCGCTCCTCGTCGCCACCGGGCACGAGGTCGCGGGGATGACGCGGTCGCCGGACAAGGCCGACCTGCTGCGCAGGCTCGGAGCGACGCCCGTCGTCTGCGACGTCTACGACCGGGAGGCGCTCCGTGACGCGGTCGTCTCGTCCGCACCCGACGCCGTCGTCCACGAGCTGACCGACCTCCCGGACGACGCGAGCGCGCTCGGCAGGGACGGCCGGAACGCGCGCATCCGCCGCGAGGGCACGCGCAACCTCCTCACCGCCGCCCATGCGGCGGGGGCGCGGCGCTTCCTCGCGCAGAGCGTCGCGTGGGAGCTCGAGGGCGACGGGGCGGCCGCGAAGGCCGAGCTCGAGCGGCTGACGCTCGAGGCCGGTGGCGTCGTGCTTCGCTACGGCCGCCTGTACGGGCCGGAGACGTACTACCCCGACACGCTGCCGCCGCCGCCGCGGATCCACGTCGACGAGGCCGCCCGGCTGACCGTCGCGCTCTTCGATGCCCCGTCCGGAGTCGTCGAGCTGGTCGAGGACGGGTAGGCGGGAGCTCAGGCGCGCGCGACCAGGAAGCGGTACTCGTTCTCCAGCCGATAGCCGCCGTCTACGGTGCGGTACGGCGCCAGGCCCTGGACGACCGCCCGTCGGAGCTCTGCTTCGCGTTCGGGCCCGGCGAGGACGGCGAGCCCGGCGACGCCGACCATGGCGCGCGCGAGCGTCGCCTCGTCCGGGTACTCGAACGCCCACGTGACGTCGAACTGCTCCTCGGGGGCGAGCCCCGCCTCGACGGCGAGCGCCTCGAGGGCACCCGGTTGCGACAGGTCCGGGTCGGGTGGCGCGTCGGGCGGACGGGGAGGCAGAAACGGTCGCGCGACCTGCTTCATCGCCTCGAGCTCGCAGCGCTCGTGTGCGCCCCAGACCTGGATCACGACCTGCGCGCCCGGCTTCGCCACGCGCCCGGCCTCGCGCAGCGCGGCGACCATGTCGTTCGCGAAGAAGAACGAGTTGAAGCCCGTGACGAGGTCGAAGGTGGCGTCCTCGTACGGTAGGTCCTCCATCTCCCCGACGCGCACGTCGACGCCAGGGAGCCGGGTGTGCGCGAGGGCCACGAGTCCCTCCGAGGCGTCGATCCCGTGCGCCACGGCGCCACGGTCGGCGACCAGGCGCAGGAACGCGCCGGCGCCGCAGCCGATGTCGAGCACGCTGTGCCCGGGCTCGAGTGCCACGTGCCCGAGCGCCGCCTCGTAGGTCGCGACCTGCTGATCCTCGCTCAACGCCCAGTCCTCCGGCCGCGCGCCCCAGAGCTGCCCCCAGCGCTCGGCGCTGCCCCTGCTCCTCCCTCTCGTCGCCATGTCCTCCACCTCCGCGGCTAAGCTACGGTCAATAGGTTTAAACTATGGAGCGTAGTTTTGTCAAGCACTGAGCTCAGCCTGTTCTCGTACGAGATCCTCGGGCTCGTGGGGAACGGCGGCGCGGGCGCGTACGACCTCCTGCGCATGGCGCGGAGTGGGCGCATGCTCGACTGGGCAGGCGAGAGCCAGTACTACGTCGAGCCCAAGCGATTGGCGCGGCTCGGGTATCTCGACGCCCGCAAGGAGCCCGGAAAGACCCGCGAGCGAACGGTCTACACGCTGACCGAGAAAGGGCGCGAGGCGCTTCGCGCGTACGCGCGAACGCCGGTCTCGTTCGTGCCGTTCAAGAGCGATCTCCTCCTGCGCCTCCTCCTCGCCGATCTCGCCGGCGAGGAGCCGACGCGCGAGGCGGTGGCCGGCCTGCGCGACGAGCTCGCGGAGCTTTCGACGCAACTCGACGCCGCCGAGGCGCGCGCGGCGCTCCTTCCGCAGAGGGAGAAGTACCTGCTGCTCGTGATCGGGTTCCTCCGCGACCTCCTGCGGCTCCACGTCGAATGGATCGCAACGGTCGAGGACCAGCTCTCCAGGACACCCGGAGGGCGACCGCCCGCTCCGAGGCCCGTCGCCGCCGTCCATAGCGCCGGCCCCGAATAGGGTTGCCGGGTGTCCGGCACGGCGTTCCTGCTCGCGTTCACGGCGGCCTGGCTCCACGCAGGCGGCAACGTGTTCCTCGGCCGGCGCCGCGAGCCCGAGGCTGCCGTCGCGCTCGTCTTGATCGTCGGGGTCGCGGCGTTCGCGCCCGTCGCGGCGCTCACCTGGCGCGTGGAGACCGAAGCGGTGCCGTACATCGTCGCATCCGCGCTCTTCGAGCTCGCGTACTTCGCGTCGCTGGCGGGCGCCTATCGCGCGGCGGACGTCGGGCTCGTGTACCCGATCGCCCGGGGTAGCGCACCGGTGCTCGCGCTCGCGGGGGCGGTAGTGATCCTGGGCGCCTCGACGTCACCCGGTCAGATCGTGGGCGTCGCGGCGGTGACCGGCGGCATCCTTCTCGTGCGCGGTGTGGGCGTCGCGCAGGCGGGCTCGGACCGGCGAGGCGTCCTGCTCGCCCTCCTGACGGGCGTCTTCATCGCCGGCTACACACTCGTCGACAAGGAAGGCCTGCGCCACGCCGCGGCGATCCCGTACATCGAGCTCGTGCTCGTGGGGCCGGCGCTTCTCTACGGGCTCGCCGTCCTCGCGCGCCGTGGGCCCGGGGCCTTCCGCGCGGAGGCGAGCGCCCGCCTCGTCGTCGTCGCGATCGTCCTCTTCGCGACCTACGTGCTCGTCCTGCTCGCGCTGCGCCAGGCGCCGGCGGCGAGCGTCTCCGCCGTGCGCGAGACGAGCGTCGTCATCGCGACCGTGCTCGCGGCTGTCGCGGCGCGCGAGCGGCTCCGCCCGGGCCGACTCGCAGGCGCGAGCCTCGTCGCCGCGGGCATCGCGCTGGTGGCCCTCGCCGGCTGAGGAACGCGCGGCGCAACACCTGCCCTCCTCGGCCGCGCCGACGGCCGAGAGTGCCCCCGCGAAGGCCCGCTCTTCGCGACAGCTCCCCGCGCGGCGACCCGAACCGGGTCATGCGACCGGCCTTGCAACACAGTGTTACAAGCACGTCGCCAAGGGGGCCACTGGCGGGCCGCCGCCTGGAACCGTCGTCACGACTCTCAGGTAGCCAAGGTGTTGCGTCCGGCGAGACCAGCCAAACCCCGTTGCGCCACACCGTGACGACGTCCCGGGCAGCCAGCTGCCGCCGTCCCGACGCAACGAACGGACCTGCCGCATGGAGCACAGTCGCGACGCAACGAGCAAGCCGGCCGCGTGCAACACAGTGTTACAAGGGTGCTCGGCTCAGCTCGGCGCGGCCGGCTCGGGTCGAAGGGCTCTCGCCTCGGGCATGACCTGGTGCGGCCGGCTCGGGCACGACCTGGTGCGGCCGGCTCGGGCACACTCGGCACGGGCTTGGCTCGGGCTTGACTCGGGCACGGCTCGGCACGAGCTTGACTCGGGCACGGCTCGGCACGCGCTTGACTCGGGCACGGCTCGGCACGGGCTTGGCCCGGGGCACGGCTCGGCACGAGCTTGACTCGGGCACGACTCGGCACGAGCTTGACTCGGGCACGGCCGGCTCGGGCGGCCGGGCTCCGCTCGGCTCAGACGACGACGGCGCGCTCGGCCTGGTGGGCGAGGATCTTCCGCTTCACGCGCTGGAGCGCGTTGTCGATCGTCTTGCAGTCGCACTCGAGCAGGTCCGCCATCTGCTCGTACGAGTTG
>DASSUT010000107.1:0-14563 GCA_035706725.1 Gaiella sp. | reverse complement strand
CCGACGCCGACGAACATCTCGACGAAGTCGGAGCCGGAGATCGAGAAGAACGGCACGCCGGCCTCGCCTGCGGTCGCGCGGGCGAGCAGGGTCTTGCCGGTGCCGGGAGGCCCGTAGAGCAGCACGCCCTTCGGGATGCGCGCGCCGAGCGCCTGGAACTTCTTCGGGTTCTCGAGGAACTCCTTGATCTCCTGGAGCTCCTCGACGGCCTCGTCCGCGCCCGCGACGTCCTTGTACGTCACCTTGGGCGAGTCGGGCGACATCCGCTTCGCGCGGCTCTTGCCGAAGCTCATGACCTTCGAGCCGCCGCCCTGCATCTGGTTCATGAGGAAGATCCAGAACCCGATCAGCAGCAGGAACGGCAGGAAGCCGGTGAGCAGGGCCCACCACGCGCTCGTACCGATGCCCTTCGAGTCGTACGTGACGTTGTTCTTCTGGAGGATCTGCTCGTACGCGGCCTGCGACTCCGGCGACGGGTAGTTGACCTTCACCTTCGTGCCCGAGTCGAGCACGGCCTCGATCGACTGCCGGTTCGGCGAGAAAGTCACCTCGCTGACGTTGCCCTTCTTCGTCTCGTCGATGAGCTGGGAGTACGTGAGATCCTTGCTGTTGCCGCCCCGGGGCATGAGCGTCTGGCTCGCCAGGTAGACGAGCAGCACGATCACGACCAGCGGGAAGAGCGCGCTCCGGAAAAAGCGATTCACGTTACCCGGAGGGTAGCAAGGTGCCCCTCGTACGCCAGCCCCGCGGCCCGGGACACCCCCAACGGGGAATCAGCCGGAAATGCCGTGAATCAGAGACCGTCCGGCACCAGATCGGGGTGCAGGACGCCGATGTACGGGAGGTTTCGGTACCGCTCGGCGAAGTCCAGGCCGTAGCCGATCACGAAGCGGTTCGGGATCTCGAAGCCCACGTAGCGGAGCGGGACGTCGACCTCACGCCGCTCGGGCTTCGTCAGCAGCGTGCAGATCTCGAGCGTCGCGGGCTTCCGGGCCGCGAGCGTCCGCCGCAGATACGACAGCGTCAAGCCCGAGTCGATGATGTCCTCGACCACGAGCACGTCGCGCCCGGAGATGTCGATCTCGAGGTCCTTGAGGATGCGGACGACGCCGGAGGAGCTCGTCGCTGCGCCGTAGCTCGAGATCGCCATGAAGTCGATCTCGCAGGGCACCCGCAGCTCGCGCATCAGGTCGGAGATGAAGAAGATCGCGCCCTTGAGAACGCCGACGAGGAGGAGGTCACGGCCCTCGTAGTCCGCGGAGATCTCGGCGCCCAGCTCGACGATGCGGCTGCGCAGCGTCTCGCCGTCGATCAGCACTTCGCCGACGTCCGCATGGACGGCGCTCACTGGACCTGCCGCGTCGCACGCACGGCGCCCTCCCAGCCCGGCGCCTCGGCAAGGCCCACGACCGTCACCACCGCACCGTCCTCGGTGGTAACGAGTGGCCACGCGTCGCGCTCGTCGCGGGGCACCTTCGCGTCGACGAGCACATCCTGCACCTTACGCGAGCGGCCCGCGAGACGGTCTCCCGGGCGGCGCGACCGGACGACGAGGCCGGGCCGGTCGCTCTCGAGGCGCCACGGGCCCCACGTGACGGCCCCCTCGAGACGCAGCGTGTCGTACGTGCGGACGGCACGCACGCCGCCGCCGAGATCGGCGCTGCGCGTCCCCTCCCGAGAGGCGAGAAGCCCGACGAGCGATGCCTCGAGCCGGCGCGGCAGCCGGGGCCGCTCCTCGGCCAGCGCGAGAAGGCTCCGGCGGGCACGCGGATCGAGCTCCTCGAGCAGGGGCAGCACGCGGTCGCGGATCAGCCCGCGCTTCGTCGCCGGATTCGTCGTGTCCGTACGCCACGCGAAGCCGTGTCGCCGGCAGTAGTCCTCGGTCTCCTCGCGCCAGAGGGGCAGCAGAGGACGGACGACGCCGTCCGCGCGCCGCGCGCGGATGCCGCGCGTCGACCCGCTCGACACAATCCGGTACAGCACGGTCTCCACCTGGTCGGACGCGGTGTGACCCGTGGCCCGGAGCCCGCGGCCGGCGGTGAGCGCGTAGCGAAGCTCCCGCAGCTCCGCCTCCGTGGACGCCACGGGCGCGCGCACGACCTCGGCTCCGAGCGTCGCCGCGCACCACGCCGCATCCGCGTCGGCCTCGTCGCCTCTGAGGCCGTGATGCACGTGGACCGCCTGCACGCGGTGGCCGAGCGCGCGCAGGACGTGCCAGAGGCACGTGGAGTCGGCGCCACCCGACACCAGGCACGTCACCACGCGGCCGGGCTCCACGAGACCGTGGCGGCGGATGTGCGCCTCGACGCGCCGCTCGGCAGATGTCCCTTCCACGGGGTAAGTGTGCCTCCGGCTCGACAGCGTGCAGGAAGGTCAGAAGAGGACGCTTCGGTAGTCGAGCACGTGCTGCATGCCCACCGTCCGGTAGAGCCGGATCGCGGGGGCGTTCTCGGCCCGCACGAACAGGCAGACCGCCGGCACGTGCTCGAGCAGCAGCCGGATGAGGTCCCGAAGCGCCCGTGACGCGTTCCCGCGCCCGCGCGCGGGCGGGTCGACCCACACCTGCTGGAGCTGGACGGCCTCCGGCGTCCACGCCGACGCCTCCGCCTTGAAGAGGATCACGCCGTCCTCCGTCCAGATCCACGACCGCCCCTCCTCGATCTGCGACCGCGTCCGCCACCGAAAGCCGTTCGGGTCCCGGCGCAGCGGGTCGACGGACAGCTCCTCGAAGTGGGCTCGGGCGCACGCGGGCACGAGGAGGTCGAGGTCCGAGAGGCGCGCGGGGCGTAGCCCCGTGCCGCCCGGCTCGGGCGGTTCGCGCATGACGAAGACCGGCTGCCCCCGGCGATCCTGGCGCGCCTTGCCGAGCTTGCGCCGCCCGGCGTCCCAGAGCTCCGACACCGCGTTCTCCTCGCCGATCAGCATGCGCGGGGCCGCGCGGGCGGCCTCGCCGACGAACGCGTCGCACCCGTGTCCCGACGGCACGACATTCGTGCCGAGGTGGCAGAGTGCCCGCAACGTCCCCTCGTCGCCCTCGACCCCTGCGAAACGACCCTGGCCACGCCGTGCGACGTCCTCGAGAAAGACACGCTCGACCGGGCTCTCGGCGCAGTACGCGAGGATCTGCTCGACCGTGGGCTCGACAGGGCGCTCGGGCATCGCGCGGTCAACCATAAGCGCTCACCCGGGCGCATCGGTGCCTGTGCCAGCGAAGCACTCCAGGAGCGGGGGCCGCATCACGGGAAGGGGCACTAGGCTTCCGCCATGCCAATCCACGTACGTGCGAACCCGGGTGACTACGCCGAGGCCTGCCTCCTGCCCGGCGACCCCCTCAGGGCGAAGTACATCGCCGAGACCTTCATGGAGGACGTCGTCCAGCGGAACTCCGAGCGCGGGATGCTCGGCTACACGGGGACGTTTCGCGGCAAGCCGGTCTCGGTCCAGGCGAGCGGCATGGGCTGCCCCTCCGCCGCGATCGTGATCGAGGAGCTCGCGCAGCTCGGCGTCAAGACGCTCATGCGCGTGGGGACGTGCGGCGGTCTCCAGCCGGATCTGCAGATGGGTGACCTGATCGTCGCGCTCTCGGCGACGCCCGCCGACAGCACCTCCACCCACTACGTGCTCGGTGAGCCGCACACGCCGACGGCCGACTTCGGGCTCGTCCACGAGGCGGTGCACCAGGCGAAGGAGCTCGGCAAGCCCGTGCGGGTCGGCCCGATCGTGTCGAGCGACATCTTCTACCAGCCCGACGAGGGGCTCGCGGCGCGCTGGTCCGAACGCGGCATCCTCGCGGTCGAGATGGAGGCCGCCGTGCTCTTCACGCTGGGTGCTCTCCGGAAGATCCGGGCGGGCTGTCTGCTGATCGTCTCGGACGTCGTCGTCGAAGGAGAGTTCGTGCGGATCACCGACGACGAGATGCGCGCCGCCGTCGACCAGATGACCGAACTCGCCCTCACCACGGTGACGGCGTAGCGCTGGCACTTTCGCTCTCCCAACGTGCCGGCCATGCACGGAGATCGTGAGTCCGGCACTTCTCGCCCGCAAGGCGAGAAGTGCGTGTTCCTCGTGAACCCCGCCTCCGCCAACGGAGCCACCCGCCGCCGCTGGCCCGAGCTCGAGCGACGGGCGGCCGCCGGGGGCCTCGAGGGGGACGTGCTGCTCAGCGAGCGGCCCGGGCACCTCGCGGAGCTCGCGCGGGGCGCGGTGGCGGGCGGAGCCACCCGGATCGTGGCCGTGGGCGGGGACGGGACGGTCCACGAGATCGTCGACGGCGTCATGCAGGCAGGCCCGTCGCCGCAGGTCGAGCTCGCGGTCCTGCCGCTCGGCACCGGCCGGGACTTCGCCCGCAGCCTCCGCATCCCCTCGCGCCTCGACGCCGCGATCGAGGTCGCGTGCGCCGGTGCGGTGCGCACGATCGACGTCGGCCGGGCGTCCTACGCGACCGACGGCGGCGGCGAGGGCACCGCGTACTTCGCGAACTTCGCGGGCGCCGGGATCAGCGGCGCGATCGCCCGACGCGCGAACGACACCACGAAGGCGCTCGGCGGCAAGCTCTCGTTCCTGTGGGCGACGATCGCGGTGTTCAGCCGGTGGTCGCCCGCCGAGATGACCGTGCGCATCGACGGCGAGGCCCGGAGCGTGCGGCTCCTCGAGGCGCTCGCGATGAACGGCGACTACACGGCCGGGGGTATGTGGGTCGCGCCTGCGGCGGCGCCCGACGACGGCAGCTTCGACGTCGTGCTGATCGGCGACTTCTCGAAGCGCGAGTTCACGACGACGTTCCCGAAGATCTACCGCGGCACGCACGTCTCGCACCGCAAGGTCGAGATCGTGCGGGCCCGCGAGCTCTGCGTCGAGGCACCGTCACCGCTCCCGATCGTCCTCGACGGCGAGCAACCCGGGACGACGCCCGTCCGCTTCGAGCTGCTCCCGTCGTCGCTGCGCGTGCGAGTCCCGCCGCCATAGGGCGGTGTCAGACACCGTTTTCTGTCAAGGGCAAACGTGCGCCGAGACAGTGCCGGTTCGTTCACAAGGGAGATCGCCGCTCGGATCCGCTTGGGGCCGCTTCCTGTGGAACGTTTTCAGGGTGCAACGACAAGCGTCGCTCATGCACAACTGTTGTCGGATGAGCGATGCTTATGGAGCGGCAGCAGTCAGGATCGCGAGCGGACGAGCGGCGCCCGCTCGCCCGCGTCGAGTCGAGTCGCGTCGCTACGGACCGGCCTTGCGGGCCGGCGCCTTCTGTGGCGACGGCGGCTTCTGCGCGCGCTTGAGCGCAGCAAGGTCCTTCTCGAGCTTCGCCACGCGCTTCTCGAGCGCCTCGATCCCGCGGACCTTGCGCGAGAGGTCGTCGACCCTCAGCTTGAGGTCGTTGAACGCACGCAGGGCGCGCGTACCACCGGGCAGCTCGGCGAGGCGCTGCATGGCGTGCTCGCCCTTGCCGGCGAGCCTCCCGATCACGTCGTCGTTCGGCTTGGTCTCGGCCATGGCGCAGTCATACCACGGCGGCAGTCTCGGCGCCTGCGCCGCCGCCGTCGGGCGCGAGCAGGGACGCGACGCCCCGCATCAGCCGGCCCGCCTGCTCACGGACGACGAGCGTCGCGTCGTCGTCGTAGGACGTCTCGCCCAGGCTCACGATCGCGAGCCCGCCCCCGGCCCGCAGCGTTTCGCCGGGGAGGCCCGCGACGGGCCACACCTCGAGGGACGAGCCGAGCACGAGCAGGAGGTCGGTCTCCCGGCAGAGACGCTCCGCGCAGGCCATCGCGTCGGGGGGCAGGGGCTCGCCGAACATCACGACGCCGGGCTTCAGGACTGCGCCGCACGCCGGGCAGAGAGGCGCCTCGCGACCCTCGCCCAGCTGTGCGAGGACGCCGTCGAGGGTCTCGGTCGCGCCGCAGCGCAGACAGTCGAAGCGGCGGATCGAGCCGTGCAGCTCGATCACCTCTGCGCTCCCGGCGCGGCTGTGGAGCGCGTCGATGTTCTGGGTCGCCAGCGCGCGCACGTGGCCCGACCGCTCGAGCTGCACGAGCGCGAGGTGCCCCTCGTTCGGCGAGGCGGCGACCAGCGTGCCGATCCTTGGCCCGTACCAACGCCACACCGTGAGCGGGTCACGACGGAACGCGTCGATCGACGCGACCGCGTACGGGTCGACCCGCTCCCAGAGCCCGCCCGCGGAGCGGAAGTCGGGGATTCCGCTCTCGGTGCTCATCCCGGCCCCGGTCAACACCACGGCCGGTCCGCGCTCGCGGATCAAGGCAGCGAGCTCATGGACGGCTCTCACGCGCGAGATCGTATGCGGCGAGATACTCGCCCTCGATGGACGGCTGGTTCGACCACCTCGTGCGCGTCCGGTTCGCGGAGACGGACGCGCAGGGCATCGCACACCACGCCTCGTACGTCGTCTGGTTCGAGGAGGCGCGGGTCGCGCACCTCGCGGCGCACGCGGGCGGCTACAACGCGATCCGGGAGCGCGGGATCGAGGCGCTCACGACGGGTCTCGAGCTCACGTACGAACGCGCGGCGGTCTTCGACGACGTGCTCACGGTCAGCGTTCGCTGCGCGGAGATCCGCGGCGCGCGCTTCCGCTACGAGTACGTCGTCGCGCGTGACGGCACGCGCGTCGCGACCGGCTCGACGCGCCACGCCACGGTCGACGCGCGCACGCACCGTCCGATACGCGTCCCGGCTTGGCTCGTGGACGACCTGCTCAGGGAGCCGGGACTTCCGCGGCAGGCATCGTCGTAGTCGTCCCGGAGCCGGCGCCCGCGGCGTCAGCTGCGCCGGGAGAGGGGGTCGTGTGCGCACCCTCCGTGGCGGGCGCCTTCGCCTGCTTCGGCTCGGGCTTCGGCTTCGGCCGCGGGGTCGTCCCGAACCGCACGATCGTCGGCTCGCCGACGTAGTAGCTGCGCCACGTCGTGTCGTACATGAGCCTGCCGTCGGGTGCGAAGACCCGTCGCCGCACGCTCGTCGAGCGCGGCGGCGTGCCGTACTGCTCGACGACCTTCTGGCCCCTGAAGAGCGAATCGTCGTCGACCCGCTGCCAGGGGACCTTGCCCTCGACGACGAGCGGCGACGTCTCGGTTTCCACCCGGCGGCCGGTAGGCGTGCCGTACAGGTTGACGGTGAGCGAGCCGGTTCCGACGAACGTCCGCAGCAGCAGCCAGTGGTCGGTGTCATTCCGGAACACGAGGTCGATGTCGGGGTAGTTGACGGTGGCGTCGCGGCCGAGCGGGTAGTGGCTGATGTAGAGCGCGTGGTTCGTGCGCTTCTCGATCGAGAGCCCCGCCTCGAACGCGGCGTTGAAGACGGTCGTCGAGACCTGGCAGACCCCGCCGCCGATGCCGTTCTCGAGCTCCCCGTTGATGATCACCGGTGCGGCCTCGAAGCCCTTCGCCTCGTTCCGCTCGCCGGTCGTCTCGTTGAACGAGAACCGTGCGCCCGGCGCGACGAGCGCACCGTCGATGAGCTCCGCGACCAGACGGACGTTGTGGAGCCGGCCCTCGGTGCCGCCGTACGTCGTCGTGTACGAGCCGACGACCCCGGTGATCCCCATCGCCTTCGCGTCGGCGGTCGACCGGCTCGGCTCCACGCGCGTCACGACGAGAGCCGCGGTCCGGTCGGTGGGCGAGAGCGCGGCCCGCTCGACCGCCTGCAGCGACTTTCTTACGTCGAGCGTTCGGCCTTCCCGGGAGGGAACCACCGTGATCCCGCCGGTCACGACCCGGAACGTCGCGTCCTGCGGCTTGCGCCCGACGCGGTCTGCGAGCTGCGTCATCCACCTGGTTGCGGCGGGCCCTCCGATCGAGACCTTCGTGGTCCCGTTCGACGGTAGGTCGAGGAGCCGCGCGACGCGCCAACGCGGCAACCGGTACCGCGTCGAGCCGAGGGTCAGCGTCACCGGCGCCGAGAGCGCGGTGCGGGCGGACGCGAGCGCGCCTCCGAGCTCGTCGGCCGCGACCTTGGGAGCCGCGACGACGACCGGGAGGTGAACGGGCGCGCCGCGCTCCAGCGAGGCGAGCGAGGACACGACGAGGTCGTACGCCGCAGCCCGGTCGATCCGTCGGCCCGCGTGCTCGGGCACGACGGACACCGAGAGGCCTGTTCGACGCAGCCGCGCGCTCGCGGACGGCTCGTCAACGGCCGCAGCGATGCGGGCGACCGCGTACCGGACCGCGGACGGGTAGACGTCGACGTGCGGCTGCACCTCGATGCCGAACAGCCGAGCCTCGATACGCCGGACGCCGCGCAGGGGGGCGAAGCCGTCCGCCTCCTCGGACGCCCGGCGGAGCGCGGCGTTCCAGGCGGGGCGGACGCCGAGTTGCGACGGCGTCAGCTCGAACGACTTTCCTCCCGCCAGGAACGTCACGTGCCGGTGGGCGAGCGCGTCGGCCCGCTGCTCGAGCCGCGCTCTCGCGGCGTCGACGGACAGCCCGCTGACGTCGAGCCCGGCGATCTTCGTGCCCGCCGCCAGGTGGGACGGAGAGCCTGCGAGCGCGCTTGCACCGACGATCGCGAGCACGACGACGACGCCTCCGGCGAGGGCGGCTCGGCGCACCACGGGTCGCCCGGAGCGTCGGCGGCGCGCCATGTCCGAAACGCTCGTCGCGCCTGAAGACACGGGCCGGAAGCGTAGCGGAGCACGGACGCCGCCTCAGGCCCCCGATTTCGGTATCAGAACACGAACAGCTCGACGCCGCCGGAGACGTTGAGCTCGATCCCCGTGACGTACGAGGCGAGGTCGGAGCAGAGGAACGCGATCGCGTTCG
This sequence comes from Gaiella sp., assembly GCA_035706725.1. GTDB lineage: Bacteria > Actinomycetota > Thermoleophilia > Gaiellales > Gaiellaceae > Gaiella. Next base: position 5,798 of record DASSUT010000107.1, on the reverse strand, counting down.
CGACGTCCTGCGGCTCCCCGGGGCGCTTGAACACGGTGCGGTTCGCGATCCGCTCGTTCATCGCGGCGTTCCCCATGTGGAACGCCTCCGTGGCGATGATCCCGGGCACGATCGCGTTGCACGTGATGCCGTGCCTGGCCCCCTCCATCGCGAGGGTCCGCGTGAGGCCGAGCAGCCCGGCTTTCGTCGTCGCGTAGCTCGCCTGACCGAAGCCGCCGAGCGTGCCGGCGACCGAGGCCATGTTCACGATCCGGCCGAAGCCACGCTCGCGCATGTGCGGCCACACGGCCTGCGCGCAGTTGAAGGCGCCGGTGAGGTTCACGCGCAGGTCCCGCTCCCAGAGCTCCGGCTGCTGGTCCGCGAACTGGCCGACGTGGTCGAGGGTGCCCGCGTTGTTGACGAGGATGTCGACGGAGCCGAGCTCCTCGACGGCCCGTCCGACCGCGGCGGCGACGTCGTCACGGCTCGTCACGTCACAACGCACGGCGAACGAACGGCGTCCGAGCGCCCGGATCTCGTCGACCGTCGATTCCGTGTGCACCATGCCCTGGGCGGCGGCCGCCTGCGCGAGAGGGCCATAGCGCTCCGCGGCGCTGGTGTCGGACTCCACCAGGATGTCCGCGATCACGACGTCAGCGCCGGCGCGGGCCAGCGTCAGCGCGTCCGTCCGGCCGAGCCCGCGCGAGCCGCCGGTCACGAGCGCGACGCGCGCCGAGAGATCGATCTCGAGAGTCATCGGCAGGAGATCCTACGGCCGAAGGCGTTCACTCGGCGGGCACCGTCCGCCGGTACCCTCCCGGAATGTCTCGCACGGTCGTCGCCGCCGTCGCCGCGGCCGTACTCGTGATCGCGGGCGGCGTCGTCGCGGCGGTGATCGTGTTCACCGGTGACGACTCCTCGGACGCCGGGTCCACGACCCAGGCGTCAACGGGCCCGAGGACGACGACGATTCGCGTGCTCGCCTCCGTGACGAAGGCGACCCCGGTCGACATTCCTCCACGGAACGTGCAGAACAAGGGGGACAGGGTCTTCGTCGAGTCGCAGCTCCGCAACGCGGTGCCGCAGTTCGGTCGGCCGAGGGGGTCGATCGTCGGGATCGACTACTCCACGATCACGTACGTCACGAGCACCAAGCGGCTCGTCAGCGTCCAGATCACGCTGCCGGGTGGAGGACTTCGCCTTCGGGGAACGCTGGACGTCTCGAATCCCAATGCGCTCGTGAAGATCCCCGTGATCGGCGGCACGCGTGACTTCGAGGGCGCAACCGGGTACTCCGAGGCGCGGAGCGCGAGCGGTGAGCAGACGCTGAACGTCTACCACCTGCGTCTGCCCTAGCCGGCGACCTCGTCCGACCGTGTGACGTCGGGCCGATCCGGTCCCGTTCGCGTACAACACCGCAGCATGCGACGCATCGGCGCCGAGGAGCGCAGAGCGAGGCTCGCCGGTCGACATCGGCTCACATCGGAACGACGGGCGCGAGACGTCGTCGAGACGGTGCGGTCGGTCGTGGCGCTCCACTCGACGGATCCGGCGGCCGTGTTCCTCTCGGCCTGGGCCCGCACGGAGCCGTTCGAGCCTTCCCACCTCGAGCAGGCCCTCTACGAGGAGCACACCTTGGTCAGGATGCTCGGCATGCGGCGAACGCTGTTCGTCGTGCCGCGCGAGCTCGTGCCCGTGGTGGACGCCGCCGCGGCACGGGCGGTCGCCGCGCAGGAGCGGCGCAAGCTCGAGCGGTTCGTGGCCGAAAGCGGCGTGGACGGCGACCCCCGGGCGTGGATCGACGCAGCCTCGGCGGCGGCGCTCGAGGCGCTCGAGGCCCGCGGCAGCGCGTCCACGAGCGAGCTTGCCGAAGCGCATCCGCTCCTCGCCCAGCGCCTGCGGATCGGCGTCGGGACGCGATGGGAGACCGATGCCGGCGCCGCGAGCCGGATCCTGCTTCTCCTCGCGGCGGAGGGCTCGATCGTGCGCGACCGTCCCCGCGGCACGTGGGTCGCGAGCCACTACCGCTGGGTGCCGATCGGGCGGCTCGGCACGGTCGAGCCGCTCGAGCCCGAGCGTGCCCGCCAGGAGCTTCTCCGGCACTGGCTCGCGGCCTTCGGCCCCGCCACGGAGACCGACATCCGCTGGTGGACCGGCTGGAGCGCACGGGACGCCCGCGCGGCGCTCGGCGCCGTGCCCCGTGCGGTCGTCGACCTCGACGGAGCACCCGGCTATGTGCTCGCGGACGACCTCGAGCCGGAGCCACGGGCGGCGCCGGCCCCGGCGTTTCTTCCCGGCCTCGACCCCACCGTGATGGGCTGGAAGGAGCGGGACTGGTACCTCGGCCCGCATACGGGAGCGATCTTCGACCGCAACGGCAACGCCGGCCCGACCGTCTGGTGGGACGGCAGGGTCGTCGGAGGCTGGGCGCAGCGCCCCGACGGCGAGATCGTCTTCCGCGTGCTCGAGGACGTCGGCGCGGACGGGCGGGCCGGGATCGCCGCGGAGGCCGGGCGGCTCGAGGAGTGGCTCGGCGACGCCCGGGTGACGCCACGGTTCCGGACGCCGCTCGAGCGCGAGCTCCGTGGCTGACCTCGCGACCCCGCCGCGCGAGAGGGAGCTCCGGCGCCGGCTCGGAACCGTGGACGCGACCGTGATCGGCGTCGGCTCGATGGTCGGCGCGGGCGTGTTCTCCGCGATCGGCCCTGCGGCTGCGGCTGCGGGCTCGTGGCTCCTGCTCGGGCTCGTCCTCGCGGCGCTCGTCGCGTACTGCAACGCGGTCGCATCCGCGCAGCTCGCGGCCCAGTACCCGGTCTCCGGCGGCACGTACGTCTACGGCCGGGAGCGTCTCGGCCCTTGGTGGGGGTTCGCCGCGGGCTGGTGCTTCGTGACCGGCAAGACCGCGTCCTGCGCGGCGATGGCGGTCACGTTCGGCGCGTACGTCCTCCCCGATTCGGCGCTCGGCCGGCGGGCGCTCGGAATCGCGGCCGTCGTCGCCCTGACGGCGGTGACGGTCGCCGGCATCACGCGCACGGCGCACGTGACGCGCGTGCTCGTCGCAGTGAGCGTGGCCGCCCTCGTCTTCACGGTCGCGACGCTCGTCGTGCGTGGGGAGCCCGACCCGTCCCGTCTCGGCGGGAGCGGGCTCGACGCGTACGGCGTACTCCAGTCTGCGGGTCTCCTGTTCTTCGCGTTCGCCGGCTACGCGCGCATCGCGACGCTCGGGGAGGAGGTTCGGGAGCCCGCGCGCACGATCCCTCGCGCGATCGTCGCGGCGCTCGCGGTGGCGCTCGCCCTCTACGTCGCGGTGGCGCTCGCGGCGCTGCTCGTCGCCGGGCCGGACGCGATCGCAGCGAGCAGCGCTCCGCTCCGGACGGCAGTCGAGCTCACGGGCGCCTCGTTTGCGAAGCCGGTCGTGACCGTGGGCGCCGCGGTCGCGAGCCTGGGAGCATTGCTCGCGTTGCTCTCGGGCGTCGGACGCACGACGCTCGCGATGGCCCGAAACAGCGATCTGCCAGGGCGGCTCGCCGCGGTCGATCCGGAGCACGGCGTTCCGCGGAGGGCGCAGATCGCGGTCGCGGTGCTCGTCGCCGTCGCGGTGGCGGTGACGGACCTGCGGGGGATGATCGGCTTCTCGTCGTTCGGCGTGCTGCTCTACTACGCGCTCGCGAACGCCTCCGCATGGACGCAGGACGCCGACCGCCGCCGGTGGCCACGGCTGCTGCAGGCCGTCGGTCTCGTGGGCTGCCTGGCGCTCGTGGCGACCCTGCCTGTCGTGTCCGTCGTCGCGGGTGGAGCCGTGCTCGCAGCGGGGCTCCTCGGCCGCCTGGCGCTGCGACCGCGCCGCGCCCGCCGCCGCTATCGTCTCCCCCGGCGATGAGGCCCGCCTAGAACCGCCCTCGTGGCTGATGGCTTCTACCGAATCCGACCGGTGGAGGCCCGATGCCAGTTCGAGACCCGTACGTTCGCGAGCCCCGCACGGGAGTCGGCTGGGGAGACGGCCGGCTCCAGGCGGCGATCGTCGCAGGCGGCGTCGCCGGCGCGCTCGGGCGCCTCGCGCTCGACAGGGCGTTCGCCTGGGACGGCCGTGGCTGGCCGTGGCCGACGTTCGTCGCGAACGTCGCCGGCACGCTGCTGCTTGGCCACCTGGTCACGCGCCTGCAGGAGCGGCTGCCTCCCTCGACGTATCGCCGCCCGCTCCTTGGCACAGGGCTGTGCGGGGCTCTGACCACGTTCTCGACCTTCCAGGTGGAGCTCATCGGTCTCGCACGAGACGGAGAGGTCCTGCTCGCAGGGGCGTACGCGGGTGCGACCATCGGAGCAGGGTTCCTGGGCGTATACCTTGCGACGGCCCTCACCCGGCGGGTGACGGTGTGAGCCTCCTCGGTTGGATCGGCGTGGCGGTCCTCGGCGGAGCCGGAACCCTTCTGCGCTTCCGACTCGACGGCGTCGTCCAACAGCGGGCAGGCGGCAGCTTCCCCCTCGGGACGCTGACCGTGAACCTCCTCGGCTCCTTCTGTCTCGGGCTGCTCGTCGGGGCGGGGGTCGGCGACACGCTCCTGGTGGTTCTCGGTACCGGCTTCCTCGGGTCGTTCACGACGTTCTCGACATGGATGTTCGAGACCGAGCGGTCGGCGGAGGAGGGCGACGGCGCTCTCGCTGTCCTGAACCTCCTCGGCCCGCTCGGTTGCGGGCTTGCGGCCGCGGGGCTCGGATGGGCGCTGGGGGCGTCGCTCTGAGCGTCGAGAGCCTCAAGCTCACGGTTCACTTCGGCGAGTCGGACCGGATCGGCCACGTGCTGCTGTCCGACGCCCTCGTCGACCTGTTCGCGGTCCACCACCTCCACGTCGCAGTGCTCATCCGGGCGGTCGAAGGCTTCGGCCTCGAGCAGACACTCCGCACGGACCGCTTCCTGAGTCTCTCGGAGGATCTGCCGCTCGTGGCGGTCGCGGTCGACGAGCCCGAGCGGATCGAGGCGATCCTTCCGGCGGTGACCGACGTGGTGTCGGGCGGGCTCGTCACCCTCGAGCGCGCACGCCTGCTCGGCGGCCTCGTGGCCCCGCGAGCCCCGTCGGGCGACGGCGCCGCCAAGCTGAGCATCTACCTCGGACGGGACGAAAGGATCCGCGGAAGGCCGGCTTACGTCGACGTCGTCGACGTGCTCAGAGACCTCGGGCTTGCCGGATGCACCGCCTTGCTCGGAGTCGACGGGGTGGCGCACGGCGCACGCCGGCGCGCGCGGTTCTTCTCCCGCAACGCGTCCGTGCCGGCCATGGTCGTCGCAGTCGGCGGCGCTGAGGCGGTCGCCCGGGCAGTGTCGACGCTCGACGGGCTGCTTCGCCACCCGATCGCCACGCTCGAGCGGATGCACGTCTGCAAGCGCGACGGCACGGTGCTAGCGTCGCCCACCCAGCACGACGAACATGACGAGGCGGGGCTCGGGATCTGGCAGAGGCTCACGGTTCACGCCGGCGAGCACGCCCGCCACCAGGGCCGGAGCTTGCACACCGAGCTGATCCGGCGCCTCCGGGCCGCGGGCGCGAGCGGCGCCACGAGCGTCCGCGGGGTCTACGGGTTCTACGGCGACCACCAACCGCACGGTGACCGGCTGTTCCGTATCCGGCGCCGCGTGCCGGTCGTGACGACGATCGTCGACCGACCCGAGCGAATCCGTCGCTGGTTCGACGTCGTCGACGAGGTCACCGACGAGGCGGGGCTCGTCACGAGCGAGCTCGTGCCCGCGTACCACGCGGTTGCCTCGGGTGGGCGCGTGGGCGGCACCCGCCTCGCGCGCCCGACCGGATGAGCACCTCTCGCTA
>DASSUT010000106.1:0-19717 GCA_035706725.1 Gaiella sp. | reverse complement strand
TCGTGTCTTCGCATTCGCAGACGATCTCGAAGTGCTTCGACGGTCGCCTGTCGCCGCCGACCACGTGTTCGTTCACCTGGCGAAACAGGATCTCGTTCTCGGCTACTCGTCGCGCGCGCTCGTCCACCGACATGCTCCTCGTCCAGCCGTGCGCCCCAGTGCTTCCCGCTCGGAGACGTTCCCAACCCGGTCGGCTCCGCCAGACGGCGTGGCCTTCGAGGTGCGAATCGGCGGTCGCCGGTACTTCAGGCCTCGCCGCCCCGTCGCGCGACCGCCGCGACGAGGAGGAATAGCGCCGCCGCGGCGACGGCGCCGAGGAGCCCGGTCGCGAGGCCGTGACGGACGGGCACAGCCGCCGCCAGGAGTGCGACGGAGGCACCTCCGAACGCGAGCAGCGCGACGGGGAGCAGACGCCCCAGGAGGACGGCGGTGACCGCCGGTCGCTCGACCGCTGCGTCCGGCTTCGTGGCGCGGGACAGAGCGGCGAGCTCGCACACGATGAGGACGGCGGCGGCGAAGAGTGGAATGCTCCAATCCGGAGCGTCGCGGCCATGGACGAGAGCGAGCGCCCCGAGCACCGCGACGAGAGCGAGCGCCGTGACTCCGGCGGCGAGTCGAAATTGCTTCCCGCTCATCGTGTCGCCGCCAGGGCCTCGACGGGAGCGGCGATCGGCTGCTCGCGTCGCCACGACACGAGCGTGATCCCCGCCGCGGCGAGCTGCGTTCGGACGGCGTCCCGCTCGAGCAACCAGGTCCGCCACGCGATCGGCCCGGCGGCCGCCTCGGCGTCGGCGAGGTACGGGAGCGGATCGACCTCGACGATCGAGACCTCGTACCCGCGGCGGCGAAGATTGAGGAGCGCCCGCGTGACGCGCCAGTCGAGCAGCGGCGTCAGCGCGACGATCAGCGACTGGGGCGGCAGGATTCGGCGCGGAATGAGGGCCGTGTCGCGCCAGCGATACGTTCGCGCGACCTCGCTCTCGAGCAACGCATCCGCGATCCGATACTGCTGGCGCGTGCCCGAGCCGGGGATGATCCACTCGAGGTCGCCGCCGAAGCGGAGGAGCCCGACGCGATCGCGGCGGCGGAGATAGGCCTCCGTCAGCGATGCAGCCGCACGCACGGCGCGGTCGAGCGTGCTCTCCGCGTTCGTAGCGGCAGCCCCGAGCGCATCGAGGAAGACAACAACGTCGGAGCTCCGCTCGGGGAGGCGATCCGTGACGAGGAGCCGGCCGCGGGCGGCGGTCGCACGCCAGTTGACCCTGCGGGCTCGTTCGCCGGGCGCGAGGAACCGAAGCTCCGCGAACTCGATGCCTTCCCCCGCGGCGGCCGACGGACGGCTGCCGGTCGCGGGGCGTGTCGCCCGCGGCCCGGCGAGGCGTCGTAGCCTGTCGACCGACGGGTAGACCCGCAGCGTCGTCGCCGGCTCGATGGAGAGCTCGGCGCGACGGAGGTGAAGCCGATCGCACGCCGAGAGCCGGATCGAGGCGACGCGGAAGGCGCCCCAGCGAGGGCACTCGATCGAGTACTCGAGCGTCCGTGTCTCGCCCGCGTCGAGTGCAAGCACGCGCCGCATCGGCGCTCCGTCCGCCACGAGGCGGTCCGCTAGCTGCAGCTCGACGTCGAGCCATGGGCACGCGTCGACGGCGGCGAGCGTCAGCGCGAGCTCGACCCGCCCGCCCTCGATGAGGCGATCGGCCGAGAGCCGGACGGTCGCCTCGGGCAGCCGAGGCGGCCGCGACGCGAGACCGTAGAGCAGCGGAACCAGAAAACCGGCGGCGACCGCGCTCAGCGCCGGCTGGGCTGTCGCGAGACCGGCGAGCAAACCAGCGGAGGCGACGACGAACCAGACGACGGCCCGCCGCTCGAAGGTCACGGCGATTCGTCCAGGACCGGCACGGGAACCGACGCGACGGCGGCCCGCACCACTTCGGCCGGATCGATCCGCTGCACCCAGAGCTCCGGAGCGAGCATGAGCCTGTGCGCCAGGGCCGGGACCGAGATCGCCTTGATGTCGTCCGGCGTGACGAAGTCGCGGCCCAGATATGCGGCGCGGGCTCGGGCCAGCTTCATGAGGGCGAGGGACCCTCTCGGCGACGCCCCGACGGACAACTGCGGCGAGTCCCTCGTCGCGCGCGCAATCGCGACCGCGTACTCGGCGAGCGGCGGGGCGACATGCACCTCCTCGATCGCCGCCTGCATCGCCCGCAGCGTCTCGCGGTCGCACACGGGGTCGAGCTCGATGCGCTCACGCCGACGACGCGAGCGTTCGAGGACGATCTCGCGCTCGGCGTCCTCCGACGGATAGCCGATCGCGATGCGGACGAGGAACCGGTCGAGCTGCGCCTCCGGCAGCGGGTACGTCCCCTCGTACTCGATGGGGTTCTGCGTCGCGAGTACCAGGAACGGGGACTCCAGCTGTCGCGTGACGTTCTCGAGCGTCACCTGCCGCTCTTCCATGGCCTCGAGCAGCGCAGCCTGCGTCTTGCCGGGCGCGCGGTTGATCTCGTCGGCGAGCAGGATGTTCGTGAAGATCGGCCCGCGCTCGAACGTGAAGCTGCCGCTGGAGCGGTCGTAGATCGAGGCCCCCGTGATGTCGCTCGGGATCAGATCCGGGGTGAACTGAACCCGGGTGAAGTCCATCGCGCACACCTGCGCGAAGGAGCGAGCGAGCAGGGTCTTGCCGAGCCCCGGGAGATCCTCGATCAGCACGTGGCCGTCGGCGAGCAGGGCGAACAACACCAGCTCCACCGCCTCTCGCTTGCCGATGATCGCCTGCTCGACCGCGTCGGCCACCGCGGTCGCCAGCTCCTGCACCGAGACGCGGCCCGTCGCCTTGTCGGTCACAGCTGCTCCAGCCGCTCGATCGCCGCGAGCAGGTCGTCGCCCGCGAGACCGTGGCCGATGCGGTACGCGGCCGACGGACGGTCGGGACGGACGATCTCCCACAGCCGGTCGCCGAGCAGCTCCTGCGCGCGCGCCGGCGCGAGCGCCATGTCGACGCCGCGGCGTCCGAGGCGTGCGGCGACGATCGGGACGAGCAGCGGTCGGAGCGACCGGTCGACGCCGAACTCCGATCGCTCGCTCTCCCGTACGGCGTCTGCGACCTCGCGGAGCCGCAACGGCAGCTCGTCGTCCCGCGGACGCCGCGGCGGCTGTTGCGTCCGTGCGGGCCGAAGCTGCAGCGCCGTCGCGGCGGCGAGGGCGGCGGCGAGCACGAGCGCGGCTGCGAGCGCGACCGTGCTCCCCTGCCCGACGACGAGACCCAACGCCGTCGCCGCGAGGCAACCGGCGGTGACGAGCAGCAACGCGCGGCGACCGGTCACCGGGGCGCCACCTCCGCCTCGACCCGTCGCACCGACGCGATCGCGCGCCGGCGGTCGTCGTCGTCCATCGGGTGGTCGCTGAACCGGGCGATCTCGAACAGGCCGGTGAGGTCGGACGCTGCCGCTGCGCTCACGCCGAGGACGCGAAGGACGCGGGCAGTGAACTCGGTCGGAGTCTCGTCCGGGGCGCGCGAGAGCTCGATCGAGCCGAGCGACTCTTCCATGCACGCGTACGCACGCTGAACCGCAACCCGGGCGTCTCGTTCCGATTCGAGGTCGGCGAGCGACCGCCTGAGCCCGAGGCCCACCCGCGCCGCTGCATCCGGGACAACCGCCCGTCCCTCGTGCCGCGCCCGCCGACGACGGACGATGACCACCGCTGGCGCGAGCAGGAGGAGTGCGGCCGCCGAGCCGACGCCGAGCCACGTCAGCGGGGCCGGAGTCGCGTAGGCCGCCGGAGCGGGGCGGCTTGCGTGGTCGCTCTGCGCGGCGCTGCCGCGCGTACCGCCGGGCGGCGTCGTCGTGTCGGGAACGAGGAACGGCAGAGTCAGGAGCAAGAACACGCAGATCGCTCCGCCGACGACGGCAGCGGCCTTCCCGGCCGTCGACAGCGACGCCCCGAGCCCGTCGAGGTCGCTCGCGGCGAGTCGTCGCCTCCCTCGGCGCCGCCTCTGCACGGAGGGCGTCCCAACCCAGACGAGGAGCAGCACTCCGACGACGAGCGCGCCCGCGGCGGCGGCGACCGCGTCGACGAGCGCGACGGGGACGTCCTGCCGGGCGGCGCCGGCGCGCCATGCTGACCCGCCGCATGCCAGCGCCACGAGTGACACGAGCAGAAGGCCCGCCGCGGTGGCAGCGAGCGCTCGGACATCGCTCGGAGGTCTCATCGGCACGGCAGGATCATTGTTGAAACGGCCCGACCGAGCGCGTGCCGCCCGGCGCATGGGGCACGGTTGCCCGGCGACGTCCCCGGGTACGTCACCGGCACCACCATTGCGAAAGGACGAAGCGATGCCGGACACGATGACCGAGCAACTGAGCGCATACCTGTCTGATGCGCATTCGATTGAGGAGCAGGCCCTCGCGCAGCTTCGCGAGGCGCCCGACATCGCAGGCGACCAGAGCCTGGCGGCCGCGTTCTCCGCGCACCTGCGCGAGACCGAAAATCACGAGCGGGAGATTCGATCCCTCCTCGAGCATCGCAACGCCGGGCCCTCCCGATTCAAGGACATGGTGATGAAGCTGGGCGGGAAGGGGTTCGTCCTCTTCGCCCGCGCGAACCCGGACACGCCCGGGAAGCTGCTCTCGCACGCGCTTTCGTACGAGGCGCTCGAAGAGGCGTCCTACGCACTACTCGCCGCGGTTGCGCGCGAGGCCGGGGAGCCCGCCGTCGCCGACACGGCCGAGCGGATCCAGGCGCAGGAGAAGGCGATGCGCGAGCGGCTCGAAGGGTGCTTCGACGCAGGCGTGGACGCCTCGCTGGCGGCCCTGGGCGACGTCGACCTCGGTGACCAGGTCGGCAAGTACCTCGCCGATGCGCACGCGATCGAGGAGCAGGCGCTGAAGCTCCTGGAGCGCGCTGCCTCCCGGGACGACGGCCGGCTCGCCGCCGCCTACGCGACGCACCTCGAAGAGACGCGGGGCCAGGCCGCTGCGCTCGAGGCGCGGCTGGACGAGGTCGGCCGCGACCCGTCGACGATGAAGGATGCGCTGATGAAGCTCGGCGCCGTGAACTGGGCAGCCTTCTTCGAAGCACATCCCGACACGCCCGGGAAGCTCGCCGCGTTCGCGTATGCCTTCGAGTGGCTCGAGATCGGCGGCTACGAGCAGCTGAAGCGGGTGGCGCAGCGCGCGGGCGACATGGAGACGAAGCAGCTCGCCGAGCGCATCCTCGTCGAGGAGCGAAACGCGCAGGCGAAGCTCTGGAGCCTCCTGCCCGAAGCGGCGCGGCTCTCGCTCGCGGAGGTCGGCGCAGCGAGATAGACGGGTGGTGGCGCCTGCGACGCCCCCGGGGACGACGCGTCCCCGGGGGGTCGATCGGCGATCGAGTTCGTCAGGCGCTCGCGGTGGCAGGCCTCGTGCCGAGCGTCACCGTCAGCGTGAGGGTGGATCCGCCGCGTCGCAGCGCGAGCGTTGCCTTGTCACCGGGTTGCAGCGCCCCGATTGCCGCGGTCAGTGCGTTCGCGGAAGCGATCGGCTTGCCGTTGACGGCGGTGACGACGTCCCCGGACTGGAGGCCCGCTGCGGCGGCGGGGCCGCCCGCGCGCACGGTGCCGATCACGGCACCGGCGCCGCTCGTGCTCGACCCGATGGAGACGCCGAGGTACGCGTGCTGCACGGTTCGGCCGGCGACGAGATCCTGGACGACGTGCTTCACGGTGTTCGACGGGACGGCGAACCCGACCCCGGCGTTCTGGCTGGTTCCCCCCGAATCGTCGGCGGCGATCTGAACGTTGACGCCGACCACCTTCCCGCTCGCGTCGATGAGCGGGCCGCCGGAGTTGCCGTGGTTGATCGCGGCGTCCGTCTGGATCGCGTTGGGGATCGAGTAGCCGTTCGGCGCCTCGATGCTGCGGTCGACCGCGCTCACGATGCCCGCCGTGATGCTCTCCTCGTAGCCGAACGGGCTGCCGATCGCGACGACGCCCTGTCCGGGCCGAACCGCGCTGCTGTCGGCGAGCGCGAGCGGCGTGAGCTTCGACTGCCCGACGTCCACCTTGATGACCGCGGTGTCGCTCGAGGGGTCGGTCCCGACGAGCGTGGCCTTCGCGACGGAGCCGTCCGCGAAGCGCACGTGGATCGCGGTCGCGCCGTCGACGACGTGGCTGGCCGTGACGATGTTGCCGGCCGTGTCGTACACGAACCCCGTCCCCTCGGCGCTCGCGCTGCCGCCGCCCGGCCCGAATGGCGAGAGGCCCTGCGGCGCCGCGTCGGTGGTGACGCTGATGTCGACGACGCCGGGGCTGTCCTGGGTGTAGATCTGTTCTGCCGTGAGCGACGGGGCGTTCATCGCGACAGCGGCTCCCGGCGCGGCAGCGAGCGCTCCCCCGCCACCGTTCGAGCTCTGGTCGTGGGCGACTGCGACGCCGCCGATGACGGTCGCACCTGCGATCGCGCCCACGGCGAACGGGACGGCCAGCCGCGTGCGGCGTGACCGCCCCTTCGGCGCGCTTTCGTTCTCGGTCATCTGTGCTCCTTTTCAGCGAGACGAAGGGTCGCTGTCAGAGAAGCAGCGAGATCGAAGCGAGAAGTGAGCTCGCGGGAACTCCCGGTGAAGCCACCGTTGTCCTCGGGTAAAGCCGCGAATCTGCTTCCTTCGGATCCCGATGACGTTTCCCGCAGCACTGGATCGGGGAAATCGTCCTGCTCACGAACGAGGAGGCAGAAATGGCAACGGAACCGGGTCGCTCGGCTGATCCGAGGCTCGGCCGCGGGCAGCTTGCACAACGAGATTTCCGGACACGCTGGGCGGCGCCGCCGCGAACGGCGTACACGAGCGAGACGAAGCCGTTCTTCCTGACCAGCGAATTCCTGGTGTTCGTCCTGTTCTTGATGGGCTTGGCGATCGGCACCGCGACGGCGGACGACGTCGATCCTCGTCTGTTCTGGATCCTGGCGACCGTCGCGACATCCGCGTACATGCTCAGCCGCGGGATTGCGAAGGCCGCCACTCGGAGTCGCGCCTATGACCCGCGGGAAGACCTCGACATCGGTCGCGACGAAGGGTGACGGGTGAAGGGGCAGACGTCCGCAGCGGTCGTAGTCGGCTCGTGACGGGGAGAGGAGGTTGAGCGATGGCGGTGCTTTGGCTACTCGTCCTGCTGCTGATCATCTTCGCGATCGTCGGTGGGATCGCGGTGAACGGTTGGCTGTTCGTGATCCTCGTGGTGGCGCTGGTGCTCGCGCTCGCGGGCGCGTTCTAGGACGGTCCTCCGGCCGACGCCGGGGTAGGAACCACCGCGGACGCACGCGGGACGTGACTCCCGCGTGCGCTCGCGGCTTCGGCGCGTCAGACTCCCGTCGCCGCGAACCACGCGCCGCCGGGAGAGGTCACGAAGACGATCGGTGCGATGCACGGTGACGGCAGCGTGACCGTCGCGTCGATCTCTGCGTCGCCGGCGGATGAGGCCGGGAAGGGATCGGTCGAGACGTTCGAGACGGTTGCGGCTCCGCCGTCGATCGTCTGGCAGCTGACGATGGCCCTGAACGACGTGATCGGGTTCGTGCCCTCGTTCGGGCCTGCGGCGAGGACGAGGCCGTCGACCGAGACGTGCAGACGGCCGTCGGCGCGCAGATCGACGTTCCCGGAGGTGAGCCGCCACGGCAGCCCGCCTCCGGCGACGGCACGGATCGGGTTTGCCGTGCCGACGTACGGTCCGGTGACCGGCGTGAGCACGGCCCCGCTCACCACCTTGCGCCCGTCGGCACCGCCGCTCGACAGGGCAGGCACGGCGAGCGCGACGGCGCCGATCAGCGCGAGCAGTGCGAGGGCGGTGAGAGACGATCGCTTCATGGGTTCCTCCTGGCTCGGTTGTCCATCGAGGTACGCGGGCCCCCGCGCATCGGTTTGACCGCTGCGGGGGGGAGCGCGCGAGATCGAGCCCAGGTGCGCTGCACCTGGGCTCGATCTCGGCCGCTGTCAGTCGCGGTCGATCTTCTTGCCGGAGGGCGCGAGCACGTACCAGCCCGCGCCGAAGTCCTGCAAGCCCTCGCCGGTGGTCTGGCCACGAGCGGTGTCGCCGGAGAAGAAGTAGAGCGGGTGTCCTGCGTACGTCACCTGCCGGCTGCCGTCGGCCCGACGGATGCTGGCGAGCAGGGACGCCTTCGCGCCCTTGATCGCAAGCGGCTTGCTGCTCGTGAGGAGCGGCGGCCAGTAGGCCGCGCACGTTCCGGAGCACCTGCTTCGCCCCTGCCCGTCCTTCTCGAAGAGGTACAGGCTGCGTCCGCGTCCGTCGACGAGAATCCGGCCCAGCCCCGTCCGTGCGGTGGTGACCGTCGCGGAACGAGTGGTCGGCTGCGCCGCCGCAACCGCGGAGCCGGCCACCACGAAGGCGACGACCGACATGGCTGCGAGGACGAGTGCGTTTTTCATCATGGGTGCCTCCTCAGTACGTCAGCGTGTGTTCTCGAGTACCGAGGCCGCGGCGTGGTGGATGCACCGGGGCGGCGTTCTTACCGCGCGCTTAACCGGCAGGAGCACCCTGTACGAGAAGGAGATTCCGCCGACAAGGAGGACGAGACGTGTCGATCAAGCTCCATCGCTGCCGTGCCACGTGGGTGAAGCTCGGCGGCCATCCATGCTGGAAGGTGCAGAAGGCGCTGGACGACCAGGGGGTCGAGTACGAGCTGGTCAAGGGGCCGGCTCGCAAGAGCAAGCGCGACGCGGTGGCCGCAGGCACCGGCCAGCGGCTCTACCCTGCGATCGAGTTCCCGAACGGCGGCTGGTACCGCGAGGAGTCGGGTGAGATGGCGCGCACGATCTCCGAGGGCCGATTGCTCGAGAAGGCGGGCCCCGAGGGTGCCGACCAGGAGCCGGGCCGGCGGCTAGATGCTTGATGCCACGATCTCGCGCGTCCGGCTGCGCGATCTCGTGCGTCTGGGTCGCTTCGGGCCGCGCCGGCCGCATTGCAGCGCCCCGCGCGGCCCGGGAAGCGCCCCAGAGCAGCGAGCCCGCGCCCCGGCACAGGCGATCGCGTGGCATCAAGCCTCTAGGGGCGGAACGCCGCTCGCGGCGTGGAGAGCTTCGCTGCGAGGAGGAACAGCGGCGCGGCGGCGAGCCTCAGGGAGCCTGCGCTGCCGCGCAGTGCGACGGCGCGCGCGGGGCTCCAGCCGAGCCCGTACTCCTCCCGCAGCCGGGGTGGCAGGAGCGCCGCGGTCGAGAGGCGATGCGCGGGTCCGAGCATCCGTAGGGGAGCCGGCAGCGATCTCGCCCGGAGGATCACGCGCGCGACCTCGCGGGCCGGGCGCGTGACGGAGATCTCGTTGCTGGCGAGGCGCTCGCCGAGGTAGGCGCGGAACTCGGCGTAGGTTCCCGGAACGACGCTTCTCGGCGTGCCGAACAGCTCGGCCACGAGCGCCATCTCGCGGTAGTACGCCTCGGTCTCGTCCGCGGACAGGGGCCGGACGAAGCGGCGGTAGAGGGCGAGCGAGGTCTCGACGAGCGTCGAGTGCACCCACAGCATCAGTTCGGGGTCGGAGGCAGAGTACGGCGTGCCCGCCGGGAACGGGCCGAGCGGCTCGGACGTCCGACCGTGCACGTGGGCGTGGACCGCCTGCACGACCTGTCCGGCGCGCTCGGCCTCCGACTTGGTCCCGTACACGATCAGGTAGAGCGCGGTCAGCGTTCGGCGCAGCCGGCGCCACAGGTCGCGTCCGTAGTCCGAGTGCTCGGTCACGCCGATCGCGACGAGCGGGTGCGCGACCTGCTCGAGCACGGCGGCGCCTCCGCCGAGCAGCGGCACGAGCGGCGAGTTGCCGACCCGGCGGATTACGCTTTCCGGCGCGAAGTAGCCGTCCCGGCTCGCGAGCCGGGCGGCGTG
The DNA here is from genome assembly GCA_035706725.1 of Gaiella sp. Lineage (GTDB taxonomy): Bacteria > Actinomycetota > Thermoleophilia > Gaiellales > Gaiellaceae > Gaiella. Next base: position 9,852 of record DASSUT010000106.1, on the reverse strand, counting down.
AGAGCGGGGCCCCGGCGTGGCCCGCGCCCGCGTGCTCGGCGCGGCCATGTCCAGAGCGTGCCTGAGGCGCCGCGACCTCGGTGCGCCTCTAACGCTGCAGTAACACCGCGTTCACGTTCGTTCCTGCAGGCTTGGGGTGTGAGGCGTCGCCGTGCCATCGTCGCGTTGCTCGTCCTGGCCGCGGGCGTGGTGGCAGGGATCGCGACGGCGACGGGCGAGGCGGCGGATTCCGACGTGCTCGTCCGGCTCAGGCCGGGGTCGCAGGCCTCGGCGAGCGCCCTTTCGCAGGCCGGCGGAACGCTCGTCGCGCAGGACCTCGACCTGTGGAGGCTCCCCGCGCGCACGGCCGCTGCGACGTTGAGGCCGCTTCGTGCGGCAGACGTCGTCGTGTTCTCCGAGCCGGAGAGGACGTACAGGGCCGCCGCGTCGTCGGTCTCGGCGGACGACCCGTACGTCGGCCAGGAGTGGTGGCGGAGCGCGATCGGCGCGGACGTGCTCACGCCGCCCGGGTCCGGGGTGCCGGTCTCGCTCGTGGACTCCGGCGTCTATCTCGGTCATCCCGAGTTCGCCGGCCGGCCCAACCTCGTCGCGCTGAACACGCAGGAGCCGCAGCCGCTCGGCGGCGTGCACGGCACCGCGGTGGCGTCGGTCGTCGGCGCGCAGGCGAACGGCGTCGGCGTCGTCGGGCTCTATCCCGACGCGGTGATCCGCAGCTGGGACGCTGCCGTGGGCAGCGGTACCGAGCTGACCACGAGCGCGATCGTGAACGGCATCCTCGCCGTGTCGGGGGCAGGCAAGAGCGTGATCAACCTTAGCCTCGGCGGGCCCGGTGAGGACCCGGCGATCAAGGCGGCCGTCGACCTCGCGGTCGCACGTGGCTCACTCGTGGTGGCCGCCTCGGGCAACGACGGCGACGAGGGGAACGTCCTCACGTACCCGGCCGCCTACCCCCACGTGCTCACGGTCGCCGCGACGCAGCCGAACGGCACGGTGGCGCCCTGGTCGAGCAGGTCACGCTTCGTCGACCTCGCCGCTCCCGGGGCGCAGATCCCCGTCGCGACCGTCGACCCCGCCACGGGCGCGACGGGCTGGGCGCCCGAAGACGGCACGAGCTTCGCCGCGCCTCTCGTCTCCGCGGCGGCCGCCTGGATCTGGACGGTGCGCCCGACGCTCGACGCCGGCCAGGTGGCGCAGATCCTCCGCACGAGCGCGACCGACATCGGCACGCCCGGCCGCGACCCGTCGAGCGGCTACGGGTTGCTGAACCTCCCCGCCGCGCTCGCGGCGCCGTCCCCGATCCGCGACCCGGACGAGCCGAACGACGATGCGAACCAGGTCGTGCCGGGCCGCGACGGGTACCACAGCACCCCCGCGCTCCTGCGCAAGAACGCCGGCTCGACGCGCATCGCCGGCACCGTCGACCGGTTCGAGGACCCGCGCGACGTCTTCCGCGTGTGGGTGCCGAAGGGCAAGCGGCTCGTCGCGCGCGTGGACGCCGGTGCGGGCGTGTCGGTCACGCTCGCCCGCGGGGGCGTGCAGAGCCTGGCACCGCGCCTCGCGTCCGTCGACCGGCTCGCCGCCGGCGCAGAGTCGGGGAGCGCGATCACGCTGACCTACCGCAACCGGGCGAACGGCCGCTTCGCGTTGCTCGTGGTTCAGCCGAAGGCCACGAGCACGAGCACGAGCCAGTACACGCTCGCGCTCGGCACCCGCTAGAACACGCGGGGGAAGTGCTCGAAGCTCAGTCGAGGGGCGATGCCTGGCCGGCGAGCGCGGGCTCCCGGCGCCACTCGCTCTGGAGCAGCACGACGCTCTCGAGCTCGGCGAGCCCGTACGAGCAGTCCTCGAGCGCGAGCAGGATGGCCTCCCGCTCGTCGGTGTCGAGGGCAACGGGCGTCGTACCCTCGACCAGCGCCTCCTCGAGCCTGACGGCCGTCGTCTCGAGCCCTTTCGCGCGAAGCAACCGAGCGAGCTCGGCTACCAGCGTGTCCGCGGCTTCCAGTCCTGCGAGCAGCACAGCCGACCCATCCTACGTGGTCGAGGCGGTCTCGCGAAATCCTCAGCGGCCGACGCTGACGAACGCGAGGTCCCGTGCGACGCGAGGCGAGAGCTTCCTGGGCCAGGCCTGCACGTCGATCGGGCCACCGGGCGTCGCGGGCACGCGCGAGAACGACGCGAAGTCGCTCTCCCAGACGCGGAGCGTCTTCCCCCGCACCGTGGGCGGCAGGAGCAGCGAGAAGCGCCCATCGGTGCGGGGCCAACGGGCGGCGATCGGCGTCACCACACCGGCGGGCCCCGAGACGCCCACGAGCAGGCCGCGGTAGAAGGCGCCGGGCTCGGGCGCGGACACCGGAAGCGGGACGGTCGTGCCCCTCGCAGGGAGCTTGACGTCCATCGTCGCGCTCTTCAGCCGCGAGAACGACACGGTACGCGTGCCGGAGCCGTAGGAGACGTTGCCCACGGCGACCTGGACGCTCAGGTCCACGGGATCATCACCCGCTTCGTCCGACGCCGAGAAGAACGAGACGTAGTGACCGTTCGCGTCCGAGGGGCTCGAGAACGTCCAGAAGTCCCTGTCGGTGGTGCGTGTGACGACGGTGGCGCCCCGCACCGGGCTCCCGTTCGCATCGGTGATCGTGCCCTGCAGGCGATAGGAGAGCAGCACGACTCCGGGCGCGGGCACGCCGTCCGTGCGCACCGCCCTCCCCGTGACGAGAACACCGTGTGGCGACTGCGTCGCGCGAAGCCCGACGATGCGGTAGCCGACGGATACGCCTGCCGAGGCCTGGGCGAGTGACTTCTGTTCGCGGGCGCTCAGCGCTCGGCCGTTCGCGGTCGCGTGCGAGGCGTCCGCGACATCGAGCGGGTGCCTGCGCGCGAGCGTCACGTCGACCGGAGCCGAGAAGCGCCCACGGGGGTCGGTCTTCCGCGGCAGGCGGTAGCGGTCGATCGCCACCACGGCGCCCGACACGGGCTTCCCGCGAAACAGCACCCGACCGTCGACCGTGGTGAGATTCGAGCTGTCCGCGTGCCACAGCGAGAGTGGAACCGCGCCGCCCTCGACCACGATCCTCGAGGTGCCGCCGGTCGCGGCGGGAGCTCTCGTGGACGCCGGTGTCGTTGCGTGACCGGTCACGGGCCACGACGAGACCGGCTCGGCGCCCGCGCCCTGGGTCGCTCGCCCGGACGTGTTCTCCCCGAGGCCGAACACGAACAGCTGTGAGACCGTGCCCCCGTTCGACGACGTCGGCGTCCCACCGACCGTGACCGCGACGTATTCGCGGCCGCCCTTCGCGAAGATCGTCGGTCCCGCTGCGATCGGGTTCCCGGTCTTGAACGTCCAGAGCACCTTGCCCGTCCGTAGGTCGAACGCGCGTAGCACGCCGTCCCCGCCTCCCGCAAAGCCGAGACCGCTCGCCGTGGTGGTGACGCCCCCGCGCTCGGGCTCGGGGGTCCGCAGCTTCCAGACGCGCCTTCCGGTCGAGACGTCGATCGCGCTGATCGACCCGTGGTCGTGCCACCCTGCCAACGCTGCGCCGAAGTTGCCGTTCTGCAGGCCGAGGTAGACATCGCCGAGCAGGAGCTTGCGTCGCTTCTGCGTGGGCGACAGCTTCTGCTGGATCAGCACCGCAGCCGTCTCGGCCGCGGCGTTGAACACGTAGTTCGTGGCGGGGTCGTAGGAGGCGGGCGAGTAGTTCAGCCCACCGAGGGACGAAGGGAACACCGTCACGGGCTCGCCGGGGCGAAGTGGGGGGTGCTCGACGTGGTCGATGACCTTGACGCGCTCGTGGAACGGCCGCCCGGTGGACGCGTCGAATGCGAACCACACGCCTTCCATCGTGGCCACCGAGACGACCTCGTGGACGGTGCCGCCGACCTTCCCCCGGTAGACCAGCGGCGGCTGCGAGACGTCGTACGCCCACTGGTTGCCGGCTATCAACTGCTGCCACCACTTCAGCCGTCCGGTGGTCAGGTCGACGGCGACCAGGGCGTCGGTCCTCGGGTTCGCTCCGGGGCGGAGCGCCGGGAAGTAGAGGGGGGTCGCGGAGCCCGTCCCGAAGTACACGGTGTTCGTGCCGGTGTCCACGGTGACCGGCGTCCAGACCGCGCCGCCGCCCACGACGCGCGAGGTGCGCCTCCACGACTGCAGATCCGGCGGGATCGTCCAGAAGGGGCTCGGCCAGGCGGGCCGGAGGCCGGTCGTGTAGGCCATCACGAACCCCCGGATGCCGTACTCGGAGCCGGCCGCCCCGATGAGGACACGATGGTTCGCACAGATCGGTGCGCTCGTCTCCGAGTAGCCGTAGTTGGTCGAGGCGTTGGAGACGTCTTGGCTCAGTCCGACGACCCCGAGCACCTTCCCGTCGCTCGGTCGGAGCGCGACGAGCTTCATGTCGAGCTGGGCGAGGAAGAGACGGCCGTCGCAGTAGGCGAGACCACGGTTCGCGACGATGCCGAAGTTCTTGAAGAACCCGCTGTCCTGCGGCTTGTACTGCCAGAGCACCTTCCCGGTGGCGCCGTCGAGCGCGAAGACGTTGTCGTCGTTGGTCGTGACGAAGAGCCTGCCGCCGATCGCGAGCGGATAGGACTGTTGTCCGCGACGCACATCCGGATCGAGCTTCTGGAAGTCGACCGAGTACACCTTGTCGAGGCGCGCGACGTTCGCGCGCGTGATCTGGGTCAGCGGCGAGTGACGGTCGTTCGCGGGCGTCCGACCGAACGACGTCCAATCGCCGTCGACGGCGCGTGCCCCGGCCAATGCTCCACCCGCGACGAGCGCCAAGCTCAGGGCGGCAAACGGCGCAGCGAGCGAGAGCCGGCCGCGCCGTCTCACGCTCCGTGGTCCTCCGCGCTCACGGCCCCAGAGTATGCGCCTGCCGCTCTCCGGCGGACAGACCGGGGTCGCACCGTCGCCACTCCCAGACCGACGGCGAGCGTGAGGGCCGTCGCCGCGAGCAGGGGCCCGAGCCGGCGTTGGCGCGCGACCAGGGTCGTCCGTCCGGTCGGGCCTGCCTCTGCGAGGCGCCGGAGCGCGGCTGCGGCGGCGGCCGAGTCTCCTGCGTCGAAGTCCCGGCCGCCTGTCACCTCTGCCAGGCGGCGTACGGTGCTGTCCGCGGCTTCGTCGGGACGGTAGGCCGCCTCCGGGCGCCCGTCCGCGCCGTAGACCCGCTCGGCCGTCCCCCCGACCCGAACGACCAGCAGCGAACACCCGTGGGCTCCACGGAGAGCGGCGGCGACAGCCGACGACGAGTACGGCGCGCTCTCTCCGTCCGTCACGAGCACGCACGTCCGTCGGGTGACGGAGGGCTCGAAGAACCCGGATGTCGGCACCGCCTCGAGAGAGCCGAAGCTCGTTGCATTCCGAGCGACCGCCTCGGGCGGAGGAGCTTCGACGGCGACCGACCGACGAAGCACGCTTTCGAACGTGGTCTCGTCGGACGTGGCAAAGACGTACGGAAGAACCCGGTCGGTGAGACCGGCAATGCCCGCCGGGACATCGGGCACCGCGCGACGGAGGTGGAGCACGACGTCCTTCGCGCGCTCCAGACGCGTCGGTCCATCGGGGCCCGAAGACGCGAGCATGGACCGTGAGACGTCCAGGACGAAAAGCACCTGCGACGAGCGCCGCACGCGCGTGCCTCCCGAGGTCTCCAGAACCGGTTGGGCCGCCGCGAGACCCAGAAGCGCGCAGATCCCCGCGGCCGCAGCGGTGCGCAGCAGGCCGGGCGCCGGCGGGGCTGCACGGAGACCAAGGATCCGCGCGGCGGCGCGCCCTCTGCGCGCCGCGAGAAACGCGAAGCCCACCGGGACGGCTGCACCGAAGGCCGACAATGCCGCGAGCGGCGCCAGCAGGACGAGCGAGCCGACCACGCTAGTACCCCCGTCCCGGTGTGCCCGAGCCTGCGCCGCGCCGACCGCCGTTCCGCGGTCCGGTGCCGTTGCCAGGTCCTCGCCTCACTCCCCTCGCCTGCAGTCGGCGCAGGGCGAGCTCGAGGTTCGTCTTGGCGTCGACGTTCGAGGGATCGGCACGGACCGCCGCCTGGAACGAGGCGACCGCGAGCTCGTCGTCCGGGCGTGGCCCGAGCGCTTCGAGCACGCCGAGCAGGTCGTTCGCCTGCGACGCTGCGCGCGGTGACGCGGTCGCGGCGACAGAGGTCAGAGCCGCCTCCGCCGCCGACCGCCTGCGCGCGCGAGACTCCCCGGCGTCGAAGCCCCGAGGCGTGTGGGTCGCGACCACGAACAGCCGGACGGCACGTCGCAGGCTCACGTCCTCTGCGGTTCGCGCCAGCCGCCCGGCGGGATCACCCGGCAGCCAGGTCGTGGCGTTCCACCGACCTCGGCTCGGGGTCTGCGTGTAAAGCGCGTCTCCGCCCGTCAGCGCGTCCCGCCAGGCACGCGCGTCGTGCGCCACCGCCGCCGTCCCGGCCGCGGCGACGGCTGCCGCCGCCGCGGCCGCCGCGAGCCACCGGCGGCTCACGCGTCCGCCCAACGCAGTCGTTCGGCGAGCACGAGCAGCAACGCGAGCGCGGCCGCGGCCGCCAAAGCGAGAACGACCAGGGTGAGCGCGGAGGATCCCTCTGCACGTGACGCCGCAGTACGGGTCGCCGGCGCCTGCCGCAGGTCGCTCGGTCGCGCGAGCAGCCGCTGGACGAGGCGTGCGTCCTCCGGCGAGGGGTTGAGCCCGACGACGCGGAGCGGGATCCCCAGCTTGCGGTAGGCCAGAGCCGTGCTCGTCAACGCCTCGATGTCCCCCGTGTCGTCGTCGAGGTCGGAGACGAGCACGACGCTCGGGTGCTCGATCTCGCCGGACCGTGCGACACGCAGCGCGAGCAGGAGCCCGCTGGAGATCCGCGTGCCCGCGCTGAACTGGCTCGACCAGGGGTTGGCGGGAGGGACGGGCGCCTGGCCGGGCGCGACCTGACGCGGCACCACGAAGAACCGCTCGAACGCGCGGAGCTCCGAGGCACGCGTCCCCGGCGGCAGTGCCTCGTACGCCGTGTCGGAGAACAGAACGAGCCCGTAGCGGCCACCCGAGTCGGCCAGTCGCTCCAACGTCGCCGCGATCCGGGCGTACGTCTCGTCCGAGATGCTCGCCGAGACGTCGAGCACGACGATGCCCGTGGTACCGGCAGGCACGAAGGGAGTCGCGGTCGGGTGCATCCTCGAGGCGACGACGAGCGCGAGCCCCGCCACGACGACGACTGCGGTCGCCGCGAGCAGGCGGGTTCTTCCGGTCCGCCTCGCCGCGTCCGACAGCCGCCCCAGATCGGCGAGCGGGATCGCGTCCGTGCTCATTGCGGGGTCGCCTCCGCGCGGTCGGCGAGCGCGACCGCCGCGTCCGGCTCCGGTGGCCCCGCCGACCACGCGAGCCGGGCCGCCTCGTCGGCAAGCGGGCGCTCCCCCGCCGACCCGGCGACCTGGGAGACGAGGTCGGCCGCCCGTCTTCGGTCGGGCGCCGATCGCAGCGACGACTCCCGGAGCAGGCGAACGGCGCGAGCGAGGGCTGCCTCGCGTGGCCGGGTGACCGCCCGCGGCCGAACCGCCGGCACGGCGAACAGGAGCGCGACGATCCCGAGGACGGTCGCCGTGGCCGCGAGGAGTCCCGGAAGCCGCCGGACGCGGCCGCTCGGCGGAGGCAGCGCAGTCTGCTGCTCGAACGGCGGCGGCGTGGCGCGAACGTCGGCGTTCGAGAGGCGTGGCTCGACCGTGATGGCCACGCGGGCCGCTTTCGCCGCGACGACGCCGCCGGAGACGAGCCGCGCGGACACGCTCGCGGGTGGCAGTTCGATGCCCCGACGAGACTCGGCGGTCGGCGCACACGCAAGGTCGAGGCACGCGATGCGCTGCTCGAGCCTGACGCCGACGGTCCTGCCCTTGCGCGTTCGCGTCGTGCTCGCCGGCCCGATCTGGGCGAACGGGCCCGTGTCCGCGAAGATCTTCACGCTCGACCCGTCGACGTCGTCCGCGTCGAAGCGGGTCTCGACGACGTACGTGACCGGGTCGCCGACGCCGACGCTCGCCGGGCTCGCGCTTGCCCGAATCTGCACCGGCGTCGCGTGCGTCCCGCCGGCGAGCGCGCTCGCGACCAGTCCGAGAACCAGGAGCGTCATGCTCCGCGACGGAGGAGAATGCGGCGCCGGGCCGACCACTCATGGAGCAGCCGCGCGACCTCCTCCTGGTCGCTCGTGCCCACGACGACCGGATCGAACCCCAGCCGACGGAACCGCGTGAGGATGGTGTCGAGGCGATCCTCGTTCGCCGCCGCCAGCGCCCTGGCACGGCGACGGGTGATCCAGACGTCCGTCCGACGGCCCGACCCGGGCGCCGCGAACGGCACGAGGACGCCGCCGATCGCAGGGAACGACTGCTCCCAGACCGGGTCCTGTACGACGAGCGGCGTCACGTCCCACCCGAGCCCCCGAAGCCGCATCCACAGTCGACCGGGCAGGGCCTCGAGGAAGTCTGAGACGACGAAGACGAACGTTCCGACGGGGAGCGTCGCGCGCCGCCGAACGAGCAGCTCGAGCTGACGTCGGAAGGTCTCGGGAGGGAGCTCGGCCGGCGTGAGGACGCGTCTCGCCAGTGATGTGCTTCCCGGCGCGCGCCCCGGCGGGAGGAAGAAGGGGCCTGCAGGCCCCGCCGAGACGATCCCGACGTCGCCGCGCGCCTCGCGCGCGCTCGTGGCAACGAGCTCCAGGATCGAGCGCATCGCCGCCGGCTTGTCGAGCCACGGCAGCGGGAGCCCGTAGATCCCGAGCGACGGTCGCCGGTCGCACACGATCACGACACGCGGTGCCCGACGCGCGAAGAACTCACGGACGACGAGCGCGTCGTCTCCGCGTGCCGCCGAAAGGCGGGCCGATGCCCCCCAGTCGATCCACGAGATCCGGTCACCCGGCCGGTAGGGCCTCGAGCCGGCGGTCTCGTCGCCTTCACCTCTCTGCGGCGTGCGCAGCGATCCGGGGTGCGTGCCCCGAAACCTGCGTCGCGGGACGAGCGCGAACGGCCGTGCGCCGCGCGAGGTCAAGATCGCTGCGGGGACTCGCGGTCCCAGTCCGGCTCGGGGCGCGGAGCGCGCTCGAGACACGCCGCCCACACGCGCGCGACGACGTCCGCACGAGAGGTCTCCTCGAGGAGCAGTTCTTCTCCCAGCAGCAAACGGTGCACGACGACCGGCTCGAACAGCTCCTCCACGTCGTCGGGAACGACGTAGTCGCGGCCGTGCGCCAGCGCCCACGCGCGGGAGACGCGATCGAGGGCCAGGCTCGCGCGCACCGAGGCGCCGAGCTCCAGGAACTCCAGGTCACGGGTCGCCCTGACGAGATCGACCGCCCACCGCTTCACGAGCGGATCGATGTAGACGTGCTCGACGGCCTCTCGGAGGGCACGGAAAGCCTCGAGCTCCACCACGGGATGCAGTCGGCCGAGCGGGTGCCCGTGCGTCTGCTCGTCGAGGATCCGCACCTCCTCGTCGACGCTCGGGTATCCGAGGGAGGTGCGCACCAGGAAACGGTCGAGCTGCGCTTCCGGCAAGGCGTATGTGCCGTCCTGCTCGATCGGGTTCTCGGTCGCGATCAGGAGAAAGGGGTCGGGCAGCGGCCGCGTCGTGCCGTCGACGGTCACCTGCAGCTCCGACATGCCTTCGAGCAGGGCGGACTGCGCCTTGGGCAGCGCCCGGTTGATCTCGTCGACCAGCACGATGTTGGCGAAGATCGGCCCCGGCTGGAACTCGAATGCACGCGCGAGCGGGCTCCAGATCGACAGGCCCGTGACGTCGGTCGGTTGCAGGTCCGGCGTGCACTGGATCCGGGAGACGGAGGCACCCTCGATGCTGCGGGCGATCGACCGCGC
>DASSUT010000105.1:0-2434 GCA_035706725.1 Gaiella sp. | reverse complement strand
CTCGAGGAGCTGCGTGACGGTCGTCACCGGCCCCGTGACCTTCGAGTTCCATGCGATCCCGTCCATTCCGGAGAACCATGGGAGCGTGTATTCACGCTTGGGGTCGAACGGCGGGGACGCCTGTGCGGGTATGAGGTTCTGGATGTTCGGGATGAGGCTCTTGTCGAGCTTCTGGGCCCAACCGTTCTCGATGTAGTCGCTCAGGAAACGGTCGTTGTCCGTCACGACGATGATGTCGCGGTCGATGCCCTGGCCCTGGCGCAGGCGCCCCTGGACCTTGGCGAAGAACTCGGGATTCCCGTTGATGTCCTCGTAGTAGTTGACCTTGATCCCGGTCTTCTTCGTGAACTGCTGGAGCGTCGTCGGGCCGGTCAGCCCGGCAGCCTTCCGCGTCGACGGAACGTCGATGTAGAGCTCCCAGTTCGAGAAATTGAGGACGTCGTTGACCTCGCCGCCGCCGCCTCCTCCGCCGCCACCGCCGCCGCACGCGGCAAGGAGCCCGGGAAGGCTCAGGAGCGTGACACCGGCAGCCCCCCGCTGCACGAGAGAACGCCGCGTCATCGTGGTCGTCATACCGCTGTCTCCTCTCCACTGTCGATCACGAAGGTCGCGTCGGGCGCCCACGAGAGCGTGACCTCGCTCCCCGGCTGCGGGGCGAGACCGCCCGACTCGACGTTCTGCTGGAAGACCGTCAGCTCGCCCACCGTCGTCGCGACCACGACCTCGGTGGCGACGCCGATGTACGCGAGCTCTTTGACCCGGCCGGGAATCTGGTTCACGCCCCCGTTGCCGAGCGCGACCTTCTCGGGCCGCACGCCGACCGACACCGGGCCCCGTCGCCCGTTCGTCCTTGCCTGGATCACGGTCCCGTCCGTGAGGTCGATCCGCCCGTCTCCCGTGACCGTGCCGGCGAGGAGGTTCGACTTGCCGAGGAACCCGGCGACGAACGCGCTCCGAGGCCGCTCGTAGAGCTCCGTGGGAGTCCCGAGCTGCTCGATCTTCCCGAGGTTCATGACCGCGATGGTGTCCGCCATGGTCATCGCCTCTTCCTGGTCGTGCGTGACGTGGACGAACGTGATCCCGACCTCGTGCTGGATCCGCTTGAGCTCGAGCTGCATCTGCTTGCGCAGCTTGAGGTCGAGGGCGCCGAGCGGCTCGTCGAGCAGCAGGACGCGCGGTTTGTTCACGATCGCGCGCGCGAGCGCGACGCGCTGCTGCTGGCCGCCCGACAGCTGCCGGGGCTTCCGGTCCTCGCGCCCGGCGAGGTCGACGAGCTCGAGCACCTCCTTGACCCGCGACCTGACCTCGCTCTTCCCGATCCCGCGCCGCTCGAGGCCGAAGCCGACGTTCTGGGCGACGGTCATGTGGGGGAACAGCGCGTAGCTCTGGAAGACCGTGTTCACGTCGCGCTTGTAGGGCGGGAGGCCGACGACGTCCCGGTCGCCGAGATAGATGGCGCCCGCCGTCGGCTCCTCGAACCCGCCGATCATGCGCAGCGTGGTCGTCTTGCCGCAGCCCGAGGGGCCGAGCAGCGCGAAGAAGGAGCTGCGCGGGATCTCGAGCGAGATCTCGTCGACCGCACGCAGGTCGCCGAACTCCTTGACGACGTCCACGAGGCGGACATCCGGAGGGATCGAGCTCACGCTGCGCCCGGCTCCCCGTTCACGCGCTCCGCGCTCACGCCCCAGTCGTAGAGCTGCTTGCAGAGCTCCAGGTAGAGGAAGCTCTCGGTGGACACGACGCCCGGCAACCCCCGGATGCGGTTCGTGACGTCGAGGAGCGCTCTCCGGTCGGGGCACACGACCTCGACGAGCAGGTCGAAGCGGCCCGCCGTGACCACGACGTAGTCGGCCTCGTCCCAGCGGGCGAGCTCGTCGGCGACGAGCTCGGGCGCGCCGGCGGTGCGGATCCCGACCATCGCCGAGGACTCGAAGCCGAGCCCGAGCGGGTTCGTGACGCCGGTGACCTGGAGGATCCCCTCGTCGCACAGCCGCGCGTAGCGCGCGCGCACCGTCGCCTCGGAGACGCCGAGCGTGGCCGCGATCCTCCGGAACGACTCCCGGCCGTTCGACTGGAGCGCCTCGATGATGCCCCGGTCGACCTGGTCGAGCTCCCGCGCGTGCGAGACCGGACCGCGCACCGGCACGGAGGTCGGCCCCCTCGACGATGTCGTTCGCGATTGCGTGCGGCTGCGCAATGCGCGGACTTTCCTACCAGAAGCCACGCATTCAGTCAATGAAGCTCGCCTGAGCCGCGAAGCGGGTCAGGCGAGCTTCACGCAGACGTGCTTGATGCGGGTGTACTCCTCCATCGAGTACAGCGACATGTCCTTGCCGTAACCCGACTCCTTGAAGCCGCCGTGCGGCATCTCGGGCATGAGCGGGAAGAGGTGCTCGTTGACCCACACGGTGCCGAAGTCGAGGCGCGCCGCGAC
>DASSUT010000104.1:0-9456 GCA_035706725.1 Gaiella sp. | reverse complement strand
GCGCGCGGCGCGAGCACCTCGGGCTCGACGGGCTACGGGCTGTGGCTCGCGCGCGCGGTCGCGGAGGCCCACGGCGGTTCGCTGGACGTCGCCGGCGAGCCGGGAACCGGGGCCAGGCTCAGGCTTTCCCTGCCGTCGGCTTCCGGCGTGCCCTAGCACCGAGGCCGAGCTCGGCCTGGAGCGCACGCGCGCGCGCCGCGACCGCGCGGCGCACAGTCGCCGGCTCGAGCACGACCGTCTCGCCGCGGTCGGCGAGGACCTCGGAGAGGAGCCACTCCTCCGTCTTGAACGTCACGTCCGAGACGGCCGCCTTGTCGGTCAGGGCGCGGGCGCCGCGCTCGAGCTTCCAGCGGGCGATCGCCGGCGAGTGCCAGAGGTGCGCAACCGCCGGCTCCGCGAGGTAGTTCGGGTCGAACGATTGCCGCGACTCGAAGCTCTCGTCCGTGAGCCGCGCGGAGCGCATCCGGTCGAGGCGGTACGTCCGCGGGCCGTCGACGGTGCGGTCCCACGTGTGCACGCGCCAGAACGGCAGCTCGCGCTCGATCGTGTAGGGCTCCACGAGCCGGCTCGTCGGCACGTCCTCTCCCTCCTTGAGGTACTCGAGCTCGACCAGCCGTCGCTTCTCCGCGCCATCTGACAGCGTGCGGACGAGCGCCTCCTCGTCGTCGCCGTCGCGTGCCGCCACCGAGGGCGCGAGCTCGAACTGACCGAAGGTCTCCTCGAGCTTGCGCCGCACGCGTGCGAGGGGCGTGTGCGCGTCCGCGGCGATCGCCGGGCCGACGTACTCGATCGCGAGGCGGATCGCACGGGCCTCGAGCGGCGTGAGCTTCGGCGCCTTGCGGAAGACGTCTCCGTAGAGCTCCTTGTCGACGCGCACACGGCCGGTGTCCTCGTCGACCTCCGCGTACACCGTGTAGCAGCCTCCCCCGAAGTTCACGAGGTTGAGGAGCGAGAGCGTCGGCTGGAGCTCCTCGCGCGGGATCGAGAACCGCTCGGCGAGCTCGTCGGCGTCGAGCACCGTGCCGCGCTCGTCCCCGCATGCCGCGAGCAGGTGTGCGAGCAGCGCCTGGAGGAGGCCGAAGCGCTCCGGTGCGACCGGCCCGGCGGGCTGCCGCTCGGCGACAGGGCGCCGCTCCGCGCGGCGCTCGCGGGCGAGGTCGGGGGCAGCCGCCTCGTGGCGTTCGCGGAGAAGCCGCAGGGCGTCGGCGACGTCCTCGCGAAGCTCGGCCGGCTCGAGCGGGACCGCCCGGCCGTTCTGGCGGAGGATCCACGACACGAGGGGCCCGAGCTGTGCGTAGCGGGTCTCGAACACCCCGTCCGCGACGGTGCCGGCGTCCGACAGCGTGCGGTGCACCCACCACGCCGTGTCGCCCTGCACGCCGACGCGGGCCATGCCGACCGGCTCGCCGATCTGCCAGGGACGCTGCACGCGGTGCCGGTCGACGTCGAACTCCGCAGGCTGCCGGAAGTCGCGCTCACGACGCGTCGCGAATCGGATGTCGGAGCGGATCCGTGCGACGCGGAACGTCCGCGTCGCGTCGCGGTCGAGGTCGTGCCCGATCACGTACCAGACTCCCTCGTCGAGCCGCAACGCATACGGGTTGAGCCGCCGCTCCGTCTCTCGCTCGCGCGTCGGCGACCAGTAGCGGAACTGGATGGTGCGCTGCTTCGAGATCGCGGACTCGAGCTTGGAGAGCCGCGCGGCGAGCTCCGGCGAGTAGTCGGGCGCGGTCACCCGGACGCGCTCGGCGGTCGCGGTGGGCGCATGCTGGAAGCCGGGCCGGCCGAGCGCGAGGTTCTGAAGCGCGAGGCGCAACGGCTCCGCGTACGCGAACTTGCCCTCGAGCGCGTAGAGAGCCGTCTGCAGCGCGGCGAGCTCGTCCTCGTCGAGCTCGAGCTGGTCGAGGAAGTAGTGCTCGGAGCGGAGCGAATAGAGCTCCTCGCCGGTGTGCTCGTCGCGCTGTGACGTGAGCGGGATGCCGAGCGCCGTGAGCTCGGCCCGGTCGGAGTAGAACCGCCGGGCGAACGCCTCGTCGGACATCTCCGAGTACCCCTCGACGTTCCCCTTCACGTCCCGTGCGGTGATCGGCCGGTGCTCCGCCATCAGGAACGCGACGAGCGAAAGCTGGCGGATCAGCTTGTCGGCGTCATGCGACACGGACGTTCAGCCTATCGCGGGCACTTTTCGCGTGCGCGAAAAGTGCCAGGACGCTCGTTTGGCACTTCGCGGCGAAGCCGTGAAGTGCCTAGAGGCTAGATGTGGGTTGGAGGTGCGTGCGGGGAGGGCATGCGCCAAGCAGCGGCGTCGGCTCGGGCGGCGTGCAGGCTGGACGCCTGGATGCCAACCGAGACGGCGGCGATGCGCCGCGCGCAAGCCCCCATCCGTGCGTGCCTGCAACCCGCATCAAGCCTCTAGGGTTCCGCCGTGCGCACGCTCGACCTTCGCCTGCCTCTCTACGGCGAGGACCGTGAGCGTGGCGACCTCCACGACTGACGGGCGACACGCCCACCGTCCCGTCGCCCAGGAGGTATCCCGTGAACGTCACGACCGTGCTCGCCGTCACCGCCGCCGCATGCGGCGTCGCGATGGGCCTTGCCCCGCTCCTGCAGCTCCGTCGCGTCGCCGTGCGACGCTCGTCGGCCGACGTCTCGGTCGCCTATCTCGGTGTGCTGCTCGTCGGCTTCACGCTGTGGCTGTCGTACGGCGTCTCGATCGCGAACGCGCCGCTGATCGTCTCGAACGCCGTCGCGCTCATCACGAACGTGCTCACGATCGCGATCGTGCTGTGGTTTCGCAGCGCGGGCTAGCGCCTGCCGGTCCGGGCGCAGCGGTCGCAGAGCGGGAACCACGGCGGGCACGTCCGACCGCACGAGCGGCAGCGGCCGAGGCGGCCGTCCCGTACCTCGACCGTCAGCCGCCGCACGACCCGCTCGGCAGCCGCGCGCTCGAGCTCAGCGGCCCGCTCGATCGTGACGCCGGCGACGCCCGGGTACTGGAGCGCGAACCAGCGGAGGATCGCAGCGACCCGACCGGCCTCCTCCGCCTCCTCGAGCGTCGCGTCGCGGAGCCGCGACGTGTCGAGCAGGAACTGCAGCAGCGACCGCTGCGAGTGGTCACCCGCGACAGCGAGCGCGAGCACGCCCAGGAGCTCCGCACCGTCCGGGTCGACGGGCGCGTTCGCGAGCGTCCACGTGTCGTCGAGGTCGAGCCCCCGGCCCCGGCCGCGAAGGTGCCGCTCGACGACTGCGAGCCGGCCGCGGATCGGCTGCAGCGACTCGACCGCCAGCCAGCTCTCGTGCGCCCACTGGCGCGTGGCGACCCGGTGCCAGGCGGCGAGCGCCGCGTCGAGGTCACGGGGATCGTCGATCCCGAAGTCGCCGAGCCGCGGGCCGATGCGCGCCTCGTCGACGATCCGGTAGCCGCGGTGGCCTTCCGGCAGCTCGACGTGGGGCTCGAGCGCGGACTCGACGAGCGCCGGATCCGCGCTCGCCCATTCGATGCCGACGAGAACCCCGACGTGCCCCCGCTCGACGAGGCCGAAGCGGCCCGCGCGACCGGCGATCTGCGCGAGCTCCCACGGCTCGAGTGGGCGGCGCACCTCGCCGTCGAACTTCGTGGTCTCCGCGAACAGGAGCGTCTCGCACGGGAGATTCACCCCGTGCCCGAGGACGTCGGTCGCGACGCAGACGTCCGCGCCGCCCGTGAGGAACCGGTCGATCTCTTCACGGCGAGACGCGAGCGGCATCGCGCCGTACAGCACGGCGACCCGGTCGGGCTGCAGCCGGTTGACCTCCCCGGCGAGCGCGAGGACGGCCTTGCGGCTGAACGCCACCACGACGGTGCCGGGCGTCAGCGCTCGGAGGTGACGCGCGCCGACGAACTCGAGCGGCACCTTCCGCGCGTGCTCGCGGATCTCCGCGTCGGGGAATGCACGCCGTACGAGCGGGAGCGCGTCGAGCGCGCCGAGGAGCCGCACGTGGCGGTACTCGCCCGCGAGCAGCAGCTGGGTCCACGCCGCGCCGCGCTCCTCGTCGTCCGCCCACTGCACCTCGTCGAGCACCAGCACCTCACCCGACCCCGGCGCCATCTCGACGGTGCAGCAAAGGATCGGTGCGTGCTCGTTGACGCGCTCCTCGCCGGTGACGAGACCGACGCGCTCGTCGCCGAGCCGGGCCGCGAGGCGGCGGTGAGCCTCCTGCGCGAGCATCCGCAGCGGGCCGGCGTACACGCCTCGTCCGTGCTCGGTGAGGAACGCGAGCGCATCGTGCGTCTTGCCCGAGTTCGTCGGCCCAAGGTGGGCGACGACGGTCTCGGGCGGCCTTCGCCGCTCCGGGAGGCGGATCTCGATCCGGTCCTCGGCGCGCCGGACCGCGGCGCGCTTGTACGCGCCGGTCGCGCGCGCGTGCCGCGTCGCACGCGAGGGGCGCCTAGGTGGACGGGAGCGACGCGACCTGGCCATGGATTCAGAGGCACTTCGTCGCATCGCGACGAAGTGCCAGGAGCCTAGACCTTGAGGTAGCGGCGCAGAGTGAAGCTCGAGCCGAGCGCGCCGACCACGAGGCCGACCCCGAGCAGGATCAGCGCGGTGAACGAGAACCCGAGCGCTCGCACGTCGTTCGACGTGTCGATGTGGCCGAGGATCGCGGGCAGCGCGAGCTCCTTGCCGAGCAGGAGGAGGACGACCGCGGCGAGGGCCCCCATCACGCCGCAGAGGAGCCCTTCGACCATGAACGGGCCGCGGACGAACCAGTTCGTGGCGCCCACGAGCTTCATCACCTCGATCTCCCGTCGGCGCGCGAAGATCGACAGCCGGATCGTGTTCGCGATCAGGAGCACGGACGCGACGAGCAGCACGAGCACCGCCACGAGGAACACGACCTCGATCACGCGCGCCACCTGGAGGATGCGCTTCGACGTCTGCTGCCCGTCCTTCACCCGCTCGACCCCTGCGAACTTCTGCTGGCGGATCGACGCGGAAAGTTGCTTGACCTCCTCCGCCTTGCGCGGCGTGATCTCGTACGACGCGGGCAGCGGGTTCTCGGGAAGGTCACGCGTCAGCTCCGGGTAGCGCTTCTCCATGCGCTGGAGCGCCTCCGAGCGCGAGACGAACTTGTAGTCCTTGATGTGGTCGGTGTTCGCGCGGAGGAACGAACCGACGGCGTTCACCTGCTTCGGCGTCACGTCGTCGACGAAGAACACCTTCACCTGGAGCTGGTCCTTCACGTGGTCGGACCAGGAGACGACCCACGTGCCGAGCGCGATCAGGAGGCCGAGCAGGAACATTCCGATGAGGACGGTCGTAGCGGCCGCGAGCGACGTCGAGATGTTGGCGCCCATCGAGCGAAGGGCCTCCGAGACGACGAGCTTGAAGCGGGTCATTCGGTCTCGTACCCGCCGCGACGCTCGTCGCGGACGATCCGGCCCTCGCCGAGCGCGATCACGCGCTTGCGCATCTTGTCGACCATCTCGCGGTCGTGGGTGACCATGAGGATCGTCGTGCCGGCGGTGTTGATCCGGTGGAGGAGCTGCATGATCCCGACGGAGGTGTCGGGATCGAGATTGCCCGTCGGCTCGTCGCAGATCAGGAGCGGGGGGTGGTTGACGACGGCGCGCGCGATCGAGACGCGCTGCTGCTCCCCGCCGGAGAGCTCGTCCGGACGCGACGTCGCCTTGTGGGCGAGACCCACGAGCGCGAGTACCTCCGGGACCTTCTTGCGGATCGAGGTGCTCGGCTCGCCCTGCACGCGGAGCGCGTACGCGACGTTCTCGTAGGCCGAGCGGTCGCGCAGCAGCTTGAAGTCCTGGAACACGCACCCGACGTTGCGGCGCAGCAGCGGCACCTTCGAGCGCTTGAGCCGGGTCAGGTCGCGTCCGCCGACGAGGATGCGACCGCGCGTCGGCTCGAGCTCCTTCAGCAGGAGGCGGATGATCGTCGACTTCCCCGACCCGGACGGGCCGACGACGAATACGAACTCCCCCTTCTCGATCACGAACGACACGCCGTCGACCGCGACGACGTCGGGCTCGTAGACCTTCTTCACGTCCTCGAACACGATCATCGCGGTCGAGGTCGGCTGCCGCGCGCCGTTGACGGGCTCGACGGGCGCGGTCGCTACGGCAGGCGGTGTCTCAGAGACGGGTGTGAGTAAGTCGTCCATTCACCGGGCGCGAGCGTTCGACGCGGCCTCCTCCCCTCGGCCGCTCCGGTTCAGGTTCGCCCGATTGTAGCCGAGTCCTGTTTCTCGTTCGCGAGCGGGATTCCGCAGAAGCGGAATCCCGCCGCTCGGATCCCCCGCCTGCGGCGGGGGCACACCCCTAAAGGCGCCCGCTCGCGCGGTCGCATGCGCCTTCACTTCAGCCTCGGGGCGCGCACCCGGCTACGCCTGACCGGCGGCGCGGGCGAGGAGGTAGGCCTGGACGAAGTCGTCCAGCGAGCCGTCGAGCACCGCCTGGGCGTTGCCGGTCTCGGTGCCCGTGCGGTGGTCCTTCACCATCTGGTACGGGTGCAGGACGTACGAGCGGATCTGGCTGCCGAAGCCGACGTCGACCTTGCCGCCCCGCTCGCGCGCGAGCTCGGCCTCTCGCTCCTCCTCGCGAAGCTCCGCGAGGCGCGAGCGGAGGATGCGGAGCGCGGTCTGCTTGTTCGAGGTCTGCGAGCGCTCGTTCTGACACTGCACGACGATCCCGGTCGGCAGGTGCGTGATGCGCACGGCAGAGTCCGTCTTGTTCACGTGCTGGCCACCGGCGCCGCTCGCCCGGTACGTGTCGATGCGCAGCTCGCCCTCGTCGATCTCGACGTCTTCGCTCTCCGGGAGCAGGGGCGCGACCACGACCTGCGCGAACGCCGTGTGGCGGCGGTGAGCCGAGTCGAAGGGCGACAGCCGCACGAGGCGGTGGACGCCCCGCTCGGCCTTGAACAGCCCGTACGCGTTCTCGCCCCGCACGGCGAGCGTCGTGGACTTGAGACCGGCCTCCTCCCCCGGGCTCGCCTCGAGCAGCTCCGTCTGGAAGCCTCGGTGGGCCGTCCACCGCAGGTACATGCGGAGCAGCATCTCGGCCCAATCCTGCGCGTCGGTGCCTCCGGTCCCAGCCGTGATCGTCACGACGGCGTCGCCCTGGTCGTACTCCCCGTTGAACAGCGCCTCCTCGCGCAGCAGCGCGAGGTCGGCGCGCACGGGCGCGATCTGCTCGCGCACCTCGCTCTCGAGCGAAGGGTCGAGCTCGAGCAGCTCGCGGGCGTCGTCGAGCTCGCGCCGCAGCGCCTCGTACCGCTCGAGCCGGCGGCTGACGCGCGCGTGGTCGGTCGAGATCCGCGCGGCCTCCGCCTGGTCGTCCCAGAAGCCCGGGACGCCCATCGCAGTCTCGAGCTCGCTCTGGCGGGAAGTCAGCGTGTCGGGGTCAAAGGTACTCACGGACCCAGGCGAGCTGGGCCCCGAGCTCCTCGAGCTGGTCGGCGATCGGGATGTCCGCGACGTCGCTCACGACCGGTCAGCCTACCGGCGGCGGCCGCGGGCGACGAGGCCGGCGGCGAGGAGACACGCCGCGAGCCACGCGAGACCGAGCGCTGCGCCCGCGAGCACGTCCGTGACGAAGTGCACGTCGAGCACGACGCGGCTCGCTCCGACGAGCGCGCCGAGCGCGAAACCAGCGGCGATCACGCCGACCCGCCCGGCCCGCGTCGGCAGGAGGTCCGCGAGCAGGAGGCCGAGGAGGCCGAACACCGCGATCGTGGTCGCATGCCCGCTCGGGAACGACGGCGAGCCGGGGATGTCGACGGGGCTTCCGGCAGTCGGACGCGGTCTGTCGTAGCCCTCCTTTCCGAGCGTGACGAGGAGCTGGCTGCCCGCGGCCACCGCGACCAGGGTCGCCGCGGCGATCCGCCTGCTTCGCCACAGCAGCCAGAGGACGGCGGCCGCGACCAGCACCGTGACCCCGACGGCGCCGCCCAGCCAGGAGAACGGCCTCGCGAGCCACTCCGCCCACCCCGGCATCGAGCCCGCGACCCACCGGGAGACATCGCCGTCCTGCTCCCAGAGCGGCCCCTTCTCGACGACGTCGGTCGCGACCGCCGCGTAGGCGACGAGCGAGAGCCCGAGGACGGCGACGAGCACGCGTCGGGACACATCCAGCGCACTACCAGCCGAGGCGCCGGGGCCCTCGGAGAGACCGCCCTCCGTCGGCCCGGCCACGCCGTCCGACGCTCCACGTGCCCCCAGGGGGGTCGGGACACCCCCTGGCGTCACGCTATCCGCGGAACTGTCACGCATGGGTGACGGGATCGTGCCGTCTTCGCGACGGCGGCGCCCGACGCGCGGCGGTGCCGCGACCGTGCGACCGGCGAGCAGCGGCCGAGGGCGTCCGACCGATGTCGGACACGGAGCTCAGGCGCCGTGGCAGCGCTTGAACTTCTTGCCCGAGCCGCACCAGCACGGGTCGTTCCGGCCGATGTCCCGGTGCTCGTTGACGACGGGCTTCGGCGCGCCGAGCGGGGTCGTCTCGGGAGGCGCGGCGAGCGCGGTCGCGGCGCCCCCGGCCGCGGCGATCGCCTCGGCGCCCTGGGCGCTCTCGTGCTCGTAGCTCAAGCTCCCACTGGGCCCTTGCGGCTCCAGCCCCACCGGAGCGCCGGCTGCACCACCGGGCGGACCCTCCTCGTCCATCTGGATCTCGACGTGGAACATCGTGAGCACGACCTCTTCCCGGATCAGCCGCCCGAGCTCCTCGAACATCACGTGGCCCTCGCCGCGGTACTCGACGAGCGGATCCTTCTGCGCCATCGCGCGAAGGTGGACGCCCTCGCGCAGGTAGTCCATCGACTCGAGGTGCTCGCGCCAGCGCGTGTCGACGATCTGGAGGATCACGTAGCGCTCGATCTCGCGCATCAACTCCGCGCCGAACCCCTCCTCGCGCTCCCCGTACGTGTCGAGCGCGTCCGCGACGAACTCCTCGACGAGCGCCTCCCGGTTGTCGACGTCGACCTCCTCCCGCAGCTCCTCGACCGTGATGTCGGTGCCGTACAGCGCCTGCATCTGCGCGACGAGGCCGGCGAGGTCCCATTCCTCCGCCGTCTCCGTGTCCGTGAACTGGGTGACGTTCGCGGTCACGACCTCCTCGATCCAGCTGCGCATCTCGTCCGACAGGTCGTCCCCCTCGAGCACGCGGCGGCGCTGGTCGTAGATCACCATCCGCTGCGTGTTCATCACGTCGTCGTACTTGAGGACGTTCTTGCGCGAGACGAAGTTCTGCTCCTCGACCTTCTTCTGCGCATTCTCGATCTGCCGCGAGAGGATCGACGCCTCCATCGGCTGGTCGTCCGGGATCTTGAAGCGCTCCATGATCCCGTGGATCCGGTCGCCCGCGAACAGGCGCACGAGGTCGTCCTGGGCGGAGAGATAGAAGCGGGTCTCGCCGGGGTCGCCCTGACGGCCGGAGCGGCCGCGCAGCTGGTTGTCGATCCG
>DASSUT010000103.1:0-7594 GCA_035706725.1 Gaiella sp. | reverse complement strand
ACCTCTACGTCGTCCAGAACCGCGTGATGGAGGAGGACCTGCGCCGGTACCACGGGATCGAGCCCGACCGGGTGCGCGTCACGGGGTGGCCGCAGACCGATCTCCTGCACCGTCGGCGGCCGCGCGAGCAGTACGAGCTGCTTCTCGCGCGCTTCGGGCTCGACGCGCGGCGCCCGCTCGTGCTGGTCGCCGGGAACACCCCGAGCAACGCCCCCTACGAGGGGCGGCTCGTCGAGCGGCTCGTCGCATGGCGGGAGGACGGCGGGAGCGATCGACCCCAGCTCCTGTTCCGCCCGCATCCCCGCGACAACCGCTGGCGGGAGCGCTTCGCCGCAGCCGAGGGGGGCGAGGGGGTCGTGGTCCAGGAAGCGAGCTACACCGACCTCGAGGAGCTCGCGGCGCTGCTTCAGCACGCGGACGCCGTCGTCTGCAACGCGGGCACGATCCTGCTCGACGCGCTCGTCGGCGACCGCCCGGCGGTGTGCGTGCTCTACGACGAGGGCGCTCCCGAGGGCGAGTCGTGGGCCGCGAAGAACGTCGTCGGCAAGCACTACGAGGAGCTTGCGGCCTCCGGCGCGTTCTACCGTGCGGAGCGTTTCGAGGACGTCGTCGAGGGGATCGAACGGGCGCTCGAGCGTTCCGACGAGCTCGCCGAGGAACGTCGGAAGGCGGTCGAGCGGGTCGTCGGCGTCGTGGACGGGCGTGCGGCGGAGCGCGTCGTCGACGCGGTGGCCGAGGTGCTCGGGAGCGCGGCGCGGTGAAGGTCGTGATGACGCTGCTCGTCCGCGACGAGGCGGACGTGGTCGACGCGCAGATCGCCTACCACCTGCACGCCGGCGTCGACGAGATCCTCGCGACCGACAACGCCTCGACGGACGGGACGACCGAGATCCTGGAGCGGTGGGAGCGCACCGGCCGGCTCCGGCTCCTCCGCGAGCCGGCGGAAGACATGCGCCAGGACGAGTGGGTGACGCGGATGGCCCGGCTCGCGGCCGCGGAGCACGACGCCGACTGGGTCCTGCACGCCGATGCGGACGAGTTCTGGTGGCCGCGGGGCGGCTCGGTCAAGGACGTCCTGGCGACCGTCCCCGATCGGTACGGCGTCGTTCGCGGGTGCTGGCGGCACTTCCTCCCGCGCCCCGACGACGGGGCGTTCTTCGCCGAGCGCATGACCGTCCGCCTCGCGACGCCCGCCCATCCTGGCGACAAGGAGACGATCTTCCACGCCCACCAGAAGGTCGCGCACCGCGCGCATCCGGACGTGGAGGTCGAGCGGGGAAACCACAACGCGGAGGCGCCGGGCCTCGAGCCGCTCCGCGCCTGGCATCCCATCGAGGTCCTCCACTTCTCGTTTCGCTCCGTCGCGCAACTCGAGCGCAAGGCGCGCGGCAACTGGCTCCGCAGCCCGACCTACGAGCCGACGCAGCACCGATTGCTGCTCGACGAGGCGTTTCGCCAGGGCAGGCTCGAGGAGTTCTACGACTCGCACGCGGTCGACGACGAGGCGCTCGCACGAGGGCTCGCGGACGACTCGCTCGCGGTCGACACGCGCCTGCGCGACGCCCTCCGTGCGCTGCACGGCGACGACGGGACATTCATGCCGCCGCGGGAAGGCGAGATCCTCGCGTTCCCGCGGCCAGGCGCGGCCGACGACGCGGCGTACGCGGCGGAGGCGTCGGTGCTCGTCGAGATCGAGGGAATCGTGCGCGCCGAGCAGCGCGTTCGCGCGCTCGAGGCGAGGCTCGACGCGCTCGCTCGTGCGCCGCTCGGCACTAGACTGGCGCGCCGATGACGCTGGTCATGACGCTCCTCGCGCGCGACGAGATCGACGTCGTCGAGGCCTGGCTCGAGTTCCACCTGAACGCCGGGGTCGACCTCGTGATCGCGACCGACAACCGCTCGGAGGACGGGACGACCGACGTCCTCGAGACGTACGCGCGCTCGGGCCACGTCCGCCTCATCCGCGAGCCCGGAGAGGATCTCCGCCAGAACGAATGGGTCACGCGCATGGCGCGCCTCGCGGCGACCGAGCACGGCGCCGACTGGGTGATCAACTCCGACGCCGACGAGTTCTGGTGGCCCCGTGGAGCGTCGCTCCGCGCCGTGCTCGACGGCGTGCCGCCGCGGTACGGGACGGTCGGGGCGTTCCTCCGCGTCTTCTGCCCCAGACCAGGGGATGAGCCTTTCGCGGAGCGGATGACCGTGCGCTTCTCGGCGCTCGCCCCGATCAACGACCCGGCGTCGCTGTACAAGCCGATCCGCAAGGTGATCCATCGCGGACACCCGGCGATCGAGGTCACGCGAGGGAACCACGCGCTCGTGAACAGCCCCTTCGCCCCGTTGCGCGGCTGGTACCCGATCGAGTGCTTCCACTTCCCGTTGCGCTCGGAGGCGCAGTGTGCGCACAAGGCGGAGCTCCAGGGCGCCGCGTTCGAGAAGCACATCGCGAGACCGCCGACCGCGTACCACGCCGACATGTACGCCGCACTCCGGGGCGGCCGGATTGCGGACTACTACCAGGCCCACGTCGTCTCCGACGGGGAGCTCGAGCAGGGGGTCGCCCAGGGCCGGCTCGTCGTCGACACACGGCTGTGCGACGCCTTGCGCGCGATCGCGGCGGGAGACAAGCCCGCGTTCCGGCTCCCGACGCTCGTCGAGGACGCCGAGTACGCGGTCGAGGCCGCGGTGCTCGGCGAAGCCGACGTCGTGAGGCTCCAGCGCCGGCTCGACGAGCTCGAGCGGCGCTTGCAGACGGTCGAGCAGCGGCTGCCGCGGCGCGTCTACCGGAAGCTCACGCGCACCGCCAGACGCGTCGTCGGAGACCGCGCCGACTCGACGTAGTGCGGCGTCGTCGGCCGACTGCGTGTCGGGTCGTCGGCGCGGGGGTACCTTGGGGAGGTGGAGCTCCAGACCGCGAGCCGGAAGGCGCGGTCTCCGTCGGCCCACACGACGCAGGTTGCCGGGCACCACGCCCCCGGCGGTCGCGTCAGGGCCTACGGGCCGGCGCTGGCCCTCGTCGCGGTCGTCGCCCTGGCGGCGATCGTCTACGGGGCGGCGGCACAGCGCACCGACATGCCGCGGGTGAACCCGGACGAGCTCGACTACGCCCTCGCCGCGCAGGCGCTCGACCACGGGGGCTGGCTGAGCGTCCGCGGACAGGGCTACGCCTTCGGGCCCGTCTACCCGCTCGTGCTCGCCCCGAGCCTTGCGCTCGCGGGGTCCGTCGATTCGGCGTATCCGCTCTTCAAGCTCGCGAACGCCGTGCTGTTCGCACTTGCCGCGGTGCCTGTCTTCTTCCTCGCGCGGCGGCTCCTGTCGCCGTGGTGGAGCGTCGCCGTCGCGGCGGTGTCCGTCGCGATCCCGTCGTCGATCTACACCTCGCTCGTCACGACGGAGAGCACGGCGTATCTCGTCTCGAGCGTCGCGCTGCTCGCACTCGTGCTCGCCCTCGAGCGTCCGTCCGTTCGCCGGCAGCTAGCGCTGCTCGCGGCCGTCGCCCTGGGCACCGCGACGCGTCCGCAGTTCGCGGCGCTGCTCGCCGCCTTCCTCGGCGCGCACCTGCTGCTGTGGGCGATCGACGTCCGGCGGCCGCGTCTGCTCCACGCCCTCGGACGGCTATGGCCGACGTTGGGCGTCGTGTCGCTCGCGCTCGCAGCGTTCGCGCTTCGTCTGGCACTGCAGTCGGCCTCCCCAGCCGAGCTGTTGCGCGGATACGGCGTGCTCTGGCGCGGCTACGACGTGGTCTCGGTGGCGCGGCTCGTCCTCTACCACCTCGCCGGCTGGGAGCTCTACCTGTTCGTCGTCCCGCTCGCGGTCATGCCGATCGTCGTCGCCGAGCTGATTCGCGACGGCCGCCGCGGCGGCTCCCGCGAGGGCGCGTTCGCCGGCGCCTTCCTGACCGTGAACGCGTGCTTCCTCCTCGTCGCGGCAGCGTTCGCGAGTACGCCGTGGGGGTCCTCGGAGCTCCACGACCGGTTTCTCTTCTACGTCGCGCCGCTCTGGCTCACCGGCTTCGCGGTCTGGCTCTCGAGAGGCCTGCCGCGGCCGCGCGTGTGGACGGCCGTGGGAATCGTCCTCGCGCTCGTGCTGCCCGCTCTCCTGCCCTTCGGGCTGATCGGCGGGAACCTCGTCTTCGAGGAGGTTCCGACGGCCTTGTGGTCCTGGGTGTGGACGGCGGTGCACGAGACGCCGCACCTCGACGGCAGACGGGTTCTCGCGCTGACGGCGCTCGCGCTGGCCGTCGCGGCCATCGGCGTCCCGAGACGTCTCTGGCCGGTGCTCCCGGCGCTGGTGGTGGCAGGGCTGGTTCTCACGTCGGGGTTCGCCTGGAGCAGGCAGGCCGACCTGCCGACGGCCTTCGTCCGCGCGGACGACGCGAACCGGGACTGGGTCGACGACGCGCTGCCGGCCGGGTCGCGGGCCACCCAGCTGTACCTCTCACCGAAGCGCTGTCCCTACACCGAGCTCACGCGGCACGCGCTGTTCCTGACCGAGCTCTTCAACGGCTCCGTCCACCGGGTCGCGGCGCTCGGCAACTCGCCGTCCGACGGCCTCCCGGTCGAGCGCGTCGACGTGGGCGCCGGGGGGATGCTCCACCACGACGACGGCCCGCCGCTCGCCGCCCACTACGTCGTGACGCAGCCCGAGATCGTGCTGAAGGGCAAGCGGATCGCCCAGGGAACCGGGGCGGACCTCGTCCTCTGGAAGACGCCCGGGTACGTCAGGTTGGCCGGGTCGCGATCCAGCAAGCGCGAGCTCCGGCGTGCCACCTGCGCGTAGCTACCTCGCCTTGACGGCGCGCACGCCGACGATCACCTCGTAGAGTCGGTCGCGGGCGGCGAGCTCCTCCGCTCGGAGGTCGGACGCGGCGAGGCCGTAGAGGAAGCCTGCCGCGGTCAGCACGTTCCCGTACGCGCGGGCCTCGACGTTTCCCGCGCCGAATGCCTCCTCTGCGAGCCTTCCGGCGGAGCGGGCGGTGAAGTGCCACCACTCGCCGAACTCGTCGTCCTCGGGAGGCGAGATCTTCGTGAGCCCCGGCACGGTGGCGAGCAGCACCCCGCGGGGCGCGAGGATGCGATGGAGGGTCGCAAACGCGGCTCGGGCGTCGTAGACGAACTGGAGCGTCTGCGTGACGATCGCGCAGTCGAACGTGTCGCTCGGGATCTGCGGCGCGTCGGCCAGGTCGCCGACGATCGTCGCCTGCGGGTTCCCCTCGGTCGCCATCAGGATGTCGACCCGCTCGACCTCGCGGCCGAAGCGCGTCGTGTAGTCCGGCGCCGCGATCTCGAGCACGCGGCCGCGGATGTCGGCGGCATGTGAGCCGACGAACTCCTCGACGTAGACGCGGTCGATCGGCGTGCCGCGCTCGAATCCCCAGTTGGGGTCGATCGGTGTCACGCGACGGAGGTCGCCGAGATCGGGTGGCCGCCTGCGCCTCCACTCCACGTACGCCGCGCGCAGCGGTCGCAGCCGCGTGCGAACCGCCTGGGGGACGAAGCGGCGCGCGCTCAGGCGGAGCCTCGCGTGAGCGCGCCAGGACTTTGTGGTGATTCACCACAAAGTCTTGCTCGGCGGCCGCCGGCGTCCGGACAACGCTTGTGGTGATTCACCACAAGCGATCATAGGCAGCCGTGATCGCAGTTCTCCCAGCCGGGCTCGGGGATGTGTCCGGGCGCCGAATCGTGGTGGTCTCGCCCCACTCCGACGACGGCGTGCTCTCGCTCGGCGCGGCGATGGCGCGCTGGGCACGCAACGGGGCGCGTGTGGAGCTCCTGACCGTGCTCGCTCTCGACCCCGACTCGGGCACGCCGACCGAGAAGTGGGACCGGCGGGCCGGGTTTGCCACCGAGGGCGAGGCGGCACGGGCGCGGCGGGAGGAGGACCGTCGCGCGTGCGCCCTGCTCGGCGTGACGCCGCGCTGGCTTCCCTACGGGAGCGTCGACTTCGACCGTCACGGAGACGACGACGAGATCTGGGACGCAGTGCGCTCCGGCGTCGAGAACGCCGGGGTCGTGCTGGTCCCCGGCGCGCCGCTCAGCCACCCCGACCACGCGTGGCTTTCGTCTCTCCTCACCGGGCGGCTCCGGCCCGGGCTCGTCGCGCTCTACGCCGAGCAGCCGTACACCGTGCGGGCGCGCAGCACGGCGTTCGCACGCGAATCGGCCCGGCCTCGGGACCGCGTTGCCAAGTGGCGAGCGATCCGGGCATACCGCTCCCAGCTCCCGCTGCTCGGGATGACGGATGGCCTGCGGCGGGGACCGCTGCGCCTCGCGCTCGCGGACGAGAGGATCGCCTGGCCCCGTCAGTAGGCTGCCGCGAGCGATGAAGCTGGTGATGACCCTCCTCGTCCGCGACGAGGCCGACGTCGTCGACGCGCAGATCGCCCACCACCTCCACGCGGGCGTCGACTTCGTCGTCGCGACCGACAACCGGTCCGTGGACGAGACCACCGAGATCCTCGAGCGTTACGCCCGCGAGGGCGTGCTCCACCTGATCCGCGAACCCGGCGACGATCTCCGCCAGAGCGAGTGGGTGACGCGGATGGCGCGGCTCGCCGCGACCGACTTCGGGGCGGACTGGGTTCTGAACGCCGACGCCGACGAGTTCTGGCTGGCGCGCGGCGCGACCCTCAAGGAGCTCCTCGCCGCGGTCCCGGCGCGCTTCGGCGCCGTCCGCGGGGCCTGGCGCAACTTCGTGCCGCGCCCCGACGACGAGCGGTTCTTCGCCGAGCGGATGACCGCACGGCTCTGCACGGCGACCTTCCACCCGCACCCGCTCAGCACGCACTTCAAGTCGGCCCACCGCGCGCGGCCCGACGTGCGGATCGGACGCGGGAACCACGAGGCGCTCGCGGACGACCTCGTCGCGCTGCGCGGCTGGTACCCGATCGAGATCCTCCACTTCCCGGTTCGGTCGCTCGAGCACTGCCGGCGGAAGTACGTCACGCAGTTCGTCGCCCTCGAGCGGAACGCCGAGAAGGGGATCCCGGGACACATGGCCCAGGCCTACGAGGCCTACCGCGCCGGCCGGCTCGACGCCTTCTACGCGCCGCTCGTGGTGGACGACGACGCGTTGCAGGCAGGGCTCGCGGACGGGACGTACGCGATCGACACCCGCCTGCGCGACACGCTGCGCGCGCTCGGCTTCGGCGCCGCCGACGCCCCAGGCCCTGCACCGGCGTCGCCGCAGGACGACGGCGCGCTGTTCGCGGCCGAGTACACGTCGCTCTTCGAGGCCGACCTCGGCGCGTTCTTCGGGGAGCAGATCGACGCGCTCGAAGCGCGACTCGCCCGGCTCGAGCAGAGCCCGGCCGCACGCGCTCGCCGCCTCGCGGGAAGCCTGCGTTCGTGAGCGCGCTCCTGCGGCGGCTCCTGGACCTCGTCCCGACCCGGCGGGGCGCGCTCGTGCTGTTCGTCGTCGCGCTCGCTGTCTTCTGGTTCCAGGCGCTCGGCTGGCCGATGGCCAAGGGGCGGGACACCTGGGACTACCTCGTCTACTACCTGCAGCTCTTCGACTCGCACCCGCCGCTCTCCGAGGTCCAGCTCTTCCGTGCCCCGCTCACGCCGCTCGCCGTCGGGCTCCCGATGGACCTCGG
>DASSUT010000102.1:0-6590 GCA_035706725.1 Gaiella sp. | reverse complement strand
CGCACGGCGGCGATCTGCGTGAGGATGTCGATGCAGTAGCGGTCGTCCTCGACCATCCGCTCGATCCCGCGCACCTGGCCCTCCACGCGGTGGAGCCGCTTCGTGATCCGCTCCTTGTCGTAGCCGTGCGTCGCCATGCCGTCACACCTCCCTGAGGCTGCGGAAGCCGCGCAGCCGCAGCGAGTTCGAGACCACGAAGACGCTCGAGAACGCCATCGCCGCCGCGGCGACGACGGGACTGAGCACGCCGGACACCGCGAGCGGAATCGCGGCGACGTTGTACGCGAACGCCCAGAAGAGGTTCCCGCGGATCGTCCGGAGGGTGCGCCGTGCGAGGCGGATCGCGTCCGCAACCGCACGAAGGTCGCCCGAGACGAGCGTCAGGTCCGACGCCTCGATTGCGACGTCCGTGCCCGTGCCGATCGCGATCCCGAGATCCGCGAGTGCCAGCGCCGGCGCGTCGTTCACGCCGTCGCCGACCATCGCGACCACGTGCCCCTCTTCCCGGAGCCGGGCGACCTCGTCGGCCTTGTCGTCGGGATACACCTCGGCCAGCACGCGCTCGATGCCGACTGCCGCCGCGATCGCCTCCGCCGTCTCGCGCCGGTCTCCGGTCAGGAGCACCGGCGTGAGGCCGAGCTCGCGCAGGGCCGCCACCGCGGCGCGGCTCGTCGGCTTGACCGCGTCGCGCACCGTGAGCGTCCCGAGCCGGACGCCGTCGACGTGGACGTCGGCGCCGTCGCGACCGCGGCCGACCTCGACGAGGCGGTCGTCGACCAGCCCCGAGGCGCCGGTTCCCGGTCGGCTGCGGAACTCCGTCACCTCGGGCAGCGCGCCGAGCTCGGCGCGGGCTGCCGCCGCGACGGCGACGCCCACGGGGTGCTCGCTCGCCGCCTCCACCGCGCCCGCGTAGCGCAGTACCTGGTGGCGGGTCTCGCCCTTCGTCGGCGCGACGTCGACGAGCTCGAGGACGCCGCTCGTCACGGTCCCCGTCTTGTCGAGGAGCACGGTGTCGATCGCACGGGTCTGCTCGAGCACCTCGGGCCCCTTGACGAGGATCCCGAGCTGCGCGCCGCGGCCCGTCCCGACCATGAGCGCGGTCGGCGTCGCGAGGCCGAGCGCGCAGGGGCACGCGATGATCAGCACTGCGACGGCAGCGGTGAAGGCGGCGGTCACGTCGCCGTCGAGCAGGAGCCAGCCGGCGAGCGTGGCGAGCGAGAGCACGAGCACGACCGGGACGAACACGGCCGAGACGCGGTCGACGAGCCGCTGCACCGGCGCCTTGCCCGCCTGAGCCTCCGCGACGAGCCGCGCGATCTGCGCGAGCGCCGTGTCCGCGCCGACGCTCGTCGCGCGGACGCTCAGCCGCCCGTACCCGTTCACGGTGCCGCCCGCAACCTGCGACCCGGGCTCGACCTCGACCGGGAGCGACTCGCCGGTCAGCATCGACTGGTCGACGGCCGAGGCGCCGTCCTCGACGACGCCGTCCGCGGGGAGCTTCTCGCCGGGTCGCACGACGAGCAGGTCGCCCACACGCACCTCGTCGGCGGGGACGAGCACCTCCTCTCCGTCGCGGAGCACGCGAGCCTCCTTCGCGCCGAGCTCGACGAGCGCACGGATCGCCTCGCCCGAGCGGCGTCGCGCGCGCGCTTCGAGGAACCGTCCCAGGAGGATCAGCGTCGTGATCACCGCGCCGACCTCGAAGTAGCTCGGCTGGTCAAGCCCGCCCGCGATCACGACCGTCGACCAGGCGAGCGACGCGAGCGTGCCGATCGAGATCAGCGTGTCCATGGTCGCGGCGCGATGCCGTGCGTTCAGGATCGTCGCGCGGTGGAACGGGAAGCCGCCCCAGAGGACGACCGGCGCCGCGAGCGCGAGCGCGATCCACTCCCAGTCGGTGAACTGGAGCGGCTCTGCCATCGCGAGCACCGCGAGCGGCGCCGTGAGCGCGGCGGAGACCAGGAGCCGGATCCGCAGGCGCAACGCCTCGCGGGCCTCGACCTCTTCGTCCACGTCGTCCGGGAGCGCGGCGCCGTACCCCGTGTCTTCGACCGCATGGATCAGGTCGTCGAGGCGGACCGCCCTTGGATCGAACCGGACGGCTGCGCTGCCGGTCGCGTAGTTCACGCTCGCGTCGACCCCGTCGAGCGCGTTCAGCCCCTTCTCGACCCGCGCGGCGCAGCCCGCGCAGCTCATGCCGGTGATCGCCAGGTCGAGGCGCTGCCCTTTGGCCTCCGCTACGACGGTCTCGGCCACGGTCACATCATATACCCGTGAGGGGTATGCCGGTCGGGTCCGCCGTGCCTGTGGTGCTAGCGTGGTGTTGGCCGTCGCCTAGGAAACGCATAGGATCGAGGGGTGCCGAAGGAGACCTACAGCGCGAGCGAGGCCGCCAAGACGCTCGGAATCAGCATGGACACGTTGCGGCGCTGGGACCGCGAAGGGCGGATCCGGACGGAGCGTGACCGCGCCAACCGCCGGATCGTCCGGGCGGCCGAGCTCGAGCGGCTCCGCGGCGACGCCGGTACCGCGCACCTGAGCGCCCGCAACCGGTTCCGGGGCGTCGTCACCGACGTGAAGGTCGACGGCCTCCTGGCGCGGGTGGAGCTCGTGGTCAGCGACCCGGTTCGTCTGGTCGCGATCGTGACGCGAGACGCGGTCGAGGAGCTCGGCGTCAAGCCGGGGAGCGCGACGACCGCGGTCGTGAAGTCCACCTCCGTGATGATCGAGAGCTGAGGGAGCCGATCGTGCACCCGCACATCCGCATGGCCCTCGCCGCAGCTCTCGTCGCTGCCGTCGTCGTCTCGGCGACGCTCGGCGTGCCGGCGGTCGCCGCCGGGGGCGGCTCTCAGTCCCGAATCACGGTCTTCGGCGCGTCGTCCCTGACCGACGTCCTGCCGAGGATCGACCACGCTCCGAGGTACTCGTTCGGAGGCTCGAACATGCTCGCGGCGCAGATCCGCCACGGCGCCCCTGCCGACGTGTTCGCGTCCGCGAACATGGCGCTCCCTCGGCAGCTGGCGGCGCAGGGGCTCTGCTCACCACCGGTTGCGTTCACGCGGAACCGGCTCGTGCTGATCGTCCCGCGCGCCAATCCGGCGGGCATCCGGCGCGTCGGCGACCTGCGCAGGCCGGGAACGAAGCTCGTCGTCGCCGGCGACGGGGTCCCCGTGGGGAGCTACACGCGCAAGGCCCTGCAGAACGTAGGGCTCTCGAGCGTGCTCGCGAACGTCGTCAGCAACGAGACCAACGTCCGCGAGGTGCTCGCGAAGGTCGCGCTCGGCGAGGCCGACGCGGGCTTCGTCTACTCGACCGACGCGAAGACGGTGTCGGGCAAGGTCCGCGTGCTCGCGCTCCCCGCCCGGGCGCGGGCGGACGTGCGCTACGGGATCTGCCTCACGACGGACGGACAGGCGAGCCGCGCCGCGCAGGCGTTCGTGCGGAAGGTGCTCGGCACGGCGGGCCAGGCGAAGCTCGCCGCGGCGGGCTTCCTCCCCCTGAGCCGTGGGTAGGGCGATCGGCACCGTGGCGCTCTTCGGGGCGACCTGCGTCGCGCTCGGCTTCCTCGTGCTGCCGATCGTCGCGATCTTCGTCCATACGGAACCCGGCACCCTCCTCTCGCAGCTCTCGAACCCCGCCGTCGTCGACGCGCTCGTCGTGAGCCTCGAGGCGAGCGCGATCGCGCAGCTCCTCGTCGTCGGGTTCGGGACGCCGACGGCGTACCTCCTCGCCTCGCGGCGTTTCCCGGGACGCTCGCTCGTGATCACGCTCGTCGAGCTGCCGCTCGTCCTCCCGCCCGCCGTCGCGGGGCTGGGGTTGCTCGTCGCGTTCGGCCGCAACGGCCTGCTCGGCTCGACGCTCGACGTCTTCGGCGTGTCGATCCCGTTCACGCAGACGGCGGTCGTGCTCGCGGTCACGTTCGTCGCGAGCCCGCTGTTCGTGCGGCAGGCGATCGCGGCGTTCGAGGCGGTCGACCCGAACCTCGTCGCCGCGTCGCGCACGCTCGGCGCGGGGTCGGCGCGGACCTTCTTCCGGGTCGTGCTGCCGCTCGCGCGGGCCGGCCTCGCGGCCGGGTTCGCACTCGCCCTCGCCCGCGGGCTCGGCGAGTTCGGGGCGACGATCATGTTCGCGGGCAGCCTGCAGGGCGTCACGCAGACGCTGCCGCTCGCGATCTACGCCGAGTTCGACCGGAACTTCGACGCGACGCTCGCCATGGGCGCCCTGCTCGTGGTGATCAGCGCCGCGCTGCTCCTGACCCTCAAGTTGAGCGCCGCATGGCAGGCCTCGAGGCAGAGTTCGCCCTCCCGCTCCGGTCTTTTGGGCTGGAGCTGACGCTCGGCGTCGCCGGGACGGTCGCGCTCGTCGGGCCGTCCGGAGCCGGCAAGACGTCGGTCCTCCGCGTGATCGCAGGGCTCGCGAGACCGCGGACGGGCCGGGTGGCGCTCGACGGCGAGGTCTGGTTCGACCAGGTCGCCGGAATCTCAAGACGGCCCGAGGAGCGGCGCGTCGGGCTCGTGTTCCAGGACTACGCGCTGTTCCCGCACCTCACCGTCCGCCGGAACGTCGAGTACGCGGGCCGCCAGCGGGCGGACGCATACCTCGAGCGGTTCCGCATCTCGCATCTCGCCGACGCGGCGCCGGCCGCGCTGTCGGGCGGCGAGCGGCAGCGCGTGGCGCTCGCGCGCGCGCTCGCCCGCGACCCGGCCGTGCTGCTGCTCGACGAGCCGCTCTCCGCCCTCGACGCGCACACGAGAACCGACGTGCGCGCAGAGCTGCGTCAGCTCCTGCGCGAGCTCGGCCTGCCGACGATCCTCGTCACCCACGACTTCGAGGACGCCGCGGCGCTCGCGGACGAGGTCGGCGTGATCGTCGATGGGAGGCTGCGGCAGCTCGCGACTCCGCGCGAGCTCGTCGCCGAGCCGCGCGACGCGTTCGTCGCCTCCTTCACGGGTGCGAACCTCCTGCGCGGCACCGCCCGGGCGCAGACGGGGGAGGTCACCTCCGTCCGGCTCGACACGGGCGAGACCGTCTACTCGGCCGACAGCGCCGAGGGCGCGGTCGGCGTCGTCGTTTATCCGTGGGACGTGTCGGTCGCGCGCGCGCACCACGAGGACTCGGCGATGAACGCGATTCGCGCCGACGTCGGCGCACTCGTCGAGGTCGGCAACCGGGTCCGCGTCTCGATCGGGCCGATCACCGCCGAGGTGACGGCCGCGTCGGCGCGCAGGCTCGAGCTCTCCCGCGGCGGGCCGGCGGTCGCGACGTTCAAGGCGACCGCGACGCGGCTCGTCCAGCTCGCCTGAGTGGGGCTCCCGGCGAGCACGGCGGCTCCTACCATGCCGTGGTGGGCGCCGGATGATCCGCGAGCGAGGCCGGTGTCTGCGCGCCGTCGCCGTCGTGCTCGCGGTCACGGCCGCCGCGGCGGCGCTCCCCGGTGTGGCGCGCGCGCACGCGACGCTCGTCGCCTCGACTCCGCAGGCCGGGGCGCGCCTCGCCTCACCGCCCGACCGGATCGTGCTGCGGTTCGACGAGGCCTACGTGGCAGGCAGCGAACGGGTGTCGGTGCGGAGGACCGACGGCGCAGTGGTCGCGCTGCCGCCGGTGTCGGGCAGCGGGGCGCGGATCGTGCAGCGCCTCCCGGAAGGCTTGAGGGGCATCTTCGTGGTCTCGTGGTCGGTGCTCTCCGACGACGGGCACCTCGTCGCGGGGGACTTCGCGTTCTCGGTCGCGACAGCGGGCGCGATCCCCGCGTCCTCCACGTCCTCGAGCACGCCGCCGCGCTCAGACGTCGTCACGAGCTGGCTGTTCTTCGTCGGGCTGGCGCTCGCGCTCGGCGGGCTCCTCAGCGAGCGCCTCGTCTGGAGGGCACCGCCCATGCGAGCGCCGGTGCTCGCCGGTGTCGCCCTCGCGGCGCTCTCCTCTGCCGCCTGGTTCGCCCTGCTCGCGGGAGACCGCGTGAACGGCGGCGTCGGGGCCGGCCTGCACGGCGGCGCGCTCCGCGCTGCTGCCGAGAGCCGCCCGGGCGCGCTCACGCTCGCGGTGATCGGGCTCCTCGCGGCGGCGGCTGCGCTCGCGTCGGTCGCGCGGGCACGCACGCTCGCGCTCCTGCCGCTCGCAGCCGCAGGGGTGCTCGTCGCAGTGCGCGGCCACGCGGGCACCAGCGGTGACTGGTGGGCGCCGGTCGCGGACTCCGTCCACCTGCTCGCCGCCGCCGCGTGGACGGGCGCGCTCGCCCACCTCGTGCTCGTGCTCTTCCGGGCGCCCGAGACCAGGGCCCGCGACGCGCTCCCGATCCGGCGCTACTCGGAGCTCGCGCTCCCGACCGTCCTCGTCGTGCTGGCGACCGGCGTCCTGACCGCGCTCGCGGAGTTCCGGAACCTCGCGTCGGTGGTCGACACCGCGTACGGCAAGACGCTGCTCGTCAAGGCGCTGCTGGTCGCCGCCGCGCTCGGCCTGGCGCTCGGGAGCAGGCTCTTCGCGCTGCGCGGCAACCCCGGGATCGAGCTTCCCCTTCTCCGGCGTCTGACGCTCGGCGAGCTCGCCGCCGTGGTCGCGGTCCTCGCGGCCGCGGGGCTTCTCGTGAACCTCGC
>DASSUT010000101.1:0-3443 GCA_035706725.1 Gaiella sp. | reverse complement strand
GACGGCAAACGCCAGGAGCGCAAGCACGGACGCAGCGACGAGCAGTGGGAGCCGGGGATGCATGGAGGCCGCCTTTCGGTCACACGACGGACGTCGTGATCCTCCGTCTTCCGAGCCGCTCCTGCGTTACACGGACGTCGGTGGCAGCGTAGGGGAGCCGTGCGCACGGCACGGCTCCCCTGCAGCGCGACTACGGCAGGAAGTAGTTCGGGTTCGGCAGCTTGAACGTCTTGTCGGCGAATCCGCCGAGCAGGTCGCTGTACTGGTCGCCGAAGTTCCCGACGATGTCGTAGCCCAGCGACTCGATGTGAGCGCGGGTCGCCGACTTGTAGTGGATCGTCGTGCAGGAGCCGTTGGGATCACCGGCGCACGCGGTTTTGAGATACGGCGGGTAGTCCGCGACGGCGGGCTTGGTGAAGAGGCCGTCCTCGGTGGCCGAGAGCGGAGTCGGCGCGGGATAGCCGGCGTCGACGCCGACCCCGTCGCTCGTCAGGTTGCCGAGCGTCGCCGCCTCCTGCGCCGCCCCGCGGCCGGTGAGGAAGAAGATGGCGTATCCCTCGGCGGCCGCCTGCTTGACCATGTCGACCATGCCGGGGACGGCGGGGAAGCGCTGGTCGGTCACGAACTGGCCGTTCGTCGTCGGGTTGAACGCCCAGTTCGAGAACACCTCGTAGTTCCACGTCGCGAGCGTGGTGTCGTCGACGTCGAGCACGATCGCCCTGTTCGGCACGCTCGAGCGCGCGCGAAGCCAGTTGGCGCCGTCCTTCGCGACCCCCTCCGCCTCCTTCACGTAGTTCGAGTCGGCCCCGATGACTCCGGTCTTGCCCGGGTCTCCGTAGTAGTTCGCGATCTGCTGGCGCAGCACGTCGATGTTCGTGACCTGGTCCGCCTTCTGCGGCGTGAACGAGCGGTCGGTGGACGGATTGGCGGCCACGGCGACCGCGACGACGATGCCGGCCACGGCGACGGCCGAGACGGCGATTGCGAGCCGCGGCAGCCGCCGCAAGGACGTAAGTGAACGCACGACAAACCCTCCTTTTTGTCGTCTGACGACCGGCGCCTCTCCCCGGCGCCGGCACAACGCGGGGACCGTAGCGCCTCGGCGCCCGAGGGCGCGCCGGTAGCGTGGTGCCGTGGAGGTCGTCAACCTCGGCCGCACCGGTCTCAAGGTCTCGCGGCTCTGCCTCGGGATGATGAGCTTCGGCCCGCACGAAACCCGCGAGTGGGCGCTCGACGAGAACGCGGCCGAGCCGATCGTCCGTCGCGCGGTCGAGGGCGGTGTCACGTTCTTCGACACGGCAGACGTCTACAACGGCGGGCAGAGCGAGGTCATCACCGGCCGCCTGCTCCGCAAGCTGTTCTCCACGCGCGAGGAGTACGTCGTCGCGACCAAGGTGCACGGCCAGACGATGCCGGGCCCGAACGGCCGCGGGTTGTCGCGCAAGCACATCCTGGCCTCGATCGACGGCTCGCTCGAGCGTCTCGGGCTCGACTACGTCGACCTCTACCAGATCCACCGCTGGGACCCCTCCACGCCGATCGAGGAAACGATGGAAGCGCTCCACGACGTCGTGAAGTCGGGCAAGGCGCGCTACATCGGCGCCTCGAGCATGTACGCGTGGCAGTTCGCGAAGGCGCAGCGCGTCGCGCCGACGCCGTTCGTCTCGATGCAGAACCACTACAACCTCGTCTACCGCGAGGAAGAGCGGGAGATGATCCCGCAATGCGTCGAACAGGGCGTCGCGATCCTGCCGTGGAGCCCGCTCGCGCGCGGCCTGCTCGCCGGGAACCGCACGCGCGAGGGCGAGCAGCTGACCGTCCGCGCGCGGACCGACTCGTTCGGCGACAGCCTCTACACCCCCGAGGTGGACTTCGCGGTCGTCGACCGCGCCGCAGAGGTCGCCGGCGAGCTCGGCGTGCCGCCCGCGCAGGTCGCGCTCGCGTGGCTCCTCCACCGCCACGGGGTCACCGCCCCGATCGTCGGCGCGACGAAGCTCGAGCACCTCGAGGACGCGCTCCACGCCGAGCGTCTTCCACTGACCGTGGAGGAGATCGAGCGGCTCGAGGAGCCGTACGTCCCGCACGCGGTTTCCGGTCACTGACCCGCATCAACGGAGATCGCGCAGCACGCGCTCGACGAACATGCGGTCGGCGAGCGCTTCGAGCACGCGGATCAGCGACGTGTCTTCCAGGTCGGGGACGAGATCGACCACACGTGCCGCGCCGCGTCGGCCATCCTGGGAAGAAGCGAGACGGAGGTGCGAGAATGAACGTGGACGAGATGCTCGGCGGCGTGCGCGACTCCATGCGGGCGCAGATGGTGTTCGGCGAGCCGGTCGAGCGCGACGGCACGACGGTGATCCCGGCCGCCAACGTGCGGGGCGGTGGCGGCGGTGGGGGCGACAGCGAGCACAACGGCGGCGGCGGGTTCGGCGTCAAGGCGCGGCCTGCCGGGGCGTACGTGATCCGCGGGGGCGACGTGGAGTGGCGGCCCGCGATCGACGTCGACGGTATCGCGCGGAGCGCGCTCGCGGCGCTCGTCGGCCTCGTCGTGCTGCGGGTCCTCGTCGGCTCGCGCCGATGACTCCTGCCGGTCGGGCCGGTCTACCGCGCGAGACCCCGAAGCGAGGAGGAACCCGATGGGCAGGATCGTGATCACAGAGTTCATGTCGCTCGACGGCGTGATCGAGGCACCGGGCGGCGGGGAGGGCTTCAAGTACGACGGCTGGAGCTTCGAGATCGACCGCGGAGACGAGGGCAACGCGTTCAAGCTCGACGAGACGATGGCGTCCGACGCGCTGCTCCTCGGTCGCCGGACGTACGAGGGATTCGCCGCGGCGTGGCCTGGCCGCGAGGGCGAGTTCGCGGACAGGTTCAACACGATGCCGAAGTACGTCGTGTCGTCGACCCTGAAGGACCCCGCGTGGACGAACACGACCGTGCTCGACGGCGACCTCGCCGAGGCGGTCGCGCGGGTGAAGCACGCCCACGACGGTGACGTCGTCGTCCACGGAAGCGCGACCCTCGCGCAGGCGCTGATCGAGAACGACCTCGTGGACGCGCTGCACCTGATGGTGTTCCCCGTCGTGCTGGGAACCGGCAAGCGCCTGTTCGGGCCGACGAGCGACAAGAAGCCCCTTCGCCTGGCCGAGTCGAAGACGGTCGGCGACGGCGTCCTTGTCCTCGTCTACGAGGGCACAGCCCCCTAGCGCCGCGGCGGCGGGCCGGGCGGAGGCGGCGGGTCGCGACGGACGACGAGGCCGACGAGCCCCTCCCGCACCCGCTGCCGGATCGGCACCGCGGGCGCCTCGTCCGGAGGCGCCGACCAGACGGCCGCGAGCGAGGCGCCGAAGAGCACGGCCGACGCGTAGAGGTAGACCGAGTACAGGAACACGAGCACGACCGTGAGCGACCCGTAGACGACGGACAGGTCGGAGACCTTC
>DASSUT010000100.1:0-2872 GCA_035706725.1 Gaiella sp. | reverse complement strand
GCGACGCGATCGCGCGTGGCGCGTTCGAGACCTACCGCACGGACGTGCTCGCCACGCTCGCCGCCGGCCCGGAGGAGGAACCTTGGCACAGCTGATCCTGGTCGTCGCGATGCTCGTCCTGCTGTGGGCGCTCCTGATCCGCCCGCAGCGCGCCCGCCAGCGGCAGCAGAACGAGCTGCTCTCGTCCATCGACCCCGGAGACGAGATCCTCACGGTCGGCGGGCTGTACGGGATCGTGCAGGAGGTCGACGAGGACGACGACCTCGTCGTGGAGATCGCGGACGGGATCCACGTGCGGATCGCCCGGCGTGCGGTCGGCGGCGTCGTGAAGCCCGAGGACGAGGCGGACGAGGCGGACGAGGCGGACGCGAGCGAGCCGGCCGCAGAGGCTGCCGAGGCCGCGAGCGGCGAAGAGCGTGTTAACGACTCCGAGGATTTCGTGAGCGAGGACGACGCGGAGGACCCCGCGGCGCTCGAGCGCCGCTAACCTGGGCCTTCGCACATGTCGCGCCGGGCAGCATTCTTCGTCGTCGGCCTCGTCGCCGCGGCCATGGTCGGCGTGGCGCTGATGGCCGTCCCGGGGTCGCCGCTCGAGCAGCGACCGACGCTCGGGCTCGACCTGCAGGGCGGCCTCGAGGTGACGCTCCAGGCAGTTCCGCCGCGCGATCGCAAGCTCACGCAGGAGGACCTCGACCGCTCCGTGTCGATCATGCGGAACCGCGTCGACAAGCTCGGCGTCGCGGAGCCCGAGATCCGGACGCAGGGGACGGATCAGATCTCGATCCAGCTGCCGGGCGTGAAGGACCCCGCCGCGGCCGCCCAGGTCATCGGCAAGACGGCCCAGCTCGAGCTCTTCGATCTCGAGAAGAACCTCGTGGCGCCGTCCGTCGACGCGCGCACGAAGCAGCCGATCGCGACGCCGAAGCTCTTCGACCTGCTCGTCGGCCAGCAGGCGCTCGCGACCAAGGGCCAGCCGGACACGTTCTACGTGTTCCGCGAGAAGGGGAAGACTCTCGTGCGCGGCCCGGTGCAGACGCGCAAGGCCGCGCTCGCGAAGTGGGACGGGAAGCTCCCGAAGGGCTACCGGCTCCTCGCCGTGCCCCCGAAGACCGTGGTGGTGCGCTGCGGCCCCGACGACGGGTTCTGTCCGGGCGTCGCGGAGTCGCCTCCGACGAAGACCTACTGGTACCTCCTCCGCTACACACCGCCGACCGTGCCCGAGATGACGGGAAAGGACCTGAAGCTCTCGGGGACACGGCAGGACTTCGACCCGAACACGGGCGCCCCGATCGTGCTGATGGACTTCACCGGCGAGGGGCAGAAGAAGTTCGAGCAGATCACCCGAGACATCGCGATCCGCGGCAAGCTCCTCTTCAACACGGTCGGCGCGGGGCAGGGGGACTACCGGAACTACGTCCAGCACTTCGCGATCGTGCTCGACCGCGAGATCAAGTCGTGGCCGTCGATCGACTTCGAGCAGTACCCGGGCGGGATCTCGGGCTCGAACGGGGCGCAGATCACCGGCGATTTCTCGATTCGCGAGGCGAAGGACCTCGCCCTCGTGCTCCAGACGGGCGCGCTCCCGGTCGAGTTCCGCACCCTCGACCAGACGACCGTCTCGGCGACCCTGGGCAAGGACTCGCTGCAGGAGGCGAAGACCGCCGCCACGGTCGGCCTGCTGCTCGTCGCGATCTTCCTGCTCGTCTTCTACCGCTTCCTCGGCGTCGTCGCGGTTCTCGGCCTCGGCATCTACGCGGCCCTGCTGTACGCGGCGATCCTTCTCTTCAACGTCACGCTCACCCTGCCGGGCTTCGCGGGCCTCGTGCTCACACTGGGGGTGGCGGCCGACGCCAATGTGGTCATCTTCGAGCGCATCAAGGAAGAGGTGCGCGCCGGGCGCTCGATCCGGGCGGCGATCTCGACCGGCTACACGAAGGGCTTCCACACGATCGTCGACGCGAACGCGGTCACCGCGATCACCGCGCTCGTGCTGTTCGCGGTCGCGACGGCCAGCGTCCGCGGCTTCGCGCTGATGCTCCTGATCGGCACGGCGATCTCCATGCTCACGGCGATCGTCGCGACCCGCGCGATGCTGACCGTGCTCTCGGGCTTCAAGTGGTTCGACAACCCGCGCTTCATGGGCGCGACCGCGACCGAGATCCCGCGCTGGCAGCGCATCGACGTCGTCGGGAGGCGACGACTGTGGTTCATCCTCTCGCTCGTCGCGATCGGCGTGAGCGTGGTCGCGCTGATCGTCCAGGGCCTCAACCTCGGCATCGACTTCAAGGGCGGGACTCAGGCCCGCTTCACGACCCCGGCGCCCGTGTCGCTGTCGTCGGTCCGCGACCAGATGGCACAGATCGGACGGGCGGACGCCGTCGTGCAGGGTCGGGGCCAGGCCACGGGCGACGAGTACAAGTCTTTCGAGGTCAGGACGGAGTCGCTCACCGACCCGGAGCAGGCGCAGCTCGAGAGCGCGCTCACGCAGCGGCTCGATGCGAAGATCGAGGGCGTCCGCAACGTCTCGGCGAGCTTCAGCCGGCAGATCCTGAAGGGCGCGATCGTCGCGATCATCGTCTCGTTCGCGCTGATCGCGCTGTACGTCACGCTGCGGTACCGGTGGCGCTTCGCCGTCCCCATCCTGCGGACCCTGCTGAACGACGTGCTGATCACGCTCGGCGTGTACGCGCTGTCG
This sequence comes from Gaiella sp., assembly GCA_035706725.1. Classification (GTDB taxonomy): domain Bacteria; phylum Actinomycetota; class Thermoleophilia; order Gaiellales; family Gaiellaceae; genus Gaiella. The sequence goes on along the minus strand of DASSUT010000100.1, from coordinate 177 downwards.
GGACGGGAGGTGACCGCGTCCACGGTCGCCGCGATCCTCACGATCCTCGGCTTCTCGATCTACGACACGATCATCGTCTTCGACCGCGTGCGCGAGAACATGAAGCTGATGCCGCGCGCGTCGATCGCGACGATCGCGAACGTCTCGGTCTGGGAGGTGCTGCGGCGGTCGATGGTG
>DASSUT010000099.1:0-6602 GCA_035706725.1 Gaiella sp. | reverse complement strand
GTCGCTCGGGTAGTCGGTCAGCAGCTCGATGCCGTCGGGGGTGACGGCGACGGTGTCGGAGTGGCGGAAGCCGCCGAGCCCAGCCACGTAGACGCCCGGCTCGATCGTGAACACCATCCCCGGCTCCACGACCGTCTCGTCGCCGACGTCGAGGAACGGCGCTTCGTGGTTGCGCAGACCGATCGCATGCCCCGTGTGCTGGCTCCACGTCTCGAGGATGCCCTGCTCCTCGAAGTACGCGAGCACCGCCCGGTCGACCGCCGCGCACGTGACGCCGGGTCGAAGCGCGTCGAAAGCCACCTGCTGGGCCGCACGCATGTGCTCGAAATGGCGCCGCATCTCGTCGCTCGGAGGGCCGACGACCATGGCGCGCTCGAGCTCGGCGTTGTACCCCCAGACGGGAGCGCTCGTCTCGCTCACGAGCACGTCGCCGGGGGCAAACTCGATGTTGTGCGAAACCGCGTGCGCCCAGGCGCTCCGCTCGCCGATCTGGCCTCGGTACCCGGCGCTGGCGCCGTCCGTCGAGGAGAGCTGGCCGTCGTACTCGGGACCCAGCGAGTCGAGCATCGCGAGGCTTGCCTCGTAGCCCGCGCGAAGCGCGGCCTGTGCCTCGGTCACGCCCGGACGCGTGTACGTCTGGAGCAGGTGATGCGCGTGCGCGCACCAGCGCCCGCTCTCGCGGATCAGCTCGAGCTCGGCCGCGCTCTTGCGCGCCATCAGCTGCTCGAGCGCCCCCGCGATCGGGACGATCGTGGCGCCGGTGACCGTCGACAGCGCAGGCCCGGCATAGCCCAGGATGCCGGGATAGCCGTCCTGGTCTGCGGCGATCGTGCCGGCGATGCCCATCTCCGCGAGAACCCGGGCGAGGATCTCCATCGGGTGCTCCTTGCCGGGGTACTCCGGGTAGGACGCGACGCGTCCGAAGGACGTTTCCTCCTCGACGCGTGCGACCTCGAACTCGGGCACGAAGGCCGCGGTCTCGCCGCGGGCGCTCTCGACGTACGCGACGGGGCGCTCGGTGGCGAGGAACGAGAACCGCGTCAGGTACTGGACGTAGCTCTGGTCGAAGACGACGTATCCGGAAGGGTCCTGGTCAGCGACGAGCGCGTGCAGGCGCTCTCGTCGCCGACGGAGCTCGTCCGTCGAGATGCCGGCGGTGACCACCATGGACCCGACGATAGTCACCGGGCGAGCACCTCGACCTCGTCGCCGTCCTCGAGCACGTGCCCACGCCCCACGCGCTGGCCGTCGAAGCGCGCGGACGGGCCCGAGACGCGTCCGCCCGTGCAGGTCCGGCCGACGTCGTGGTGGACACGTTCGGCGAGATCCGCGACGGTCGCCCCCAGTGGCAAGGCGAACGGCTCCGCGTCGACACGGCCGTCGCGCCGCGGATAGACCCGGATCAGCCCGGTCAAGCTCCAGATCCGGGCGCGCAACCGGTCGAGAGACTCGTCGTCGAGCACCGAGACGGCGACCACCCCCTCGAGAGCTTGTGGTGAATCACCACAAGCGTTGTCAAGCGCGCGCTCCAGGTCGGCGCCCACGAGCTCGTCGGCCTTCGTGAGCGCGAGGATCGCAGGCTTGTCGATCCCCGCTGCGGCGACCTCGTGGCGGACGACGTCGAGGGCCGTCGCGCGCTCCGTCGCCGCGCGGCAATAGACGATCGCGTCGGCGTTCCGAAGTACCCCGAGGAGCGCACGGCCGCCGCCGCGGTCCTCGTGGGCGCCCTCGATCAGCCCCGGTATCTCGACGAGCTGCACGAGCACGCCGCCGATCCGGGTCAGCGCCGGTACCGGCCTGAGCGTCGTGAACGCGTAGTCGCCGGTCTTGATCTGGATGTCGGACAGCGCTTGCAGGAGCGACGACTTGCCGGCGTTGGGCGGGCCGACGAGCGCGATCTGCGCGGCGCCCTCGCGACGCACCTGGAGCGAGTCGCGGTGCACGACCTTGGCACGCACGCGCGTGCGGTCGAGCTCGCCCTCGAGCCACTTGCGCAGGTCGGCGTACGGCCCGTTCCGGTACCCGGGCAGCTCGCCGAGGAGTGCGCGGAGCGTCGCAACGCGCTCGGTCCCCTCCTTTCCGACGAGACGGCGCTTGGCCACCTCGGCGAACGTGCGATGCGGCATCGGCATCGCAGACCTCCTTCCTCTCGTGCGGGAAGGAGCGCGTCGCCACGCGGCGTGCCTCACGCCGGTGCGCGCGCCACCTCCCGCCGCTTCCCAGGACGCTCCGAGCGGGAAGCGGCGGCTCAGCCGTTCTGTCTGAGCACGGTCGCTCGCCAGGAATCGAGGCGGGTCATGGGCGACACGGTACGGGAGGTGTCGCACCCGAGCAGTGCGGCCTGCCGTACGTTGGATGCCGAGCCATGGCCACGGAGACGATCTCGGTGCGACCGGCAGAGGAGCGCGACCGGCGCACGCTCCTCTTCGCGCCGGTCGACGTCGACGAGCGGTTGCGGACGACGAGGTCGTCGGCACGCTTCACGTCCAGCCTGTCGGGACGGCGCTGGTCGCGGCCGCGATCGAGTGGGCGCGCGTGCGAGGACTGCACAAGCTGACCTTGAGCGTCTTCCCCCACAACGACGCGGCGATTGCCCTCTACCGCACGTTCGGCTTCGTCGAGGAAGGACGCCGTTAGGCTGTCCGTATGCCGGACGACGTCGGAAGGCGATTCGTCGAGGCAGTCGCCGCGCAGGACACGGCGGCGCTCGCGGAGTGCTTCATTCCCGACGTGCTCTTTCGAGCGCTGACCCCGCCCGGGTACAGGGAGCGGACGAGCGCGACCGAGGCCGCCGCGCTCGTGACGCAGTGGTTCGGGGAATCGACCGAGCTCCGTCTCCTCGACTCGAACGAATACGACGTCGGCGACCGCGCACACGTCTCCTACCGGCTCACCGGGGTCGAGAACGGCGAGACGTACGTCGTCGAGCAGCACCTCTTCTGCGTCGTGAGGGAAGGCAGGATCACGCGGGCGGACCTCCTCTGCTCGGGCTTCCGCCCGCCGGTGATCACGATGGTCTGAACGTCGTATGCCGCCGGCGGAGCTCGTCCTCGACCGCGGACGGCTGGAGACCGCGCGCTGCGAGCAGGACGTAGGAGTGGAACCACAAATCGGCGAGCTCCTCGACGAGGCGCTCGTCGGGCTCGGAGACGCCGGCGAGCGCCACCTCGAGCCCCTCCTCCCCCACCTTTCGCGCCGCCGCTGCAGGCCCCTCGTCGAGCAGCCCGGCGACGTACGAACCCTCGGGCCGCGTGAGCGCCCGCTCTGCCACGACCCGCCAGAGCCACGGCGCGAAGCACGACTCGGCGCCCGTGTGGCACGCGGGGCCGTTCGGACGCACGCGGTAGAGGAGCGCGTCGCCGTCGCAGTCGTCGCGTATCTCCTCGACGGCCATGGTGTTCCCCGACGTCGCGCCCTTGTGCCACAGCTCGTTCCGCGAGCGGCTCCAGAACCACGCCTCGCCGGTCTCGCGCGTGCGGCGAAGCGCCTCCTCGTCCGCGTACGCGAGCATCAGCACACGACCGGTGTCGACGTCCTGGACGATCACCGGGGTCAGCGCCGCATCGGCCATCCCGCCTCCTCCAGCTCGGCCTTCAGCTCCGGCAGCCGCTCCGGTCGCTCGTGGACGATCGACGCGACGAGCGCCGCCTCGGCGCCTGCCTCGAAGGCCGCGACGAGATGGGCTGCCTCGCCCGCGCCACCCGAGGCGACGACCGGAACCTCGACCTCCTCGGCGACGGCGCGCGTCAGCGACACGTCGTAGCCGGTGCGGGTCCCGTCGGCATCGATCGAGGTGAGCAGGATCTCTCCCGCGCCCCGCTCGACCGCCTCGCGAGCCCAGTCGACGGCCGAGCGCCGGCGGGGGTTCCGCCCCGCGTGCGTGACGACCTCACCGCCGCGCGCGTCGATCGCGCACACGACCGCCTGTGCGCCGAACTCGTCGGCGAGCGCGCCGAGGATCGCCGGTTCCTCGAACGCCGCCCGGTTGATCGCGACCTTGTCCGCGCCCGCGAGGAGCAGGGCGCGCGCGTCCTCGACGCCCGTGACGCCGCCGCCGGCCGTGAACGGGATCGTGAGCTCGTCCGCGGCCCGGCGGATGACGTCGAGGATCGGGCCACGACCTTCGAGCGTCGCGGTGATGTCGAGGAAGACGAGCTCGTCCGCGCCGAGCTCCGAATAGCCGCGGGCGAGCGTCACCGGCTCCCCCATCTCGCGCAGGTTCCGGAAGTTGACGCCCTTTACGACGCGGCCGTCCGCCACGTCGAGACAGGGGATCACGCGCTTCTTGACCATCGCAAGAGGTTCTCGAGCGTCCGTGACCCGGCGCGCGCGCTGCGCTCGGGGTGGAACTGGACACCCGCGAGGGGGCCGTGCTCGACCGCCGCGACGAGCGGGCCGCCGTGGTCGACGGTGGCGGTCGCGTCGGAGGGGTCCTCGGGCTCGACGGCGAAGCTGTGCGCGAAGTAGACGTCCGCGCCGTCCAGGCCCTCGAGCGTCGTGCTCGGTCGCGTTGCGTGCAGCGTGTTCCAGCCCATGTGCGGAACGCGCCGCGCACGGACCCGCAACACGCCGCCCGGTAGAAGCCCGATCCCCCTGCCTCCCTCCTCGCTCTCGCCGAACAGGAGCTGGAGGCCGACGCAGATTCCGGCGACGGGTCGTCCGGCGTCGACGCGCCCGCGCAGCGCCTCGTCGAGGCCGTGGCGCGCGAGCCCCGCTGCTGCACTCGCGACGTGGCCGACGCCCGCGATCACGGCGAGCGGCGCGTCTGCGACGACGTCCGCGTCGACCGTGACGACCGGCTCCGCGCCGGCGCGCACGAGCGCGGAGGACAGCGAGCGCAGGTTGCCGGCACCGTAGTCTGCGATCGCGACTTTCACGCCGCCCCTTTCGTCGAGCGGATCCCGTCGGGCCCCGGCGCGACCGCCTGGCGGAGCGCCTGACCGAGCGCCTTGAACGCGGCCTCCGCAACGTGGTGGTCGTCCGCCCCCGCAGCCTCGAGCTGCATCGTGCAGCCTGCCTCGATCGCGAAACGCTCGACCGCGTGCGCGAGCAGCGACACCGCGAGCGACCCCACCCGGTCGCCGGAGAAGGAGAGCGCGACCTCCGCGTGCGGCCGACGCACGAGGTCGACGGCGGCGATCGCGCGCGCCTCGTCCATCGGGACGATCGCCGATCCGTAGCGCGCGACACCGGTCCGGGCCGCGAGGGCCTGCGACAGCGCCGTCCCGAGCGAGGCGAGCACGTCCTCGACCGTGTGGTGCTCGTCGACTTCGAGGTCGCCGGCCGCGCAGAGTTCGAGGTCGAACGACGCGTGGAACGCGAGCAGGGTGAGGAGGTGGTCGAGGAATCCGATCCCGGTCTCGACCCGCGCACGGCCGGTGCCGTCGAGAGACAGCGTGAGTCGCAGGGCCGTCTCGGTCGTCGTGCGCAGCACGGTCGCCTCCCGCCGCGGGGGCGGGCCCGGCTCGGCGCCGAGCGCGCGCAGGAGCACGTCGTTCTCCGAGGGTCGCCGCACCGAGACGCGGATCCCGTCCGGGAACGCACGCACCACGATCCCCTCCTGCTCGAGCCGGTCGGCGAGCGGCTCGTCGGTCCGGACGAACACGAAGTTCGTCGCGGTGGGCGGGCAGTCGTAGCCCGCGCGGACGAGCGCCGCGCGCAGCCGCTCGCGCTCGACCACGGTCGCCTCGACGTCTCCGAGACGCGGGTCGCGCAGCGCTGCCTCGGCGATCGCGGCCGCGGGGCCGGAGACGGGCGCGGGCGCCCTCCGCTCGTCGAGGAGCGCCGCTGTGTCCGGATGCGCGAGCGCGTACCCGACGCGCAATGCCGCGAGGCCGAACGCCTTCGAGAGCGTCCGCAGCACGACGAGATTCGGCAGCTCGTCGACCCACTCCACGCACGACCGTCCGCCGTACTCGACGTACGCCTCGTCGACCACGACGACGGTCTCGGGCGCGCGCCGCGCGAAATCCACGATCGCCTCCGGCTCGACCACCGCGCCGGTCGGGTTGTTCGGGTTGCAGACCCAGCGCAGGGCCGCCTCCTCGTCCGAACTCGCGAGCTCGGCGCCGGTCAGCGTCGTCGCGATGCGGTAGAGCGCGTACGTCGGCGTCTCGATCGCCGCCCGCGCGCCCGGGCCGAGGAACACGCGCGCAACGAGCAGGATGAGATCGTCCGCGCCTGCACCGACCACGACGTGACCGGCCGTGAGGCCGACGTAGGAGGCGGCCGCCTCGCGAAGCGCACGGTACGTCCCGTCGGGATACTCGTTGAGGCGCGCCATGCTCGAGGCGAGCGGCACTTGGGGCACGCCGGGCAATGCCGGCGTGTTCTGGTCGAACTTCAGCACGGTCTCGCGCGCGACCCCGTGACGCTCGGCGACCTCGTCCACCGCTGCCGCCCAGACGTACGGCGAAAAGCCTTCGGCCACAGGCCGCGCGAGCGCCCGCACGCTCGTTCCGGCGGCCCTCACGCGGGCACCGCCTCGGCGTGGAGCGGCAGGCCCTCGGCACGCGCCAGCGGGCCCACGACCTCCGCGGCGAGCCGCGCCCCGTCGCTCGTCGCGGTCACGATCTGGATCGGCTTGAGGAAGGCCTCGATCC
>DASSUT010000098.1:0-17186 GCA_035706725.1 Gaiella sp. | reverse complement strand
GCCGCGGCGAGGTCGACGTTGTTCACGCCGACCGCGTAGTTCGCGACCACGCGCAGCTGCGGGCCCGCGCGGTCGAGGTACGCCCCGTCGGCCTTCCTCGTCAGCATCGAGACGATCCCGTCGGCGCCCTCCGGGAGGGGGCTCAGCTCGAAATCCCGTGCGAGCGCCTCCTCGACCTCGGCCGGGACAGGGGCGGTCACATGGACCCTCGGGCGCACCGCGGGCAGGGCGCTAGGCGTCGAGCTCCCGCGCGCGGTGCGCGGCGGAGTAGACGTCCTTGCGGAGGATCAAGCCGTTCTCGCAGGGGAACACGTCGACGCCGTCCCACGTGAGGCGACGCCCGTCCGGGGTGGTCGCAGTCGCCGTCCACTCGCTGACCACGAGCCCGTCACGGGCGTAGAGACGCCTTCCGGAGAACGAGAGATCGGGCCAGTTCTCGAAGATCGCGCCGATGTGCTCACGCACGGCGTCGCCCTCCGCCCGCTCGCCCGCGGTGTGGTTCTCGAACACCATGCCGGGTGCGTGGAACGAGAGGATCGCGTCGAGGTCGTGCTCGTTCCACGCGTCGTTGTAGCGCTCGATCATCCGCTCGAGCTCGGCGGCGGAGTCGTCCGCGCTCACCGCTCGAGTATGTCAGGCTCGCGCTCGCCGAGCCGTTGGACGAGCGCGCCGCCGGCAAGGAGCAACGCGCCGACCGCGACGAACGACGCCGCCCGCGCGAGCGAGCTCAGCTCGGCGAGGTCGAACAGGAAGATCTTCGCGAGAGTCACACCGAACAACGCGAGGCCGGCGTACCGGAGCGCGGCGGAGCGGCGGAAGAGGCCGACGACGAGCACGGTGAGGCCGGTCACGCCCCAGACGGCGCTCACGACGGTGTGGCCGCGCTCGAAGTCCGTCTCGAGCGATGCGCCCGAGAGCCGGATCACGAGCTCCAGGACGACGAGCGAGACCGCGTAGAGCAGGAGCCCCGCCGAGACTCCGAGAATCCAGCGGTCGCGCCCGGGCGCAGTCAGCGCGACGACAGCCGTCGCGGCGGCAACGGCGACCAGCGCACCGACGCCCGACGCAGGCGCCTCGCTCGGCGACAGCAGATGCCAGGGCGGCGTGAGCCACGCGAGCACCCCGACGCCGTCGAGGACGACGAGGACGGCGGCGGCGATCGACAGGCGAGGCTCGCCGACACGGCGCCCGGCGAAGGCGGCGACTGCGACCGTCACGGCGACGGCGACCGCGAAGACCTGCGGGTCGTCCGCGGCGACGAGCTCCGCGGCGAGCAGCGCGACGAGGCCGAGCGCCCACAGGGTCGTTGCGAGATTGCGCAACCGCGGCCGGCGCAGCGCCCACGCGGCGGGCACGAGGTACGCGACCGCGATCGCCGACGTCCCGAATGTCGCCCAGACCCGCGCGGCGGTCGCCGGCAGATCGGGCACGAGCGCGTCGAGCGCCGCGAACGACGCGACGAATGCCACCGTCGCCGCCGCGCCCGAGGCGAGACCGAGCCGAGCCGGGGTCTCCCAACCCACGCGGACGAGCACGCCCGCGGCAAGGAGGCCGGCCGCGGCGACGAGCAATGAGGGCGCGCCCCAGTGGTCAGGGAGCTCCGCGAAGTCGTACGCGGTCGCCTCTGCGACGACCAGGAACGAGCCTGCGAGCGACGCGACCGCGAGACCGCGTGCGCGCCGACGGGGCGCGACGACCGTCCCCGCCAGCGCGACGAGAGCCGCAACGGCGCCGAGCGCGAGATGGCCGCCGGGGACGTCGAGCGAGACCGCGAGGATGCCGAACGCGACCACGCCGAGCGTCGAGGCGCCCGCGACGAGGGTCTCGACCACCCGGGCACGGCCGGCCAGCAGCGCAGCCCGGACGGAGCCGAGGAACGCGAGCATCCCGACCTCGCCGGTGACGGTGTAGCCGTGCGGCGCGAGCAGGCCCGCCGTGGTGGCCGCGGCCGCGACCGCGAACGTCGGGATCGCGGTGGAGGCGTCGACGGACGCGCCCGCGAAGAGCTCGCCGAAGGGTTCGGTGACCGTGACGAGGTGTGCGGTCGCGAGCGCGAGGTACCCGAGCGCCGCGAGCTGGAGGCGCGCGTCGCGGAACCGCAGCGCGAGCAACGAGAGCACCGCCGACTCGGCGGCCCAGCTCAGCGTCAGGCCGTCGTCGGAGACGACGTTTGCGACCGCGACCGCGACGAGACCGAGCGATCCCGCGGCGAGCACGAGCGCGAAGTCGGGCTGGACCCTCCGGAGGGCGAGCCAGCCGAGCGCGAACGCCGACGCGCCGACCGCGAGCCATCCCGCACGGTCGGCTGCCGTATCGAAGAGCGCCTGGCCGGAGAGGAGCACGCTGCCGAAGGCCGCGAGCACCATCGGGCCGGCGACGACCGACAGGGCACGCTCGTTCCCCGTGACCTGCCACGCGCTCGCGCTCACGAGCACGACTCCGATCAGCGCCCCGGTCACGGCGAGCGTCGCGGGGGTTCCCGCGGGCGCGTCCGCGGCGGCGAGCCAGGCGGCCTCTGCGCCGACGACGCCGAGCACGGCGACGAGCAGCCGCGCCCACCGGCGGCGGACGGCGACGACCGCCGTCGCCCCGAGCACGACCACGCCGAACGCCACGCCCACCGCGCCGATCCCCGCGTCGAGCGCCTCGAGCGCGGGTGCGCAGGCCGCGCCCACGAGCCCGAGCGCCGCGACCAGCTGCGAGCCCCAGGCGAGCGACACCGCGACGGCAAGCCCGGCGATCGCGGCTGCGATGCCGAGGGCGGCGGCGTCCGGCACGAGTTCGTAGAGGACGGTCGCCGCCGCGAGCGTCGCGTAGCCGCCGGCGATCCCCGCGCCGACTGCCGCGAGCGCGGCGGCGATCTGGCCGTAGCGACGACGGAGGACGAGGCCTGCGCCGAACACGAGCGCCGAGACGAGCGCCCCGGCACCGACTCGCTCGACCGGCCCGATCCAGCCGCGCTCCGTCGCGAGCACGAACAGCAGCGTGATCCCGAGCGCCGTCACGGCTCCGCCCGCGATCGCGAGACCGCGCGCACCGAGGAGGTCGAGCCGGGCGAGCCGAGCACCGAGATCCACGCTCGGCTGCGGGCGCGTCGGCCCTTCCTGCGCCGGAGGCCTCGCCGGGACAACCGGGCGAGGGACGGGCGCCGGCGCGGGCGCCGCCGCCGGCTCGGGAGTCTCCGTCGTCGCGGCGCGCGCCTCCCGGCGGAGGACCTGCAGCTCGCGCTGCACGCGGCGGAGATCCAGCTCGAGGAGGTCGATCCTCTCCACGAGCGAGGCCATCGCTCAGCCGTCCCTCTCCGCCGGCCGCAGCTCGACGTGGAGCTCGCAGTCGAGCGCCGACGCGATGCGGAGAAGCGTGTCGATCCGCGGGGGACGTCCGCCGCTCTCGAGCCGCGCGATCGCGGACTGGGTGGTGTCGCAGAGCGTGGCGAGCTCCGCCTGCGAGAGGCCGAGGTCCCGGCGGCGATCGGCGACCTGCGAGGCGATCGAGGTGAACAACCATCCCTCGTCCGCGCCCGCGAGCCGTCGGCGGAGCCGTTCGACCGGCGTCTCGGCCTGCCGCTTTGATCTCATGTTTGCTATATAGCGTCTTTGCGATAGCGCGTCAAGGCCGCGCGCACAATCGCTCGACGAGCCACACCGCGGCGGCCGCCCAGGCGTGGTGCCCGGGGTCGACCACGTCGAAGTGGTCGGCGCCCTCGAGCTCCAGGAGCTGGGCGAGCGGATCTCGCTCCGCCAGAGCGCGGCTCTGCGAGACAGGCACCACGTCGTCGTCGCTTCCGTGCACGAGGAGCTGCGGCACGCCGAGCGGAGAGAGAGCGGCCGGCGAGGTTTCGGCGAGCCGTTCGGAGCGCTCCTCGAGCGGCCCGAGCAGCTCTTCGACCGCCCCGTGCCCGAGCTCCTCGCGCCACGCGCCCTCGAGGTCGCAGACGCCGCCCTGCGAGACCGCAGCCACGGGCCGCACGCGCGGCGAGGCACCGGTTCCGGCCGCCAGGCGGTGGCGCGCGGCGAGCCAGAGGGCGAGGTGGCCTCCCGCCGAGTGCCCGCACGTCGCGACGCGCGTGGTGTCGACGTCCTCGACCTCTGCCAGACGGTCGACCGCGGCGGCGACGTCCTCGAACGTCCCCGGCCACCCGCCGCCCTCCTGCCCGACGCGCCGGTACTCGACGTTCCAGGCCGCGAGCCCGCGTCGGGCGAGGTCGATCGCGAGCGACGTCATGAGCGTCCGGTCCCACCCCGTGCGCCAGAACCCGCCGTGCACGAGGACGACGCACGGCCATGGCCCTCTCGTACCCGCCGGTCGGTGCAGGTTCGCCACCTGGTCCGGGTGGTCGCCGTACGCGATAGAGGGTGCGGGAGGGAGCTTGTGGTGAATCACCACAAGCGTTGTCAGGCGAGCAGCGCGCGGTGGCGCGCGAGCGCGGCGAGCAGCGTGTCGACGTCCTCCTCGACGTTGTAGAAGTGCAGCGCGATCCGCACCTTGTCCTCCCGCGAAGAGACCACGATCCGCTCCGAGGCGAGCGCGGAGACGAGCGCCGCGACGTCCGTGGAGCGCACGCAGACGAGGGGGCCGCGCCGGGCGGGGTCGGCCGGAGTGACGACGGTCGCGCCGAGGTCGGTCGCCCCCTCGATCAGCCGCTCCCCCAGCGCGAGCACGTGCTGCTCGATCGCGGGCACGCCCGTCTCCGCGACGAGCGAGATCCCGGCGACGCCGGCGTAGAGCGCGGGCACCGGGGGGGTGCCCGAGTCGAAGCGGCGGGCGCTCGAGTGCGGGGAGTAGTCCGCGATCGACATCGCGAAGATGTCCTCGTCGGCAAACCAGCCGGTCTGCGTCGGGACGAGCGTCTCGTGCAGCGCCGGCCTCACCCACATGAACCCGAGCCCGGCCGTGCCGAGGAGGTACTTGACCGTCCCCCCGGTGACCACGTCGGCGCCGAGCGAGCGGGTGTCGAGCTCGACCGCGCCGCATGCCTGGTAGCTGTCCGCGAGCACGAGGGCGCCCGCCGCGTGCGCGGCCTCGGCGATCGCACCGACGTCGTGACGGTGACCCGAGCGGTAGGAGAGCGCCGTGCAGCACACGAGCGCGGTCCGTTCGTCGATCGCATCTGCGAAGCGCTCGGGGCCGATCGAGCCGTCGTCCCCCGGCGTCACGTGCACGACCTCGGCGCCACGGAGCTCCTGCGCGTGCGCGATCTGGCCGACCGTCGGAAACTCGTATTCGGAGATCACGATCCGGTTCCGCTCTCCCTCGAGCGGCAGCGCCGACACGAACGCGCTCACGCCCTGGGAGACCGACGTCGTGACCGCGACGTCGTCGGCGCGCGCGTGCAGCAACCCTGCGATGCTCGACCGGAACGCCTCGTTGCGCTCGACCCAGAAGTCCCATTCCGCGCCGTTCGAGTCCCACCCCGCGAGCCAGCCCTCGACCGCGTCGCGGACGCGGTGCGAGAGCGCGCCCTGGGAGCAGGAGTTGAGGTACGTCGCGGTCTCGAAGATCGGAAACTCGCCGCGCACCGCGGCCCCGACACGGGCAACCGAGGGGGCCTGGCTCACGTGGCGATCCTACCGTGAGCCCGTCGAAGCCCGAGCCGCGTAGAGTGCGGGTGCCTCCCGGGCTCCGAGCTGCCGGAGAACAGGGCGCAACGGACATGCGGAGAGCTCATCGCGACGGCACCGTGTTCGAGGAGCGAGCGTCTTACGCACGCGCGGTTCGCGTCGGGCAACACGTCGCGGTCAGCGGCACCGCGCCGCTCGGGCCGGACGGGCCTCTGCATCCGGGAGACACGTATGGGCAGACGGCTGCCGCGATCGAGAAAGCGCTCGCCGCGGCCGCCGCGCTCGGCGCCGCGCCCGGTGACGTCATCCGGACCCGGATGCTGCTCGCCCCCGCTGCAGCCTGGGAGGACGCCGTCCGCGCACACGGCGAGGCCTTCGCGGGCATCGACCCCGCCAACACGACGTACATCGTGGCCGGCTTCATCCCGGACGTGCTGGTCGAGGTCGAGCTCGACGCGATCGTGACCGAGACGATGTAGAGGGTAGGCAGGGGAGGCGGAATCCGCCTCCCCTGCCGGTCTGCTCAGGTTCCGCGGAATGTGATCGTCCTCAGGGTGACGATCTTCCCGGCACCGTCGTAGCGCCAGATCTCGTACACCGCAGAGCCGATGTCACCGTTCTTGTCGTAGTCGACGGGGCTGAACGCGCCCTCGTAGTTGACGTCCTTTCCTGCGGCGGCGGCCTTCACCCCGGTCGCGAGGTTCTGGAACGTGACCTTGAGCCCCGGAGGGCCGGACACCGCGCGCATCGCCGTCTTCAGCTTGGCGGGAGAAGACGAGCACGTGCGCACCGCGGACAGGAAGGCGGTCATCGCCGCGTCGAACGAGGTGCCCTCGAATCCCGTCCAGGGCTTGGCGCCCTTGACGTTTCGCTTCCAGTACGCGGCGAACGCCTTGCCCGCAGGCCCGCCCGCCGCGCTTCCGGCGGAGCCGCTCAGACCCTTCACCGGATCGCCGATCTTGTCCAGCGCGTCGGCGTTCCGGAGCGCCTCGATCCCGAGCGTCTTCGTGGGGCTCCACTTGCCGCTGCGGACGAGCGACGGAGCGAACTTCTCGAACGTGTCGGGGAAGTCGATGATGACCCAGCCGTCGGGGTCGCCGTCGACGAGCTTCGCCGCATCCGTGTCGAAGTTGGCCTGCTCCGGGTTCCACGAGACGACCGCGCCGACGGAGCCGCCGAGTCGCTTCCACTCGCTGACGTACAACGCCTGCAGGGCCTTGCCGAAGGCGTCGTTCCGCGCGCCGACGTTGATCTTGGCGCCCTTCCCGAACTTCGTCAGGGACGCGTTCGCGAGGACCTTGCTCTGCAACGCGTCGGACGGGTACGCGCGGAACACGAGGCCCTTGTCCTTGAGGTCGCTGATCTGCGGCGCGCTCGAGGTCGGCGAGACCGTGAGGACGTTGTTCGGGATCGTCACCGATTGCACCATCGGAATCGTGGCCCCCGACGCCATCTCGCCGATGATCACGTTGGCCTTGTTCACCTTGATCAGCTTCGTCGCCGCCTCGACTGACGCCGAAGCCTGCGTCTGCCCGTCCTCCGAGCCCACGAGCGTGACCGAGGCGCCGGTGAGCCCCGCCTTCTTCAGGGCGGCGTTCTGCAGCTTGACCGCCTCCTTCACAGCACGGTCGAGGTTCGCCCCGTACGCGGCGAGGTCGCCGGTGAACGGCAGCACGTCCCCGATGCGCAGCTGGAAGTTGCACGCCCGCTTGGTCGCGGTCGCGGGCGCGGCCGATCCCGTCGTCGTGAACGCGATCGCCGCAAGCGCGCTCACCGCCGCGACGGCCAGCGCGAGTGTCCTCGTGCGGCCGTTCGCCTTGCCTTTGCTCATGGATCCTCCTCCGGATGCCGTCGGTACTGGTTGGGACGTCACCTGCCCTCCTTCGGATAGCCGTGCACATCCGGCGCGGACGCCGACGGAGACCCCGCGCCGCTCCGGTCGTACTCCTTCGTCTCTGCGAGAACCCGTCGGCACGTCCCTCACCGTCCTCAGTCGCCCTCGAGAAGGAAGAACGGACGGCCGACACGCGCCTCGAACCGCAGGTACTCGTCCATGCGGACCCCGTCGACCGTCTCGCGGATCCGCTGGATCATCGCGGTCACGTCCTCGAGGCGGCCGACCTCGACGACGATGTAGAACGTGTATCCGGTCGATCGAGGCTCCCCGACCATCAGGAGGTCGTCGTCGACCGTCGCGAGGATCGAGACACCCAGCTCGCGCCATTCGTCCACGAGTTGCTTGAAGCGAGGGAGAATGCGCGTCCGCCGCAGGTCGTCGCTCGCCTCGTAGTAGGCGCTCGTCATCGCACCGAGGAGCACCGCGCGCAACGTGCTCGTCGCGTCGGGATAGACCATTTCCACGTCGCTCACGGTCACCTCTCCTTCTCGGCGCTCAGAAGATCTGGGCTCGCATGGACAGCTTCCCCCGGAGGCGCTCGGGGCGGTATGCGGTGAGATCGATCGCCGAGTCGCCGTCGAGCACGAGCCCGGCGAGCCCGCGACACGCACCCGGGCCGTAGATGTACCCGTGCCCGCTGAAGCCCGTGCACACGAAGGCGTTCTCGAGACCCGGAAAGCGACCGATCACGGGCTCGAGGTCCGGGGTGAGGTCGATCACGCCCGCGAATGCGCGCAGGATCCGCGCGCCACGGAGGGCCGGCACGAATCGTCCGAGGTCGCGCAGCTGTGTCCGTCGGTCGCGCGGCCGCGCGGACGGGTTGTAGTTCTGCGGGACGACGGCACGGTGGTTCCCGGCGCGGACACGCGACCAGCCGGCCCGGAGCTCGGCGGCGAGCAACTTCGGGTCGATCCTGAACGACACGTCCTTGCGGTTCTGCCAGAGCGGCGGCGCCCAGAGCCGCAGGTCGCGGAAGTCCCGCAGGCTCAGGTCGTGCAACATCGCCGAATACCGGTAGCCGCCGGTGATCCGGACCGTGCCGTTCCGGTTCTGCCGCGCACCGAAGGTGGCGCCTCGCAGGAAGCCGGGGATCGACCCCGGTGGAACGGGGGCCGTTTCGGCCGCCGGCGCCCGGACGCGCTGCATGGGGATGTGGAGGCCCAGCACGTCGCAGAGCTCGCTCGACCAGACCCCGGCCGAGACGACCACCGTGCCGCACGGGACGGACGAGTCACCCGTCCGGACTCGAGTCACCGTCTCGCCCGCCACGTCGAAGCCCGTCACGAGCGTGTCACGGCGAACGTCGACGCCGAGACGCGCGGCCGCCGTTCGCAGGCCACTCATCACGCTGACCGCGTCGACGTGACCACCGTGCCGCACCTCGAGCCCGAGAATCGGCCCGTCGAGTTGCGGGAAACGCTCGCGTGCGGCGGCGGAATCGAGCATCACGCTCTCCGCGTAGCCCGATGTCTCGCGCCAGATCGCACGATCCGTCTCGAGCCAACGCTCGTCCTCGTCGTCTGCGACGAGGATGTGCCACCCCTCGTCGTTCAGGTCGATGGCGCAGTCCCAGCGCTGCTCGAACGTCGACCACTCGTCCGCGGAGACCCTGAAGAGCGAGTCCGGTCGTCCCGTGGGAGCCCCTCCAGGAAGGCTCACCGCCGCGACCGACCGAGCGGACTGCTCGAAGCCGACGTCGTCCTTCTCGAGCACGGTGACGCCGGCGCCCCGCTCCGCGAGCTCGCAGGCGTTGAGCAGGCCGATGAGACCGCCGCCGACGACGACGACGTCAGGCGCGGGCACGGTCTCTCGGAGCGACGGGGTCGAGCACTCGCGACGCGCGCACGGCTGCCACTGTAGGGCAGCGGCAATAGAACTTCAATTGAAAATTTCTGACCTATTCGCTAGGGTGCCGGGCCGTGGACAGAGGAGCGCGATGACGCCCCCGGCCCGAGCTCCGCTCTTCGACCGCGACCCCTCCTACACGATCCTCTCCGCCCCGCGACAAGTTGCCGCGGCGCTCAAGCGCGAGATCCTGCAGGGCGCCCTCAAGCCGGGTGACCAGCTTCCGTCGGAGGAACGCCTGGCGGAGCTCTTCGGTGTCAGCCGCCCGACGATCCGGACCGCGCTACAGGAGCTCTCGTCCGCGGGCACCGTGGTCGTGCGCCGGGGCCGGGGCGGCGGATACCGCGTCAGCACGTTCTCGCTCGACACGCTGACGACCGCCGTCACCGAGCACATCGCGTTCTCGCTCGTCGTCGAGTCGCTGACGCCATCGCAGTTCCTCGAGGTCCGTCGCGAGCTCGAGCTCCTGAGCGCCGATGCCGCCGCTCGACGGTGTTCCGCGGAACACCGCGAACGCCTGGAGGAGCTCGACCAACGGATCGAGTCCGTCATCGGCGGAGCAGCGCAGCAGGACTCCCGAACGGCGTTCGAGCTCGATCTCGAGTTCCATCGCGCGCTCGCCGAGGCCGCGGAGAATCCTCTTCTCGTCAGCTTCGAGGGCGCGATGATCGTCGTCCTCCACCACCTGTTCGGAAGCGGGGCCTCGGTTCCGCCGAAACGCGCGCTCGGAGACGTCCGGGCCGTGATCGACGCCGTGCGCAGGCGCGATCCGGAGGCGGCCCGCGACGCGATGGCGCTGCATCTCACCCATTCCGTCGACCATCTCGAGCTCCAGCGTCCCGTCCCGTCAGGGTCCGTGAGCCCGTGACGTGCGCCCGCCGCTGAATCGGTCGGCCGACGCGCTCGTCGTCGGAGCGGGCGTCGTGGGCCTCTCGATCGCGCTCGCCCTGCGCGGAGCGGGCGCGGACGTGATCGTCCTCGAGCGGTCGGGTGTCGCGGAGGGGCAGTCCGGCATCCAGCCCGGCGGCATCCGCCTCCAGTGGGGAACCCCTGTCAACTGCGGTCTGGCGCTCGAGTCGTACGCGTGGTGGCGCGCGGCCGAGGACACGCTCGCGTCGCCCGTGCCGCTCGGGTTCTCCGCCTGCGGCTACCTCTTCGTCGCGCACGGCGAGCCTGCACTCACGCGACTCCGCGAGAGCGTCCGCGTGCAGAACGAGGCAGGAGTCCCCTCGCGTGTCGTCTCACCTGCCGAGGCGGCCGAGCTCGTGCCGGGCCTCGCTCCCGAGCCCCTCGTCGGTGCGGCGTACTGCCCCGAGGACGCGTACATGAGCGAGCCTCAGGCAGCCGTCGCCGCGATTGCCCGCCATCTCGAGGTACACATCGCCGCCGTCGAAGCCGTTGTCCCGGCCGAGAGCGGGTGGGCGCTCGAGACCACGGCCGGCCGCGTCACCGCGCCGTCGGTCGTGCTCGCGGCCGGGGCGGAGACGCGCGCTCTCGTCCGACCGCTCGGTGTGGAGCTGCCGGTCGAGCTCGAGCCACGACACCTCTTTCTGAGCGCTCCGATCCGCGAGCGACTCCTCGAGCCGCTGGTCGTCTCCGCCGAGCGGCGGTTCGCAGCGAAGCAGCTCCACAACGGCCGCGTCCTCACGAGCGACCTCGGCGCCACCGGCGACCCGGACACCGACGCGCCGGTCTGGCGCAAGCACGTCCGCGCGGCGATCGCCGAGCTGCTCCCGGCGCTCGAGTACGTCGGGCTCGACGTGCTCGCGAGCGGCGCCTACGACATCACGCCGGACAGGCAGCCGATTCTCGGCCCGCTCGCCGGCCACGACGGCCTCCACGTGGCCACCGGGTTCAGCGGACACGGGTTCATGATGGCGCCGGCGATCGGGCGGATCGTCGCGGCCGGTGTCGCCGGAGAGCGGGATCCCGTACTCGACGTCCTCGACGCTGGACGCTTCGCCGAGGGACGAGCCCTCCCCGAGCCACAGGTGATCTGACCGTGTTCCTGCAGCTGCTCGTGAACGGACTGGTGACCGGCTCCGTCTACGCGATCGCCGCGGTCGGCGTGTCGCTCGTGTACGGGATCCTGCGGCTCGTGAACTTCGCGTACGGCGACATGATGGCCCTGGGCGCCTTCATCGCCTACTTCGCCAACGTGACGCTCGGCCTCCCGATGGTCGTCGCGGCAC
Organism: Gaiella sp.; assembly: GCA_035706725.1. Classification (GTDB taxonomy): domain Bacteria; phylum Actinomycetota; class Thermoleophilia; order Gaiellales; family Gaiellaceae; genus Gaiella. Next base: position 5,691 of record DASSUT010000098.1, on the reverse strand, counting down.
TCGTCGCAATGGTCGGGATGGCCGTGATCTCCGTTGCGCTGGACGTCGTGCTGTGGCGGCCGCTCCGGATGCGGCGGGCGGGCTTCATGAGCCTGTTCCTCGCCTCGATCGGGGTCGCACTCGTCCTGCGCCAGGCGATCCTGCTCGTGTGGGGTCCCCAGAATCGCGCGTATGACGTCGACCCCTTCAAGGTGTACGTCGTCGGAAGCGTCCGCTTGTCGCTCGCCCAGGTCGTGACGATCGTCGCCGCCAGCACCGCGATCGTCGCGATCGGGGTGTTCCTGGCCCGCAGCCCGAGCGGCCGCGTCATGCGGGCCATGGCCGACGACCGCGTGCTCGCTCAGATCTCGGGAATCGACGTCAACCGCGTCATCCTCGTCACCTGGATCATCTCGGGGCTCACGGCGGGGCTTGCGGGCGTCCTCGCCGCCCTCGTCCAGTCGAGCTTCGACGCGAACTTCGGGTTCCAGCTCCTCCTCCCGGTCTTCGCGGCAGTCGTGCTGGGTGGGATCGGGAGCGCATACGGTGCGCTCGCGGGCGGCCTGGTGCTCGGCGTCGCCACGGAGCTCTCGACATGGGAGGGCTTCGCGGGTGGCGTCGACCCGGTCTACAAGCCGGTCGTCGCGTTCAGCGTCCTCATCGTCGCACTGCTGCTGCGGCCGCAAGGGCTCTTCGGACGGGCGAGGGTCGTGTGAGCGTCCTCTCGAGCGGGGAGTTCTGGGCGTTCGTGGGCGTGATGGCGGGCATCTACACGCTGTTCACGCTCGGCCTGCAGGTCCAGTTCGGGCTCGCCGGCCTGCTCAACTTCGGGCAGGTCGGGTTCATGGCGATCGGCGCGTACACGATGGCCATCCTCGTCGTGAAGCAGGGGTGGAGCATGTGGCTCGCGACGCCGCTCGCGGTCGTCGCCGCCGCGGCCGCCGGCGTGCTGGTGGGGCTGCCGACGCTCCGCCTCCGCGGCGACTACTTCGCGATCGTGACGATCGCCTTCAGCGAGATCGTCCGTTGGGTGGCGACGAACGAGGATGGCCTGACCGGCGGGTCGCAGGGAACGATCAACCTCTCCGGCGAAGGAGTCGCCACCCAGTACAACGGCGCGTGGGAGCGGTTCCAGGGGTGGGTGGGCGATCAGCTCCACATCGCGAGCAAGGACGTCGTGATGCTGATCATCGTCTGGACGGCCGCCCTCGTCCTCCTGTGGCTGACCGCTCGGCTGGCCCGAACCCCATGGGGTCGTGTGCTGCGAGCGATTCGCGAAGACGAGGACGCCACTGCGTCTCTCGGCAAGCCGGTGTTCCGCTACCGGCTCCAGGCGCTCGCCCTCGGAGCGGCGTTCGCGGGTCTCGCCGGCTGCTTCTACGCCTGGCAGTTCTCGTTCTTCGGCCCCGACGACTTCCAGCCGCTGATCACGTTCTTCGGGTGGATGATCCTCATCCTCGGCGGAGTCGGCCGCGTCTGGGCAGTACCGGTCGGGGCGGCGGTCTTCGGCTTCCTCTTCGCCGCCACGCGCTTCTTCGACTTTCCGCCGTTCTCGTACCTGGACTCGGCCGACCGCGCCTACGTGCGCTTGATGGTGATCGGGCTCGTGATCGTGCTGCTGGTGGTCTTCCGGCCGCAGGGGATCCTCGGCCGCCGCGACGAGATGGTGCTCGAGTGAGCGTGCTCCTCGAGGCCCGGGACGTCACGAAGTCCTTCGCGGGGGTCCGGGCAGTCGACGACGCCTCGCTCGTCGTCGAAGACCGCTCCATCACAGCGCTGATCGGGCCGAACGGCGCCGGGAAGTCGACGCTCTTCAACTGCATCTCCGGCTTCCTTCGCCCAGACGGGGGACGGATCGAGCTCGCCGGCCAGCGCATCGACCGCTCCCCGCCGCACCGCATCGTGCGGGCCGGGCTCGCTCGGACGTTCCAGACCGCCAGGGCGCTGACGCGGATGACGGTGCTCGACAACGTCCGCCTCGCTGCTCCGGCCCATCCGGGCGAGCAGCTCGACGGCCTCGTGCTCCGGCGCGGCGCAGTGCGGCGTCGCGAGCGGGAGGTGACCGAGCAGGCGCTCGAGCTTCTTCGGCTGGTTCGACTCGAGGAGCATGCCGACGCGCTCTCGGGAACGCTCTCCGGCGGACAGCGGAAGCTGCTGGACCTGGCCCGCATCTTGATGGCTTCCCCGCGGATGATCCTCCTCGACGAGCCGATGGCCGGCGTCAACCCCGCCCTTCGCGAGGAGCTTCTCGCCCACGTGCTCGAGCTGCGGGCGACGCGGGGGATCACGTTCCTCATCGTCGAGCACGACCTCGGGTTCGTGATGCAGGCGAGCGACCGGGTCGTGGTGATGAACGAGGGCCGCGTCCTCATGGAGGGGACGCCCGACGAGGTGCAGGGCGACGAGCGCGTGATCGACGCCTACCTCGGGACGCACGCATGAGCGACGCCGCGCTCGCCGTGACCGATCTGCACGCCGGCTACGACGGCGCGCTCGTGCTCCGCGGCGTCTCGATGCGAGCGGACCTGGACGAGATCGTCTCGATCATCGGCCCGAACGGGGCAGGCAAGTCGACGTTCTTGAAGGCCGTCGCCGGGATCGTCCGCCCCGCGAGCGGCTCGGTCGTCTTCGCCGGGGCCGACGTCACCGGCCTCCGCCCCGACCGCCTCGCGCGACGCGGGCTCGGCTTTGTCCCGCAGCTCGACAACGTGTTTCCGACGCTCACGGTCGCCGAAAACCTCCACGTCGGGGCGCAGGCGCTTCGGCGCGACGACAGAGGCGATGCGATCGCGGCCGTCCTGGACCAGTTTCCCTTCCTCCGCGATCGACGCCGTCAGCGAGCGGGAACGCTCTCGGGCGGTCAGCGAAAGCTCCTGGCCCTCGGACGCGCGCTCGTCGGGCGACCGTCGCTTCTGCTGCTCGACGAGCCGTCCGCGGGTCTCTCCCCGCAGGCGACGGATCTCGTCTTCGGGGAGCTCGAGGGGATCCGCGACAGGGGGATCGGAATCGTGATGGTCGAGCAGAACGCCCGGCGCGCGCTCGCGCTCTCGAGCCGGGGCTACGTGCTCGACATGGGCCGCAACGCCCACGAGGGGACCGGTGCGGACCTGCTGGACGATCCTCGCGTGGCAGAGCTCTACCTCGGCTCGATGACGTCCGCGCGCAGCTGAGCGACACTGAGAACGTACGGCCTACCGGCCCAGGTAGGCCTTGCGGAGGTCGTCGTTCGCGAGCAGGTCGGTGGCCGGGCCTTCGAGGACGATGCGGCCGGTCGAGAGGACGTAGCCGCGATGGGCGATCGAGAGCGAGACGTTCGCGTTCTGCTCGACGACCAGCATCGCGACGCCGGTCTGGTTCACCTGCTGGATGATCTCGAAGCTCCGCTCGACCAGGATCGGCGCGAGACCCATCGAGGGCTCGTCCATCAGCAGGAGCTTCGGCTTGGACATCAGCGCACGCCCCATCGCGACCATCTGCTGCTCGCCGCCCGAGAGCGTGCCCGCGAGCTGCCCGCGGCGCTCGTAGAGCAGCGGGAACAGCGTGTACACGCGCTCGAACTCCTCCTTGAGGTCGGCGCGAGGACGCAGATAGGCCCCCATCTCGAGGTTCTCGAGCACGGTCATCGGGCCGAACAGGCGGCGGTTCTCCGGGACGATCGCGAGCCCTCGCCGGATGCGGTGCGCGGTCGGCAGGCGCGTGACGTCCTCCCCGGCAAGGCGGACGGCGCCGGTGCGAGGCCGGACGATGCCGAGAATCGTCTTGAGCGTCGTCGACTTGCCGGAGGCGTTTCCCCCGAGCAGGCAGACGAGCTCGCCCTCGCCGACTCTGAGGTTCGAGTCCTGGAGGATGTGGATCTGGCCGTAGTACGTGTTGACGCCCTCGAGCTCGAGGAGCGGCGGCGCCGCGTCGCCGTTCGTGCTCATTTCCGCGCCATCCCGCCCGTGCCCAGGTATGCCTCGACCACCCGGGGGTCGGTCGCGACGTCCGCGAACGACCCCTCGGCGATCTTCACGCCGTGGTCGAGCGCGACCACGCGGTCCGAGATGCCCTCGACCACGTGCATGTCGTGCTCGATCACGAGAATCGTGTAGCCGCCTTCACTCCGGAGCTGCGCGATGAGCTCCGTGATCTCCTGCGTCTCGCGTGGGTTCATACCTGCGGCCGGCTCGTCGAGGAGGAGCAGCCTCGGGTTCGTCGCGGTCGCGCGCGCGATCTCGAGCCGCCGGCGGTTCGCGTACGAGAGCGAGTACGCAGGCTGGTCCCAGCGGTATCCCATCAGGCGCTCGCCGAAGAAGGCGAGCCGCTTCTCCGCGAGCTCCCGGATCTCACGTTCCTCGCGGCGCTGGCCCGGCGTGCGCAGGATCGCCCGAAACGCCCCCGCGCGCGTGTGGCCGTATGCGGCGGCCATCACGTTCTCGCGCACGGTCATGTTGAGGAACAGCCGTAGCGTCTGGAACGTGCGCGCGATCCCCTTGCGCGTGATCTTGTGCGGCTCGAGGCCCTTGATGCTCTCGCCCGCGAACCTGATGTCTCCCTCCGTCGGCTCGTAGACGCCCGTGACGAGGTTGAACAGCGTGGTCTTGCCCGCGCCGTTCGGCCCGATCACGCTCACGATCTCGCCCTCGTCGACCCGGAGGTCGAGCTTCGAGACGCTGGCGAGCCCGCCGAACGACATCGACACCTGCTCGAGCTCGAGGAGCGGCGCCGTCGCAGCCATCGCTAGACGATCTCCACGCGACGCTCGCCCAGGAGCCCGTTGGGCCGGAAGATCATCACACCGACAAGGATCGCGCCGAGGACGACGTACCTGGTCGGCTCGGGCTTCGCGAGCATGACGTTCTCCCAGACGAACGCGGCGAGGTACAGCGTCGGGACGAGCACGACGATTCGCGTCCAGCCCTGGAGCAGCGTGAGCGCGAGGACGAGCGCCACCAGCCCGATGTACGTGACCGGCGCGACCCAGCCGGCCAGGTGCGTCGGGACGATCACCCAGTCCGATGCCCACCCGCCGACGCGGCCGCCGCCGCTCGGCACGCCGGCGGTCCAGCGGTCGTCGATTGCTCCCGCCACCACCCGCGCGACGAAGCCGAGCAGCACCGTTCCCGCGAGCACGATCGCGAGCTGGCGCGAGAGACGGAACACGGCGACGAGGCCGAGCAGCGCGAGCGCGTAGAACAGCGAGCGGGAATCGCCCGGGTCGCGGAGAACCTCGAGCAGGACGCTGATCAGGATCGCGCCGAGCACGACGCCGGCCTGGCTGCCGGCGCCCCCCAGGATCACCATCGTGTACACGGTGATCAGGAGGGGAAACGCGAAGTCCTGCGGAAAGACGCTTCCGACGAGCGACGCCTGAAGGGTGCCGGTGAGCGCCGCCACCGACGCCCCGGACGCGAACGCGAGGAGCTTCAGCCAGTTGACGGGCATGCCCATCAGCTCGGCGGCGAGCGGGTCCTCGCGGAGCGACCGCCAGGCGCGCCCGGTGCGCGAGTCGTTGAGGAGGCGCAGCGCGACGTACACGATTCCGAACAGCACCACCGCCGCGTAGAGGTAGGCGATCGCGAATTGCCCCTGGGCCGTCGTCGTGGGGAGCGACCAGCCGAAGAACGACAGCTCGTCGACGTTCAGGATCCCGTTCGGCCCGTTCGTGAGGCTGTGGCCGAACACGTCGTCGCCGTTGTTCGTGAACGTCAGGAAGATCTGGAAGAAGAACAG
>DASSUT010000097.1:0-3382 GCA_035706725.1 Gaiella sp. | reverse complement strand
GACGAGCTCGCCGACGACCTCGCCCGGCGAATGGGCATCGACCGCGACGCGATGCGCCACGCCGTGCGCGACACGTTCGACGCGTGGCGCGCCGAGGCGGAGCGGCTCGGCGCGAAGCGCGACGGCGTGGTCGAGCGCTCGCTGCAGCGTGCCGGGGTCGTGCGTCGCGAGGAGCTCGAGGACCTCGAGCTCCGGGTCGCCCAGCTCGAGCACCGCATGCGGCTGCTCGAGGACGGCGGCGCGCCCCGCTGAGGCATGGCCGCGGGGTCGCAGCGGAACCTCGCCCGGGTCACGGAGATCGGGCGGGTGGCGACTCGACACGGGTTCGGGTACCTCCTCGAGCGCCGCCGCGCAGTCGACGGTGAGCTCGACACGGACCGCGGCCGGCGCCTTCGGGAGATGCTCGACGAGCTCGGGCCGACGTTCGTCAAGTTCGGGCAGCTCCTCTCGACCCGGCCCGACGTCGTTCCGCCCGACATGATCGCGGAGCTGCGGAAGCTGCAGGACGACGTCACGCCCTTCCCGATCGACGAAGTCGAGCGCGTCGTCCGCGAGGAGCTCGGGATCGGGATCCAGCAGGCGTTCGTCTCGTTCGACGAGCGGCCGATCGCGGCGGCCTCGATCGGCCAGGTGCATCGGGCGACGCTGCCGAACGGCGAGGACGTCGTCGTGAAGGTCCAGCGCCCGACGGCTCCGAGGCAGATCGAGTCCGACCTGCGGCTGATGGCCTCTGTCGCCCGGGTCGTCCGCGAGCGCGTCCGTCAGCTGGACTTCGTCGACGCCGGGGAGCTCGTCGACGAGTTCGCGCGCTCGATCCGTCAGGAGCTCGACTACCAGCAGGAGGCGCGCAACGCCGAGATGTTCCGCCGCAACTTCTCCGGCGACGCCCGTGTGGTGGTGCCCCGCGTCTGGTGGCGGTACACGACCGGCCGCCTGCTCACGCTCGAGCGGCTCGAGGGGACGCACGTACGCGACCTCGATCTCGACACGTGGGACGACGCCGACCGGCGCGACCTCGCGTACCGGCTGACGGACGCCTGGATGACGATGATCTTCCGCCACGCGTTCTTCCACGGCGATCCGCACCCCTCGAACATCCTCCACCTCGACGACGGGCGGCTCGGGCTCGTCGATTTCGGCCTCGTCGGCCGCCTCACCGACATGGACATGTCGCGGCTCACGCGGCTGTTCATCGACGCCGCCACGGAGAACGTCGCCGCGCTCCCGCGGCGTCTCGCCGAGCTCGGCGTGCGCTACCCGCGTGACCGTGAGGACGAGCTGCGCGCCCGCCTGGAGGAGATGTACTACCGCTACTACGGCGCGCGGCTCTCGGACATCGACCCGATCGAGGCGATCCGCGAGGCGCTGAGCCTCGTCTACACGATGAACCTGCGCCTCCCGACGCGGTTCGTGATCCTCGACAAGGCGATCGCCACGCTCGGGTCGGTCGCGGCCGAGGTGTACCCGGACTTCAACGTGTTCGAGGTCGCGAAACCCTATGCGCGCCAGCTCGTCGCCGAACGGCTCTCGCCACGGAGGCTGGCGCTACGAACGCAGCGAGAAGCCCAGGAGCTGGGGGAGATCGCGCTCGCCCTTCCGAGGCAGATCCACGACGTGATGGCAGGGCTCGCCGACGGCGAGCTGCTCGTCAAGATCTCGAACCCCGGGGTCGACGATCTCGCGCACCACATCGACGTCGCGGTCAACCGGATCGCGGTCGCACTCGTGATCCTCGGCGGGCTCGTGGGCTCGTCGCTGATCGGCGTGCTCGCGAAGAACGGTCCGCACGTCCTCGGCCTGCACCTGATCTCCGTGCTCGGCTTCGTGATCTCGTTCGCGTTCGGGATCTGGCTGCTGTGGGGCGTCTTCAGGAGCGGCAGGCTCTGACACGCCCGGCCGGCCGCTCCCTCCCGGCGGAGCCCGGCGCCGCCGCCTGACGCCGGACGCGTCTGACGTGTCGGGCGGGCCCGGCTAGGGCTTTGCTACGGAAAGCCCTTCTGTCGCGCCGCTCACCGAGAGACCCGGCGTGGGGCCGCCGGCGACGACCCAGACGCGTCCTGCCACCGCGACGACGCCCAGGCCGTGTCTCGGCGTGGGGAGGTCCGGGAGGCGCGCCCAGCGGCTTGCGCCTGGCCGCAGCGCCCATACCGACCGTTCCGTGCCCTCCGGCGACTCACCGCCGATCGACACGATGCGCTCCGCGATCGCGGCGGCGCCCGTTCCGCCCCTCGGGTCGGGGAGATCGGGCATGCGCCGCCAGCGGTTCGTCCGCTGCTCGTATGCCTGGACCGTCGCGACGTTCGTGTCGTACCCGGCGCGGCGCCCTCCGATCGCGTAGATCGCGCCGCCGAGCGCCGTCGCCGCGAGGTGCTCGCGCGGCGCCGGCCCCGGGAGGGTGCGCCAACCGAGCGTCCGCAGGTCGAGCGCGAGCATGGTGGTCGCGAGGCCCTCCCGTGTCCGGCCGCCCACGATCCAGACGGTGCCTCCGGCGGTGGCGGTTGCGGCGGCCGCGGCTCGCTCCTCGGGCGGAGGCGGGAGCGTTCGCCAGCGAGCGCCGTCGAACAGGAACGCGGTGCGGAGCGGCCGACGGTCGGCCCCGTAGCCGCCGACGACGACGAGGCGTCCGCGCGCAGATGCGGCCGCCGCGTGGTCCACGGAGACGGGGAGGTCGGGCAGTCGCGTCCACGTGTCGCGCGCGGGGTCGTATGCGTCGACGCGGCGCGAGTTCGCGCCGCTCTCGAGGAACCCGCCCACCACGACGACGCGGCCGAGGAGGGGCGCCGCTGCCACCTCGCTGCGCGGCTTGGGAAGCGCCGTACCCGTCGTCCAGGTCGGTGCGACGACTGCGGAGGCGGCAAGAGCCCAAGTTGCAACTTGCAACTTGCCGCCGCCGACGCCGCCGAGGAGTGAGGCGAGCGGGATCATGTCGCGGGCCCGAGCCAGCGGAGTAGCTCGGCATTGACGCGCTCGGGCGCCTCGTTCTGGACGAAGTGGCCCGCGTCCTCGATCCAGACCACGGTGGGGACGTTGCCTTCGGCGAGCGTGCGCCGCAAGCGCTCCGGCGACACGAGCTCGCTGCCGAGGAACCGGTCCTCGACACCCCAGAGCACGAACGTCGGGGCCACGATCCGCTGCGCGGGCCGGCGGCGCCTGGGGCGCATCGCCCGCCGGAACGCGGAGCGGTACCAGTCGATTGCTGCCTTCGCCCGTCCTGGCCGTGCGAACGCCGTTCGGTAGACGACGAGCTCGTCGGACGGCCAGACGCCGCGGCGGTGTGCGCCCCCGACGAGCGCCCGTGCCACCACCTCGGCGCCGTTCGCGGCCATGCGCCGCTCGGGCAGCCACGGAAGCTGGAAGAAGAGGATGTACCACGACTTCGCGA
>DASSUT010000096.1:0-6654 GCA_035706725.1 Gaiella sp. | reverse complement strand
TCCACCGGGAGCGGGCCTAGCCCGGCGCGGCGGGCCGCGGCGGCGCGGCGCGCCTCGTGCGGTAGAGGATGTACGGACGGCCGAGGTACTGGAGCGGATAGCTCCACACGTGGACGAGCCGGCTGAACGGCCAGACCGCGTACAGCAGCCACGGGAGGGCGGCGTGGAGCTGGTAGGCCACGGGCGTGTCGGCCATCAGCGACGGATGCGGGTCGTAGAAGAGCGTGCGGAACCACGGCCCGACGGTCTCGCGGTAGTCGTAGCCCGAGCCGAACACGTTGTAGCCGAACGTGAGCAGGTCGCCGAGCACGATGAGGAAGCCGAGAAGCACGAACACGACGACGACGGCGAGCGAGGTCGTGGCCCGGACGCGGCGGATCTTCGTGCGGCGGAACGTGAGGATCCCGAACCCGGCGAGGCAGATCAGCCCGACGATCCCGCCGGCGATGCCGGAGAGGTGGTGGTAGGCGTTCTCCGAGATGCCGAGGGCGCTCGTGACGCTCGCGGGGATCAGGATGCCCGCGACGTGGCCCGCGATCACGGCGAGCGCGCCGTAGTGGAAGAGCGTCGAGCCCCACGCGAGCAGGCGGCTCTCGAGGAGCTGCGACGAGCGGCTCGTCCAGCCGAACTGGTCGCGCCGGTAGCGCCACCAGTGACCGACCACGAAGACGGTCAGCGAGACGTACGGCAGGACGAGCCAGACGAATAGCTGCGCCCGCTCGCTCACCGCGCGCCCCTGGCCGGCGGCCGCTCCCGCCGGGCGGAGCCCGGCTCCGCGGCCGCCTGACGACGCTCACGGCACGGTGCCTTCCGGGCCCGTACCCCCGTACTGTGCCCTCCGGCCCCGCACCGTGAGCGTCGCCCCAGGAACGCGCGGACGTCGGATGTCGACACGGGGCTGTTCACACCCGCGCCTCCACGGGCATGACCTCGGGCGGGGCGAACGGCTCGAGGCCGACCTGCTCGCCGGGCGGCCCGTCCGCTGCGAGGCTGTGCACCCGCTCGCGCTCGAGCGCGCTCAGCCGCGGCAACCCGGCGCACACCGCGTCGAGCACGAGGGCGTACGGGCTTTCGGCGTCGGCGAGGTTCGTTCGCAGGAGCTCGAGCGCGGCGCGGTGCTCGCGGAGCAGCGTCTCGCCCTCCCGCTCCGGGGCGAGCGCGGCGAACTCGAGCACGAGCGGGAGATAGTCGGGCAGCTCCTCGCGGGCGAGCTCGAGCCCCGCCGCCGCGTACAGCCGCTTGAGCCGGAGCAACGCCATGCCGCGCTTGCGCGTGTCGCCGTGCAGGTAGTAGGTCAGGTAGAGGCTCGTGCGCCGGCGCAGGTCGAAGGTCTCGACGTACGTCCGCTCGAGCTCGGAGGGCGTCGACTCGACGAGGTGGGGGAGGAACCGCTCGAGCAGCGGCTTTTCCGGCGAGCGCGGCAGCGTGGCGACCGCGGCGGCGAGCTCGGCGCGGGCTTCGGCGACCCGCCGGTCCGGGTAGCGGAGCAGGACCGAGAGCAGCTTGTACGGGGCCGCGGCCGGGCGACGTGTGCGCATCACGCGTCGCCCTGCCCGACGACGGGAAGCGACTTCATGAGCATGAAGCGCTCGTTGCCGCGCGGCTGCACGGCGGGCTGCACGGCGCCGCAGTTGCCGGGGCCGCCGTCGAAGTCGAGCCCGCAGGCGCCCTGCAGCTCCATGAGCTGCGACGCAAGCTCGCCGTGCGCCTTCGGGATCACGTACCGCTCGTCGTACTTCGCGATCGCGAGCAGCCGGTACATGAGCTCGAGGTCGTGCGCGGTGAGGCCGACCGACGCGGGGAGCGTCTCGTCGACCTCGTCCAGCACCTCGCGCTTGCGCATGTACGCGCGCATCGCGGCGAGCCGCCGCAGCACGGCGCGGATCACGTCACCGTCGCCCGCGGCGAGGAGGTTCGCGAGGTAGTCGACGGGGATGCGGAGGGTCTCGATCGCGGGGAAGAGATCGTCGGGGTCGGCCTCGTACCCGTCGGTCTCGAGCGAGTTCACGACCGGCGAGAGCGGCGGCACGTACCAGACCATCGGCAGCGTGCGGTACTCGGGGTGCAGCGGGAGCGCGAGCCGGTAGCGCACGGCGAGCGTGTAGACGGGCGAGCGGCGGGCGGCGTCGAGCCAGTCGTCGGGGATGCCGTCCGCACGGGCCGCCGCCTGCACCTCGGGGTCGTCCGGGTCGAGGAAGACGCCCATCTGCGCGTTCAGGAGCTCGCGCTCGTCCGGCACGGACGCCGCCGCCTCGACGCGGTCGGCGTCGTAGAGGACGAGCCCGATGTAGCGGATCCGGCCGACGCACGTCTCGGAGCAGATCGTCGGCTGGCCCTGCTCGATCCGCGGGTAGCAGAGCGTGCACTTCTCCGCTTTGCCGGTGCGGTGGTTGAAATAGACCTTCTTGTACGGGCAGCCCGAGACGCAGAAGCGCCAGCCGCGGCACTTGTGCTGGTCGACGAGCACGATCCCGTCCTCCGACCGCTTGTACATCGCCCCGGACGGGCAGCTCGCGACGCACGAGGGGTTCAGGCAGTGCTCGCAGATCCGCGGGAGGTAGAACATGAACGCCTGCTCGTACTCCATCCGCACCTGCTCCTCGATGCCGCGCAGGAGCGGGTCGTGGACGGCATGCTCGGGCGCTCCGGCGAGGTTGTCGTCCCAGTTCGGCCCCGTCTTGAGCTCGATGCGGTCGCCGGTGAGCTGGGAGTAGGACTTTGCAACCGGGTCGTGCTCGGAGAGCGGCGCGTCGATCAGCGTCTGGTAGTCGTAGGTCCAGGGCTCGTAGTAGTCGTCGATCGTCGGCAGGTTGGGGTTCCAGAAGATCTTCAGGATCTTCTGCAGGCGACCACCCGCCTTGAGCTCGAGCTTGCCGCGGCGATTGAGCGTCCAGCCGCCCTTCCAGCGGTCGTTGTCCTCATACGTGCGCGGGTAACCGAGCCCCGGCTTCGTCTCGACGTTGTTGAACCAGACGTACTCCGTGCCGGGGCGGTTCGTCCACACCTGCTTGCACGTCACGGAGCACGTGTGGCAGCCGATGCACTTGTCGAGGTTCATCACCATCGCGACCTGTGCCCGGACCCGCATCAGAACTCGACCTCGCCCTGGCGCTTGCGCAGCACCGTGATCTCGTCGCGCTGGGACCCCGTCGGCCCGTAGTAGTTGAAGCCGAACGAGAACTGGGCGTAGCCGCCGACGAGGTGGGTCGGCTTCATCGTGATTCGCGTCAGCGAGTTGTCGGTGCCGCCGCGGTTGCCGAGGAGCTCGGTGCGCGGCGTGCTCAGGTGGCGGTCCTTCGAGTGGTAGACCATGCACGTCCCCTGCGGGATCCGGTGCGACACGGCGGCGCGCAGCACCATGATCCCGTTCCGGTTGTAGGCCTCGACCCAGTCGTTGTCGTGGATTTCGAGCGCCTCGGCGTCCTCGCGGGAGAGCCAGAGCATCGAGCCGCCCCGGAACAGCGTCAGCATGTGCAGGTTGTCCTGGTACTCGGAATGGATCGACCACTTCGAGTGGGGCGTGAGGAAGTTGAGCGTCAGCTCCTTGCGGGAAGGATCGCCCGAGCCCTGGTCGCCGTAGAGCTGCGCGTATGCGAGCGGCGGCCGATAGACGGGCAGCCCTTCGCCGAGCTCGAGCATCCACGCGTGGTCGAGGTACAGGTGCTGCCGGCCGCTCAACGTGTGCCACGGCTTCTGTCGCTCGACGTTGATCGTGAACGGCGCGTAACGGCGCCCGTGCGCCTCGATCCCCGACCACTCCGGCGACGTGATCACCGTGCGCGGCTGGACCCTCGCGTCCGCGAGCGTGATCCGGTCGCCCGCCCGCGTCGCCGAGAGGTCGGCGAGCTGCACGCCGGTCCGGCGTTCGAGCGAGCGAAACCCCTCGGTGGCAATGCGCCCGTTCGTGGTCCCGGACAGCGCGAGGATCGCCTCGCAGGCGTGCTCGACCCGCTCGAGCGACGGCCGTCCGTCGGCGGGCCCGCCGCGCACGACGCCGTTCGTCAAGCCCAGCTCGCGCACCTCCTCGGCCGGCTTCCAGGTCGCGCCCTTGTTCATGATCCCGAGCTCCTCGAGCAGCGGCCCGAGCGCGCCGTGCTTCGCCGCGACCGCCGGGTAGTCCCGCTCGACCACGAGCAGCTTCGGCATCGTCTTCCCCGGCACCGGCTCGCACTCGCCCGCACGCCAGTCCCTGACCTCGCCGAGCGGCTGCGCGATCTCGTCCGCCGAGTCGTGCAGCAGCGGGGCCGCGACGAGGTCGCGCCGGACGCCGAGGTGCGTCTCGGCAAGCCGCGAGAACTCGGCCGCGATCAGCCGGAACGCCTCCCAGTCGGTCTTCGCCTCCCACGGCGGCGGGATCGCCTCGTTGAACGTGTGCACGAACGGGTGGAGGTCGGTCGACGAGAGGTCGACCTTCTCGTACCAGGTCGCCGCCGGGAGCACGACGTCCGAGAACAGGGCGTTCGACGTCATGCGGAAGTCGATCGTCGTGAGGAGGTCGAGCTTCCCCTCGGGCGCCGGGTCGCGCCACACGAGGTCCTGCGGCCGGTTCCCCTCGGGCTCCTCGTCCGCGCGGACCGCGGGCTCCGCGGAGCCGAGGAAGTGCTTGAGGAAGTACTCGTGGCCCTTGCCCGACGAGCCGAGCACGTTCGCCCGCCAGACCGTGAGCACCCGCGGCACGTTCTCGGGCGCGTCCGGGTCCTCGCACGCGAACCGCAGGCGGCCCTCGCGGAGCTCGCGCACGACGTAGTCGGCCGTCGGGATGCCCTCGCGCTCGGCCTCGTCGGCGAGGTCGAGCGGGTTCCGGTCGAAGGCGGGATGCGACGGCAGCCAGCCGAGGCGCGCTCCGAGCGCGTTCAGGTCGGCGACGTGCTTTCCCTCGAAGAGGCCCCGGCCGCCGGGCCATGCGAGCGCCTCGGGCTTCACGCCCTCGTAGCGCCACTGGTCGCTCGCGAGGTAGAACCACGGCGTCCCCGACTGGTGCCGCGGCGGCCGCACCCAGTCGAGCGCGAACGCGACGCTTTGCCAGCCGGACAGCGGCCGCACCTTCTCCTGCCCGACGTAGTGCGCCCAGCCGCCGCCGTTGCGGCCCTCGCAGCCGGTCAGCAACACGAGCGCGAGGAACGTCCTGTAGATCGTGTCCGAGTGGAACCAGTGGTTCGTGCCCGCGCCCATCGCGATCATCGACCGCCCGCGCGTGAGCTCCGCGTTGCGCGCGAACTCGCGGGCGACGCGGACGGCGAGGCCGCGCTTCACGCCGGTGATCGCCTCCTGCCACGCCGGCGTATACGGCCGCTGCTCGTCGTCGTAGCCATCCGGCCAGTCGCCCGGCAGCCCGGGCCGCGACACGCCGTAGTGGGCGAGCATCAAGTCGAACACGGTCGTGACGAGCTGACCGCCGAGCTGCCGCACGGGGACCCCGCGCCGGAGCGTTCCCTCCGCGTCGAAGCGCGGCAGCTCGACCTCGACGCTCTCGCCGTCCCCGGCGTAGAGCGTCATCGCGGGCTCGATCCCGTCGAGCTTCAGGTTCCAGCGACCCTCGTCGCCTTCCGCGTACCGGTGGCCGACCGAGCCGTTCGTCACCGCGGGTCGGCCCGTGCGTCCGTCGAGCACGACCGTCTTCCACTCCGCCTGCTCCTCGTTCGCCTCGATGTCGGAGGCGCGGAGGAAGCGGTCGGGCACGTAGGTGCTGCCCTGCTTGCGCAGCGTGACGAGCAGCGGCAGGTCGGTGTAGCGCGAGGCGTACTCCTCGAAGTACTCGACGCGGCGGTCGAGCCAGAACTCCTTCAGGATCACGTGCCCCATCGCCATCGCGAGGGCGCCGTCGGTACCGGGCCTGGCGGGCAGCCAGTGGTCGGCGAACTTCACGTGCTCGGCGTAGTCGGGCGAGACCACGACGACCTTCTGGCCGCGGTAGCGCGCCTCGACCATGAAGTGCGCGTCCGGCGTCCGGGTCGTCGGCAGGTTCGTCCCCCAGATGAGCAGATAACCGGCGTTCCACCAGTCGCCCGACTCCGGCACGTCCGTCTGGTCGCCGAACACCTGCGGCGACGCCGGCGGCAGGTCGGAGTACCAGTCGTAGAACGAGAGGATCGTGCCGCCGATCAGGGCGAGGAACCGCGACCCGGACGCGTACGAGGCCATCGACATCGCCGGGATCGGCGTGAAGCCCGCCACGCGGTCGGGCCCGTAGCGGCGGACGGTGTACACGTGCGCGGCCGCGATCAGCTCGACGACCTCGTCCCAC
The DNA here is from genome assembly GCA_035706725.1 of Gaiella sp. Classification (GTDB taxonomy): domain Bacteria; phylum Actinomycetota; class Thermoleophilia; order Gaiellales; family Gaiellaceae; genus Gaiella. Next base: position 410 of record DASSUT010000096.1, on the reverse strand, counting down.
GAGGCGCGGACGAAGCCGCCCCGTCCGCGCTGGCGCTTGTAGAGCTGCGCCTTCTCTGGAGCCTCGACAATCGAGGCCCAGGCCTCGACGGGGTCCGCGAGCCGCGTGCGCGCCTCGCGGAACATCTCGAGGAGCGAGCCGCGGACGTACGGGTACTTCACGCGGAGCGGCGAGTACGTGTACCACGAGAACGAGGCGCCCCGTGGGCAGCCGCGCGGCTCGTACTCGGGCATCTCGGGGCCCGTCGACGGGTAGTCGACCGCCTGCGACTCCCACGTGATCAGCCCGTCCTTGACGTAGACGTTCCAGGAGCAGGACCCGGTGCAGTTCACGCCGTGGGTCGAGCGGACGACCTTGTCGTGCTGCCAGCGCTCCCGGTAGAACGACTCCCAGTCCCGGTTCTTGCCGAC
>DASSUT010000095.1:0-3763 GCA_035706725.1 Gaiella sp. | reverse complement strand
GCGTTCCTCCAGGAGAACCCGGATCTCGTCCAGTCGATCCTCGCCCGCATCCAGGCGGACGCCGGCCCCGAGCAGATCGTCTCGGCACGCCTCCTGCCGCGCGCGGAGGAAGCGGTGCCCGAGCCGGCGCTCGAGGAGGTGTCCACGGAGGTATAGGGCGCGAATCGGCACGACCCCGCCGTGGCCACCGTCACCGCGCTCCGCGCCCGGCGAGGCCGCGTCGCGGTCGAGCTGGACGACGTACCGTGGCGGACGCTGCCCGTCGAGGCGGTCGTGGAGGCACGACTCGGGGTTGGTGTGCCGCTCGACCGGGAACGGGCGCGCGCGCTCGCCCGCGCGCTGCGTCGCGCGCGTGCCGCAGACCTGGCCGTGCAGGCGCTCGCGCGCCGCGACCGATCGCGCGCCGACCTCGACGCCCGCCTCGCACACGCCGGTGTGCGCGCCGCCGAGCGGGCAGAGACGCTCGACCGCGCCGCCGAGACCGGAATCGTCGACGACGGACGGTACGCGCGCGCGCGAGCGTCCGCGCTCGCGGAACGGGGCGCGGGAGACCTGCTCGTCCTCGACGACCTCGAGCGGCACGGCGTGGGCGCAGACCTCGCACGGGCCGCGGTTGCGGAGCTCGAGCCCGAGGCGGCCCGCGCCGAGCGAATCCTCGCCGCCCGGGGCCGCTCCACGCGGACGCTCCGCTACCTCGCCGCGCGGGGGTTCACACGGGAGAGCGTCGAGGAGCTGATTGCGGAGATCGAAGACGGAACGCTACGATGAGTGCGCTTCATCCGAGGTATTTCCTGCAGCCAGCGTAGTTCCGAAACCGTTGACCCTGTGACACTCGTGTCGAACACCGACCTCGTGCTAGAGCGGGCGCGCCGTGCGCGCACGCAGGGGGTTGCGGCGGCCTAGAGCCACACGACGCAGCGGAACCGGGACCCCGCCACGGGTGGGGGGATGCCGGATGTGAGCTGTCGCGGCGATCGTCGCGACAAATGGGATCAACTCCGGGAGGAGTCGAATGCTCACGGTGATCGCTGCGCTCGTCGGCCTCGGGATCGGAGCGGTCGCCACCGCCGTGTCCTTGCACGCCTGGAGCCGCTCGGCGGTGCGGCGGAGCGAGGACGAGAGGCGACGGACCGTCGCGGACGCAGAGCGCGAGGCCGAAACCATTCGCCGCGAGGCGCAGGTCGAGGCGCGCGAGCTCGCGGTGCGGCTGCGGGCCGAGGTGGAGAACGAGGTCCAGGATCGCCGCGTCGAGATCGCGAAGGTCGAGGAGCGGATCGTCCAGCGCGAGGGCGAGCTCGATCAGAAGGTCCTCGAGATCACGCGCCGCGAGCAGGGCATCGGCGACCGTGAGGTCCACCTGAAGCAGCTCCAGGAAGAGCTCAAGGCCGCGCGCGACCACGCGCTCGCCGAGCTCCAACGCACCTCGGGGCTGACGCTCGGCGAGGCCAAGGCGGCGATGCTCGAGCGCTCACAGGACCTCGTGCGGCACGAGCTCGCCCGGTCGGTGCGCCAGATGGAGGAGGAGGCCAGAACGGAGGCCCGCCGGCGCGCGAGGGCGCTCGTGGCCGACGCGCTGCAGCGCGTGGCCGCGAGCCACACGGCCGAGACCACCGTGACGGTCGTCGAGCTCGCGAGCGACGACATGAAGGGCCGCATCATCGGGCGCGAGGGTCGCAACATCCGCGCGCTCGAGCACCTCACCGGCGTCGACTTCATCGTCGACGACACACCGCACGCAGTCGTGCTCTCCTCGTTCGACGGGATCCGGCGCGAGATCGCGAAGCTCACGCTCGAGAAGCTCATGGAAGACGGCCGGATCCACCCGGCACGGATCGAGGAGATGTACTACCAGTCGAAGGCGGAGCTCGAGGAGCAGATCCACCAGGCGGGCGCGCAGGCCGTCTTCGAGGCGAACTGCGGCGAGCTGAACGAGGAGCTCGTGGCGATCCTCGGGCGGCTCCGCTTCCGGACGAGCTACGGCCAGAACGTCCTCAAGCACACGCTCGAGGTCGTGCACCTCGCGGGGATCATGGCGGCCGAGCTGGGCGCAGGGGTGAAGACCGCGAAGCGCGCGGCGCTGCTCCACGACCTCGGCAAGGCGATGACCCACGAGGTCGACGGGTCACATGCGCTCGTGTCTGCGCAGCTTGCGCGGCGCTACGGCGAGTCGGATGGGGTCGTGCACGCGATCGAGGCGCACCACTACGAGGTCCAGCCGCAGACGGTCGAGGCGGTGCTGCTCATCGCCGCGGACGCCATCTCGGCGTCTCGTCCGGGAGCACGGGGCGAGAGCCTCGAGCACTACATCAAGCGGCTCGAGGCGCTCGAGGAGATCGCGGTGTCGAAGCCGGGCGTCGCGAAGGCCTACGCGTTGCAGGCCGGCCGGGAGATCCGTGTGATCGTCGAGCCGTCAGAGGTCGACGACGACGGGACAGCGCTGCTCTCGTACGAGATCGCGCGGCAGATCGAGGACCAGCTCGAGTACCCCGGCCAGGTCAAGGTGATCGTGATCCGCGAGTCGCGCGCCGTCGAAGTCGCGAAGTAGCGCAGCGGAGCCCTGCCGGTTTCAACTCCGGCGGTCGAGTGCCTCGAACGCGCCTGCGACCCCGAGACCGTACGCGAGGTGGTACGAGATGTCCTTCCCGAGCTCCTTCGGAGGATACTTCCAGGGCGGCTCGTACAGCCCCATCGGGACGAGTTGTGCGTACGAGAGGCTCCACGCGCCGAATCCGAAGATCAGCCCGTGCACGATCGGATTGGCGCGGACCGTGCCCTGCACCATCCCGTAGACCGTCCCGAGGCTCGTCCCGTAGAGCCAGTGCGTGGCGTTCGCGAGCAACGGGATCCGGCGTGGGGGCACATCCTGCTGGAACACGCCGCCGAGCACGCGCCGGGCGACCTGGGCGGGCACCGGCGCCTGTTGCCAAGAGGTTACGTCGTCGGGCGGCTCACCCCCTGCGTCAGCGTCCGTGCCCGATGAGAGCGACTCCTGGTAGGCGGTCATCACCGCGGTTCCGACAGCGCCGGAGACCAGCCCTCGGAACAGCGCCCGAAGCGGGCTTGGACGTCTCTTCCTCTCTGTCATCTCGTGGTTCTGCGTTCCTCCGACGCGTTGCGCTCCTCGAGCATCTGTTCCACGGAGCCGACGACGCGAAACGGCGTGCCCCAAGGGGCCGACCAGAGAACCGCGGGTACCATCGATCGCCGTGCGCCGGTATCACGTGACCACGTTCGGGTGCCAGATGAACGCCCACGATTCCGAGCGGATCAAAGGCATGCTCGAGTCGCTCGGCCTGGGCGAGGCCGTCGAGCCCGCTGAGGCCGACGTTTTGGTGTTCAACACCTGCACGATCCGCGAAAAGCCTGATACGAAGCTCGCCGCGTACCTCGGCGAGGCGGCCGCGCGCAAGAGGCGTCGCTCGGATCTCGTCGTCGCGGTCGGCGGCTGCTACGCCGAGGCGCAGCGCGAGCGAATCTTCGAGCGGTACCCGTTCGTCGACGTCGCGTTCGGACCCGGCTCGATCCCACATCTCGGTGATTGGATCGAGGCGGGCGGCCATACGGTGCCCCGCGGCCGCTTCGGCTCGCACGAGACGTTCGCCGCAACGCTCCCCATGCACCGCGAGCGTCGCCACTCCGCCTGGGTCCAGGTCTCGATGGGGTGCAACTCCGTCTGCTCGTACTGCATCGTCCCCTCCGTGCGGGGGCGTGAGCAGAGCCGGCGTCCCGGCGAGATCGTGGCGGAGGTTCAGCGCCTCGCGGA
>DASSUT010000094.1:0-3961 GCA_035706725.1 Gaiella sp. | reverse complement strand
TCGGGGTGCACGAGCGGCGCGCCGTCCTCGAGCGCCTTCGAGACGTCGACGATCGCGTCGAGCGGCTCGTAGTCGACCTCGACCAGCTCCGCTGCGTCCACGGCCTGCGCGCGGCTCTCGGCGAGTACGACCGCGACGCCGTCGCCCTGGTAGCACGGGACGTCGGTGAGCGGGTAGTGGTCGGGGCTCTTTATGTCCTCGGTCACCGGCCACGCGCACGGAAGCGGCGCCTTCCACTCGTCGCGCAGGTCGGCAGCCGTGAAGACCGCGACGACGCCCTCCGCCTCGCGGGCGGCGCTCGTGTCGATGCTCTTCACGCGCGCGTGCGCGTACGGGCTCCGGACGACGGCCATCGTCACCGTTCCCGCCGGCGCCATGTTGTCGACGTACGTGCCGCGCCCGGTGAGCAACGACGCGTCCTCGCGGCGCTTGACCGGCGCGCCGATGTACGCCGTCCGCTCCTCGGTGGCGCTCATGACGCCCTCCGCGTTTTCTGCTCGCGAAGCGAGATTCCGCAGAAGCGAAATCCCGCCGCTCCATCCCCGCCTCCGGCGGGGCAAACCCCTGAAGGCGCCCGCTTCGCGGTCGCAAAGCTTGCGCTACCTCTCATGACGCCCTCCCCATCTCCTGTTCGCGAAGCGGGATTCCGCAGAAGCAAAATCCCGCCGCTCGATCCCCGCCTCCGGCGAGGCAAACCCCTGAAGGCGCCCGCTTCCCGGTCGCGCAGCTTGCGCTATTTCTCATGACGCCCTCCCCATCGCGGCCGCCGCGTCCTCGACCGCGGCAACGATGTTGTGGTAGCCGGTGCAGCGGCAGAGGTTGCCCTCGAGCCCCTCGCGGATCGCGGCCTCGCTCGTCGCCTCGCCGTGCTCGATCAGCGACACGGCCGCCATCACCATCCCTGGTGTGCAGTACCCGCACTGGAGCGCATGGCGCTCGTGGAACGCCTGCTGCACGGGGTGGAACTCGCCGTCGCGCGCGAGGCCTTCGATCGTCGTGATCTCGGCGCCGTCGGCCTGGACTCCGAGCAGCGTGCAGGACTTCACCGACTCGCCGTCCAAGAGGACCGTGCACGCGCCACAGGACGAGGTGTCGCAGCCGACGTTCGTGCCGGTCAGGCGCAGCCGGTCTCGAAGCACGTAGACGAGCAGCTCACGCGGCTCGAGCTCGAGCTCGTGCCGCGTCCCGTTCACGGTCAGCGCAACGTTTCGCACGTGACGGCCTCCTTTTCGTGGGGAGCTCGGCTTGAGCCTACCCCGTCAGGGTCTCGCGTCGTGCGCACGACTACGCTCCCGCGGTGACCGCGATCCGGGAGATCAACGAGGACGAGCTCGCGCGGTGGGTCGCGACGCAAAAGGCCGCCGCCGGGGAGGCGGACACGGTCGAGGGGTACCTCGACTGGAAGCGCCAGGCGCGTGAGACCGTGTGGGTCCTCGCGAGCGACGGCGGGTGCGACGTCGGCGCGGCGATCGGGATCGGCGGCTGGCACTCGCCGGAGGGCGTCGCCCGCGCCTCTGTCGCTGTCGTTCCCGAGGAACGCCGCCGCGGGATCGGTTCCGCCCTCCTGGACGAGGTGTCCAGCTGGGCTCGCGATCTCGGCTACGTCGAGCTGCTCGGATCCGTGAAGGAGGACGACACCGAGTCGCTGGTCTGCGCCGAACGCAGGGGGTTCGTGGAGGTGGCGCGCAACTCGCTCCTCGCGCTCGACCTCACCGGGATCGAGGCGCCGAGCGTCGAGCCGCCGGCGGGCGTCGAGATCGTGTCGTGGGCCGAGCGCCCCGATGCCACGCGGGGGATGTACGAGGTCGCGCGCGAGGCGTACCCGGACGTGCCGGGCGAGGAGGAGTCCGAGGTGGCCCCGTTCGAGGAATGGCTCGCGATGGACCTGCAGGGCGCAGGCGACCGTCCCGAGGCGACGTTCGTCGCGCTCGCGGACGGCAAGGTTGTCGCCTACGCGAAGCTCTCGCTCTCGCTCGCGCGGCCGACCGTCGCGATGCACGACATGACGGGTGTCCGCCGGGCGTGGCGTGGTTGCGGCATTGCGCGGGCGCTCAAGGCAGCCGAGATCGCCTGGGCGCTGGAGAACGGGTACGAGCGGCTCGAGACGGAGAACGAGGAGCGTAACGAGCCGATCAGGCGGCTCAACGAGCGGTTCGGCTACGTGATCGAGCCGGGCTCCGTCACGGTGCGGGGCCCGATCACCTGAGGGTGGGGCTCGATGGAGCCGACGGAAGCTGGCACGAAGTTGGCACAGGTTGGCCCTTGACAGCAATCGGTGTCTGACACCGTTCCGTGTCAAGGCGTCGGCAATGGTCACGTCCTGGGCGCCGACAGGGGATGTGTAGCCAGCACGCATGAGGTCCGGCGGCATGCCGGAGTGCGCATGGCGAGGGCGATCCGCTTCTGTGGAGCAATCGGCACGAACTCGGCACGGTTTGCCCTTGACGAAAAACGGTGTCTGACACCGTTCTTCGCCGAACGCCGGCGATGGCCGTCAGCGGCGGCTCTTGAGCGCCCGCTCCATCTGCCGGTTCGCGTCTCGCTCCGCGATGGCGCGCCGCTTGTCGAGGCGCTCCTTGCCTCGCGCGAGCGCGAGCTCGACCTTCACGCGCCCGTCCTTGAAGTAGAGCCGCGTCGGAACGAGGGTCAGCCCCTTCTCGCGCACCTTGCCCGCGAGCGAGTCGATCTCGCGACGGTGGAGAAGCAGCTTGCGGTCGCGTTCGGGGCGGTGGTTCTGAAGGTTGCCCTGTGCGTATTCGGCGATCGACGCGCCGACGAGCCAGGCCTCGCCGTCGCGGATGTCGGCGTACGCCTGCCCGAGCTGCACCCCGCCGGCACGGAGCGACTTGACCTCCGTTCCCGTGAGCTGGAGCCCCGCCTCGACGCGCTCGAGCAGGTGGTAGTCGTGCCGCGCGCGGCGGTTCTCCGTGATCAGCTTCGAGCCCTGATTCGACACGCCGGGAGTGTAGGCGCGAAGCTTGCCCGGCTCAGGCCGCCGCGCGCGCCTCGACGAGGCGACGCGCGAGCTCGCGCAGCAGGTGGAGCGCGAAGCTGGGCTCGCGCTCGACCAGCTCGAGGAAGTCCTCGCGCGGGATAGAGATGCAGCGCATGGAGCTCGTCGCACGGACGCGCGCCACGCGTGCGCCGTCCTCGACGAGTAGCGCGAGCTCGCCGAAGAAGTCGCCCGGTCCGAGCTCGAGCGACCCCGAGCGCAGCTCGACCGCGACCGTACCCTCGCGGATCACGTACATCCCCGACCCGGGGTCGTCCGGGAGTGCCAGGACCTGCCCCGCCTCGCACTCCACCACGGCCGCGGACGCGGCGACGCGCTCGAGCCCGGGCTCGCTGAGCCCCTGGAACGGCGGCAGGCCGCGCAGCTGCTGGACGTCCACGTGACGTCTATATCACCTCCGGGAACGACTGGATGACTGATCACGAATAGGCGCGGCGTCCCGGGGGCGTCCCTGGCCGAGCAGGGTGGCACGATCACCACGGCGCGTACCCCGGAGTACGTGTCGTGGACGAGCGGGTCGATCGGCGCAGCGTCTGGGGCGTCATCCGGTTCGCGGCTATCCGGAATCGATCATCTAGAGGCTTGATGTGGGTTGGAGGTGCGCGCGGGGAGGGCATGCGCCAAGCAGCGGCGTCGGCTCGGGCGGCGTGCAGGCTGGACGCCTGGATGCCAACCGAGACGACGGCGATGCGCCGCGCGCAGGCCCCCATCCGTGCGTGCCTGCAACCCACATCAAGCCTCTAGTTCGCCACCGGTTGGGCCGGACAAAACGCGATCAGGCGCAAGTTGCAAGTTGTAACTTGCTGCCGTGCCCGCGCCGCGCCCCCGCATCCTCGTCTTGAACCAGTACTACTGGCCGGGGATCGAGGCGACCGCGCAGCTTCTCGCGCAGCTCTGCGAGGCGCTCGCGCGCGACTACGACGTCACCGTGGTCACGGGCCACCTCCG
>DASSUT010000093.1:0-7414 GCA_035706725.1 Gaiella sp. | reverse complement strand
GATCACCGCCACGAGCACCCCGAGCGGGATCGCGAGCGCCCACAGCTCGATGCGCGCGTCCGTGAAGCTGCCGAGGACGGCGCCTGTCGCGTAGGCGAGCCAGACCGCGCCGAGGAGCAGCACGCGGTTCCGGGAGTCGCTCCGTGAGCCGAGCCCGAGCACCCGGCTCAGGAAGCTCGCCCGCTCGTCGCGGTGGCCGCGGTCGCGGAGCCAGAAGACGTAGTTCGTCGCCTCCTGCGTGAGGGACGTGAGCACTCCGGTCACGTACGTCGTGCTGATCGTGCGGCCGCCGAGCTGGCGCAGCGCCGAGGTCTGCATGCCCATCGAGACGATCGCGAGCGCGGCCAGGACGTAGAAGCCGCCGAGCGAGTGGTCTGCGACCGTTCGTTCCGTCACGACCGTCCTGCCGTAGAGCATGAAGGCGGCGATCAGCGCCGCCTGGAGCGCGAGCACGACCGCGGCGATCGAGCGGACCCGGCGGCGGGCCGCCAGCTCGGCGGTGACCGTCCCGGCCGCGACCCCTGCGACGAACAGCACCACCGCGACGCCGGCAGGCGCGGCGGACGAGAAGGCGCCTGCGCCGACGTCGACACCGAACGTGACGCTGTTGCCGCTCATATGCGCCACGAAGAGGCCGTGCAGCGTGATGAAGCCCACCGCGTCGACGAATCCGGCGACGCTCGCGAGCGCCGGCGCGACGAGGACGATCGCCGGAGGTCGGATGGTGTTTGGCGAGGGCATGATCGGGAAGCCTGGGGTAAATCGCAACACGATATTGACGTCCGAGGGAGGTGGACCAAACATGGTGGAGACGACGATCCGGCAGCCGCGCTCACCGGGGACCCCTCGGGCGCGCATCTTCCTGGAGCCGATCGCGGCGCCGGCGGTGCTCGGGTACTTCGCGCTCGGGAGCGCGCTGATCATCTGGGGAAGCTGGTTCGCGCAGGGGTGGGGGACAGAGCAGGACCCGTCCAGCTTCTTCCCGTTCCTCCTGTTGTTCGGCGGCGTCGGCCAGCTCGCCGCGGCGCTCTGGAGCTACCGCGCCCGCTCGGCCGTGGCGGCGGCGCTCCACGGCTCGTGGGGCGCGTTCTTCCTCGGGTTGGGGCTGATCTACCTGCTGGCCACGACCAAGACGATCACCGTGCCGGCCCGCGGGGACACCTGGCCCTCGCTCGGCCAGTGGCTGATCTACATGAGCGTGATCAGCTTCACGACGGCGTTCGCCGCCCTACCGCGGAGCCCGGTCGGCTTCCTCGCGCAGGCGACGCTCGGCGGCGGCGCGGCCATCGCGGCGGCGGGGCTGCTCGTCGGCTCGTCGGGCTGGCAGCAGGTCGCGGGCTGGGTGTTCGTTGGGGCCGCGGCGTTCTCGATCTACGTGGGGGCCGCGCTGATGCTCGACACCGTCTACGGAAAGGTCGCGCTGCCACTGCTCCGGCGCGGCAAGGCGGAGCCGATCCAGTACGAGCGCGGTGACCCGGGCGTCAAGGTCGGACAGTGAGAGAGGAGGGATCGAGATGGCACAGATAGAGGAACGCGGGCCCGCGACGGTGGAGCACGACGGCGGTCGGCTCGGAGACGTGAGCGACGGCGAGGCGCTGCCGGCGCGCGTGTACCTCACGCCGATCGCGCCCCCGGTCACGCTCGGGCTGTTCGGCTTCTTCGCCTCGACGATGATCGTCTCCACGTGGCTCCTCGGCTGGTGGGGGACGCCGACGGGGTCGCAGCCGACGATGTTCGAGATCGCGGCGATGTTCGGCGGCGTCGCGCAGTTCGCGGCCGGGCTCTGGTCCTTCCGCGCGCGCGACTACATCGGCTCGGCGCTCCTGACGATGTGGGGCACGTACTGGATGGCGTGGGGCTTCCTCGAGGCGCTCGCGGCGGCGGGGACGATCTCGATCCCGTCGCTTTCGACGCCGCAGCAGGGGTTCGCGGTCTGGTTCATCCCGCTCGCGCTCTTCACGACGTGGGGCGCGGTCGCCGCGGTGCGCGAGAACGTGCCGCTGTTCCTCGTGCTCGCGACCGTCGGCGTCGGCAGCGCGTTCGCCTGCGCCGGCTTCTGGGCCGGCAGCCCTGACCTCGTGAAGGTCGGCGCGTGGCTGTTCGTGTTCGGCGCCTGCTTCGCCTGGTACACGGGCGCGATGGTGCTGCTCGAGTACTCGTGGGGGCGGGTGATCCTGCCGTTCGGCGTAGTCCCCCGGCTGATGAAGCTGCCGGCAGCCGCCAACGTCCCGGGGGCGCGCATCTCGGCCCCAGTCGAGTACGCGCTCGGCCAACCGGGGACGCGCCACGCGCCGTGAGACGACGAGCTCGAAGAAGGGAGAGAGATGGCTGAGACGGTTTCCGACGCCCTGCTGGCACGCCTCCGCGACTGGGGAGTCGACACGATCTTCGGTCTCCCGGGCGACGGCATCAACGGCTTCATGGAGGCGCTCCGCAAGCGACGCGACGAGGTGCGCTTCGTGCACGTGCGCCACGAGGAGACGGCGGCGCTCGCCGCCTGCAGCTACGCGAAGTTCACGGGCAAGCTCGGCGTCTGCCTGTCGACCGCCGCGCCGGGGGCGATCCACCTCCTGAACGGGCTCTTCGACGCGGCGGTCGACCAGGCGCCGGTGCTCGCGATCACCGGCATGACGTACCACGACCTGATCGGGACGAAGTACCTCCAGGACTTGAACCACGACTACCTCTTCGCGAACGTCGCCGCCTACAACCAGCGTCTGATGGGGCCCGCGCACGTCGAGAACGTCGTGAACCTCGCCTGCCGGAGCGCGCTCGCGAACCGCACCGTCAGCCACATCGCGATCCCGATCGACTTCCAGGTGCAGGAGATGAGCGAGGAGCAGCGGTTCAAGCGGAACGTTCCCGGGCACACCGCAGGCCCGGAGGCCTTCGTTCCGGGAGGGCCCGTGCCGCCGCGCGCGCACCTCGAGCGCGCGGCCGAGCTCCTGCGGGGCCGTACGAGACCCGCGATCCTCGCCGGCGCGGGCGCACGCGGCGCCGGCGCGGAGCTCGAGGAGCTCGCCGAGACGCTCGGCGGGGTGATCGTCAAGGCGCTGCTCGGCAAGGACTCGGTCCCGGACGACAGCCCGTACGTCGCGGGCGGCACCGGGGTCGTCGGCACGCGACCCTCGCAGGAGGCGTTCGCGCAGTGCGACGCGCTGGTCGTCGTCGGCTCGTCGTTCCCCTACATCGAGTTCCTGCCCCAGCCGGGCGGGCCCGTGTGCGTCCAGATCGACGACAAGCCCGAGCGGATCGGGCTCCGGCATCCCGCCGACGTCGGCCTCGTCGGGGACGCGCGGCTGACACTGCGGGAGCTCCTGCCGCTGCTCGAGCGCAACGAGGACCGCTCGTTCCTCGACGGCATGCAGGAGTCGATCCGCGAGTGGTGGGCGCTGATGGAGGAGCGCGGCACGCGCGACGACGTCCCCATGAAGCCGCAGGTGCCGACGTGGCACCTGCACGAGCTCCTCGACGACGACGCGATCGTCTGCGGCGACTCGGGCACCGTGACGACGTGGATCGCCCGGTGGAAGCTCCGTGCGCGGCAGCGGTTCAGCTTCAGCGGGACGATGTGCTCGATGATGGCCGCGCTCCCGTACGCGATCGGGGCGCAGGCCGCGTACCCGGACAGCCAGGTCGTCGCCTATACCGGCGACGGCTCGCTGATGATGATGATGGGCGAGCTCGTCACGCTCGCCCACGAGCAGCTGCCGGTCAAGGTGATCGTGAACAAGAACGGCACGCTCGGGCTGATCAAGTGGGAGCAGCAGATCTTCCTCGGGAACCCCGAGTACGGCAACGACCTCGGCGACCCGGACCTGGTGGAGATCGCCGAGGGCTGCGGCCTGCGCGCCGTGCGGATCGACGACCCCGAACGGTGCCGTGACCAGCTCGCCGAGGCGCTGGAGCTGGACGGGCCGGTGCTGATCGAGTGCGTGACGGATCCACACGAGCCGCCGCATCCGCCGCAGGTCACGCGGGAGCAGGCGAAGCTCTTCGCCGAGGCGCTCGTCGGCGGCGAGGAGCACCGCAAGCAGATCGCGCTGACGATCGGACGCGACGTGCTGAGCGAGACCGGCCTGCCGGCGAGCCCGTACGGCGTGCCGGCGCGGCTGAAGGAGAAGGTCTCGAGCATGCTCCCCGGCGGCGACGGGGAGGGGCAGTAGATGGCCACGGTCACCCGTCGCGCGCCCTCCTTCGAGGCCCACGGAGGGCGCGCTCGTCCCGCGGGCGTCGACGACGTCGACGTGCGCTCGCTCGCGCGCAGGCTCGCCCAGGAGACCGGCGGCGAGGTCCGCTTCTCCGAGGGCAGCCGCGCGCTGTACGCGAACGACGCCTCGGCGTACCGCCAGGTGCCGCTCGGCATCGTGCTGCCGCGCTCGGCGGAGGACGTCGTCGCGGCCGTCGGGCTGTGCCACGAGTTCGGCGCGCCGGTGTTCGCGCGTGGCGCCGGCACCGGCCTCGCAGGGCAGACGGTCAACGAGGCGGTGCTGGTCGACTTCAGCAAGTACCTCCGCTCGATCGTCGAGCTCGACCACGAGGCGATGCGGGCCCGGGTGCAGCCCGGACTCGTGCTCGACCGGCTCCGCGAGAAGGCGGAGGAGCACGACCTCACGTACGGGCCGGACCCCGCCACGCACAGCCGCTGCACGCTCGGTGGCATGCTCGGGAACAACTCCTGCGGCGTCCACTCGATCCTCGCCGGCGTGACCGCGGACAACGTCGAGTCCCTCGACGTCGTGCTCTACGACGGATCCCGGCTGACCGTGTCGCGCGGCGACGGCGCGATCCGCGGGCCGGGCGCGGAGCGGCTGACCGCGGACCTCCACGAGCTGGCCGACCGGTTCGGCGACCGCGTCCGGTCGGGCTTCCCGCAGATCCCCCGCCGGATCTCCGGCTACAACCTCGACCGGCTTCTGCCCGAGCACGGCTTCGACGTCGCGGCGGCCCTCGTCGGCACCGAGTCGACGTGCTGCCTGATCCTCGAGGCCGACCTCCGGCTGATCCCGAGCCCGCAGTACCGCTCGCTCGTGCTGCTCGGCTACGACGCGCCGTGGACGGCCGCCGACCACGTGCCGGAGATCATGGAGTTCGAGCCGATCGGGCTCGAGACGTTCGACCAGCGGCTCGTCGACAACGAGCTCGCGAAGGGCTTCAAGCGCCACCCCGAGCTGCTTCCGGGCGGGGAGGCCTGGCTGCTCGTCGAGTTCGGGGGCGACTCGAAGGAGGAGGCCGACGCGAAGGCCGAGCGGCTGACCTCGGCGATGAAGAAGAAGCGCGACAAGGACTACCTCGACCTCAAGCTCTACGAGGACCCGGGCGAGGTGAAGCAGGTCTGGGAGATCCGCGAAGGCGGCGTCGGGCACTCGAAGGTACCGGGCAAGCACCCGGGCTGGCCCTCGTGGGAGGACGCGGCCGTCCCGCCCGAGCGGTGCGGCGAGTACCTGCGCGACTTCGAGCAGCTCGTCTCCGACCACGGGCTGCGCGTGTCCTGCTACTTCGGCCACGTCGGCCACGGCTGCATGCACACGAGGCTCGACTGGGACTTCTCCACGCGCGAGGGCATCCGCCGCTACCGCGCGTTCATGGAGGACGCGGCCGGGCTCGTGGCGTCGTACGGCGGCTCGCTCTCGGGGGAGCACGGAGACGGGCAGGCGCGCGCGGAGCTGCTCGACCGGATGTTCGGTCCGGAGCTCGTGGAGGGGTTCCGGGAGTTCAAGGCGATCTGGGACCCCGAGGGGAAGCTGAACCCGGGCAAGGTCTCGGACCCGTACCCGCTCGACACGAACCTCCGCATGGCGCCGCCCTACGAGCCGCGCCAGGTCGAGACCTACTTCTCGTTCCACGAGGACGGCGGCTCGTTCGCCTCCGCCGCCGAGCGGTGCTTCGGCGTCGGCGCCTGCCGCGACCAGGAAGGCGTCATGTGCCCGAGCTACCAGGCGACGTTCGAGGAGCGGCACTCGACGCGCGGCCGCGCGCGCCTGCTGTTCGAGATGATGCGCGGCGACGTCCTCGAGGACGGCTGGCGCTCGCAGGAGGTCTTCGACGCGCTCGAGCTCTGTCTCGCCTGCAAGGGTTGCAAGAACGAGTGCCCCGTGCGCGTCGACATGGCGACGTACAAGGCCGAGTTCCTCGCCCACTACTACGAGCACCGACTGCGTCCGCGCCAGGCGTACGCGCTCGGGTTGATCATGCACTGGGCCCGCCTCGCCTCGAAGGCGCCTCGGCTTGCGAACGCGCTCGCGGGGAACGCGCTCGGCAAGCGGCTCGCGGGGGTCGCGCCGCAGCGGACGCCACCCCGGTTCGCCCGGGAGAGCTTCGCGTCGTGGTTCGCGCGGCGCGGCGGGAGCCAGGTCACCGACGGGCGGAGGGTGATCCTCTGGCCCGACACGTTCACGAACTACTTCGAGCCGGACGTCGCGAAGGCGGCGGTCGAGGTGCTCGAGGCCGCGGGCTGCTCGGTCGAGCTTCCCCGCGGCCACGTGTGCTGCGGCAGGCCGCTCTACGACTTCGGGATGCTCACGCTCGCGAAACGGCAGCTCGAGGGGATCCTGGACGGGCTCCGCGACGAGATCCGGGCGGGCGTCGAGGTGGTCGGGCTCGAGCCGAGCTGCGTCGCGGTCTTCCGCGACGAGCTCCTGAACATGCTCCCGTACGACGAGGATGCGAAGCGCCTCTCGAAGCAGACGTTCTCGTTCGTCGAGTTCCTCGCCGAGCGCCTCGACTGGGAGGCCCCGCCCTTCGAGGGCCGGGTCGTCGTCCAGGGGCACTGCCACCACCGCGCCGCCGAGAAGGACATGGAGCACGACCGCGCGGTGCTCGACCGGCTCGGCGTCGACTACGAGATCCTCGACACCGGCTGCTGCGGCATGGCGGGCTCGTTCGGCTACCACGCGGGCGAGCACTACGACGTCTCGGTCGCGGTCGCCGAGCACAGCCTGCTGCCGAAGCTCGAGGCGACGCCCAGCTCGACCGTCGTCGTCGCCGACGGCTTCTCGTGCCGCGGCCAGATCGAGCAGCTCGGTGGCAGGGACGCGATCCACGTGGCGCAGCTCGTCCAGCGCGCGCTGCGCGCCGGGGGCCGCACGGGGCCCGAGCAGAGCGAGCCCGCCGTGCCGCCGAGCCGACGCGGGCGACGAGCGCTCGTCGGCGGGGCGCTGCTCGCGTCGCTCGCGACCGGCGCGGCGGTCGGCGCGCGCCGCGCGAAGCTCCTCTAGCGCCGAAAGCCGCTGCGGACGATCGGGGCGAGCACGGCCGCGTTCGAGTGCTCGGCGTCGCGGGCGCCGAAGAGGATCGTGACCGTGCCGCCGCGGGCGCGGCGCCGCAGCTCGCCGACCTGCTCGGCGTGCTCGCGGAGCTCGTCCGTGTAGCGGCGGCGGAACTCGTCGAAGCGCTCGGGGCGGTGGCCGAACCA
>DASSUT010000092.1:0-4338 GCA_035706725.1 Gaiella sp. | reverse complement strand
GCCGCCGATGTAGTTGCCGAGGTGCTTGTCGCCCGTGGGCTGGATGCCCGAGAAGATCCTCATGGGTTCCTTTCGTCCGCTTCGCGGCCGAAACGAACCTAGAGGCTTGATGTGGGTTGGAGGTGCGTGCGGGGAGGGCATTCGCCAAGCAGCGGTGTCGGCTCGGGCGGCGTGCAGGCTGGACGCCTGGATGCCAACCGAGACGGCGGCGATGCGCCGCGCGCAGGCCCCCATCCGTGCGTGCTTGCAACCCGCATCAAGCCTCTAGGTCGTTCGGCCGCGGCTGTGTAGGAGCGCCCGCGAGCGCCAGAAGACGGTATGGCGGTCCAGCCCGGCCACGACGCCGTATGTCTAGCCGTTTTGACGCGGAGCGTCAAAACGGCCCGGATACACTCGCGCGATGGCAGTGACAGAGCCCTGGACTCCCGCGTCATGGCGGTCGCTGCCGGCGCTGCAGCAACCGGACTGGCCGGACCCGGAGGCCGTCGAGGCGGTGCGCGACCGGCTGCGGCTGCTCCCGCCGCTCGTGTTCGCGGGTGAGGCGCGGGCGCTCCTGCGCGCGCTCGGGGAGGCGGTCGAGGGGCGGGCGTTCCTGCTGCAGGCGGGTGACTGCGCGGAGTCGTTCCGCAACGTCTCGGCGATCGCGATCCGCGAGCGGCTGAAGGTGATCCTGCAGATGTCCGCCGTTCTGACGTACGGCGCGACGCTGCCGGTCGTCAAGGTCGGGCGGATCGCGGGGCAGTTCACCAAGCCTCGCTCCGCACCGACCGAGATCGTGGACGGGGTCGAGCTGCCGACGTTCCGCGGGCACGCGATCCACTCGGACGAGCCGACGCTCGCGGCACGGACGCCCGACCCCGAGCGGATGGTGCAGGCCTACTACCAGGCGGTCTCGACGCTCAACCTCCTGCGGGCGTTCACGAAGGGCGGCTTCGCGGACCTCACGCAGGTGCACACGTGGAACCAGGAGTTCGTGTCGAGCTCGCCCGAGGGGCGCCGGTACGAGGTGATCGCGAACGAGATCGGGCGGGCGCTGCGGTTCATGCAGGCGATCGGGATCGACCTCGGCGACGAGCGCACGATCCACGAGGTCGACGTTTGGACGAGCCATGAGGCGCTCCTGCTCGACTACGAGGAGCCGCTCGCGCGGCGCGACTCGACCACGGGCGACTGGTACGCGTGCTCCGCGCACTTCCTCTGGGTCGGTGAGCGGACTCGTCATCCGGACGCCGCGCACGTCGAGTTCCTCGGGGGTGTCGGGAACCCGGTGGGCGCGAAGGTCGGGCCGGGTGCGACGGCGGACGAGCTCGTCGCGCTCTGCGAGCGACTGAACCCCGCTCGCGTCCCGGGCCGGTTGACGCTCGTGACGCGGCTCGGCGCCGCACGCGTGCGCGACGTGCTCCCGGGGCTCGTGGGCGCAGTGCGCGAGAGCGGCAATCCGGTGCTCTGGGTCTGCGACCCCATGCACGCGAACACGTTCGTGACGCCGTCGGGGCACAAGACGCGCCGCTTCGACGACGTCCTGGACGAGATCGAGGGGTTCTTCGCCGTCCACCGGGCGGCCGGGACGTGGCCGGGTGGCGTCCACCTCGAGGTGACCGGCGAGGACGTGACGGAGTGCCTCGGCGGCTCCGAGGACGTGCGCGAGGAGCAACTCGACCACCGGTACGAGACGCTCTGCGACCCTCGCCTCAACGCGCGCCAGTCGCTCGACCTCGCATTTCGCGTCGCCGAGCTGATGCGGGCGGCATGAACGCCTTCGGCGCCCATGCCGCCTAGGACCGGCGCGTGAGCCTCGCGCGCGTCGAGTCGCTGGCCGTCGTCGGAACCGGTCTGATAGGCGCCTCCGCGGCGCTCGCCGCCCGGCGCGCGGCGGTGCCGGAGGTCAGGGGCTGGGACCCGGACTCCGACACGCTCGGCGTCGCCGCCGAGCGGGGTGCAGTCGAGCCCACGTCCTCGCTTGCCGCCGCAGTCGACGGGGCCGACCTCGTCGTCGTGGCGGCGCCCGTCGGCGAGCTGCCGCAGACCGTGCGAGAAGTCCTCGACCGTGCGCCCGCGGAATGCACGGTCACGGACGTCGGCTCGACGAAGCAGCCGGTGTGCGCGGCCGCCGACGGCGACCCGAGGTTCGTCGGCGGTCATCCGATCTGCGGCGCAGAGACGCGTGGGCCTGCGCGTGCGGCCGCCGAGCTGTTCGGGGACGCGACGTGGTTCCTCACGCCGACCGCCTCCACGGCGCCCGAGCACCTGCGACTCGTCCACGGCTTCGTGACTGCGCTCGGCGCGCGACCCGTCGCGATCGGTCCCGACGCGCACGACCGCCTGGTCGGGCTCACGAGCCACGTGCCGCACGTCCTCGCGAACGTCCTGCTCAACCACGCCGGGTCGACGCGGATCGACGGGCACGATCCGCTGCAGGCGGCGGGCGGCTCGCTGCGCGACATGACGCGGATCGGGGGTGCGAACCCCCGGATCTGGATCGACATCTTCCTCGACAACCGCGAGGCGCTCGCGACCGCGCTCGCCGAACAGCGTCGCGCGATCGAGCGGGTCGAGCATGCGCTCGCGGCGGGCGACGCCGGGTTTCTCGCCCGCTGGATCGGCGAGGCGGGCGACCACCGCCGGCGGATGCTCGCGAGCGCGTTCGCGGACCCGGGCGCGCTCCAGCGGCTGAGGATCCACATTCCCGACCGCCCCGGCGTCCTCGCGGGGATCTTCCAGGCGCTCGGGGCCGAGCGGATCAACGTCGAGGACTTCGAGATGGATCACGTCTCGAGCGAGCGGGGCGGGACGCTGACCGTGCTCGTGTCCGGCGAGGGCGAGGCCGAGCGCGCCGTCAGGCTGCTCGAAGGGCAGGGCTACGGCGTCGTCGCGGCGCCGGTGATCGGCGAGTGACCGCAGTCGCTCCATGACTCCTGTCATCGCACACGCGCAAGCTGCGAACGACGAGGATTCGCCTATCTCCAGCGACTTCTCCGGCGAAGGATCCGACTTGACGACAAACGGTGTCAGACACCGTTCTCTGTCAAGACGGTTCGTTGGGACATGTCCGCGGACGGCGTCGTGAGCGCGCCGGGGGACGTCCTCGTCGAGCCGGTCGCGCGGCTCGTCGGACACCTCGCGGTGCCGGGCGACAAGTCGATCTCGCACCGCGCGGTGCTCCTCGGCGCGATCGCGGAGGGCGAGACCGTCGTCACCGGCTTCGGCCGCTCGGCCGACACGGAGTCGACGATCGCCGCGGTGCGAGCATGCGGGATCGCCGTGGAGGAGCGCGGCGTCGAGGAGCTCCGGGTCGCCGGTGCGGGCCTGCGCGGCCTGACGTCGCCGAACGCGCCGATCGACTGTGGCAACTCCGGGACCCTCGTCCGTCTCTTCGTCGGCGTCCTCGCGGGGCAGCTCGGCCAGGCGTTCGAGCTCGTCGGCGACGCTTCGCTGAGCTCCCGCCCGATGGCGCGAATCGTGGATCCGCTACGCCTGATGGGCGCCGGCATCGAGAGCGAGGACGGGCACCTTCCGCTGGGCGTGCAGGGGCGTCCGCTCCGCGCGATCTCGTACCGTCTGCCCGTCGCGAGCGCGCAGGTGAAGTCCGCCGTCCTGCTCGCCGGGCTCTACGCGGACGGTGAGACGACGGTGGTCGAGCCCGTCCCGACACGCGACCACACCGAGCGGATGCTGGAGGCGGCCGGCGCCTCGGTGACGCGGCGGCCCGGCAGTGTCAGCGTGCGGCCCGCCCAACGGCTGTCGCTCTCCCGTATGGAGGTGCCCGGCGACTTCTCGTCCGCGGCTCCGTTCGTCGTCGCGGCGACGCTCGTCCCCGGCTCGGAGCTCCATGTGCACGGCGTGAACCTCAACCCGAGGCGGACCGGCCTGCTCGGGATCCTGGAGCGGATGGGCGCCCGCGTGACCGTGTACAACCGTCGCGAGATCGGAGGCGAGCCGGGCGGAGACCTCGAGGTGCACTCGGCGCCGCTCGTCGGCACGACGGTCGACCGCGACGAGGTCCCGCTCGCGATCGACGAGCTCCCGCTGTTCGGGCTCGCCGCCGCGTGCGCGCGCGGCGACAGCGTCCTGCGCGGGGCCGAGGAGCTCCGCGCCAAGGAGTCGGATCGGATCGACGCGACCGTCGACGCGCTCCGCGCGCTCGGGGCGCGGGCGCAGGCGACGCCCGACGGGTTCCGCATCACGGGCGTCCCCGCCCGCCTCCGTGGGGGCCGGGTGGCAAGCCGCGGGGACCACCGCCTCGCGATGCTCGGGGCGGTCGCGGGGCTCGCGTCCCGCGAGGGTGTCCGCCTCGAGGACGCAGACGCCGTCGCGGTCAGCTTCCCGGGCTTCGTCGAG
>DASSUT010000091.1:0-5059 GCA_035706725.1 Gaiella sp. | reverse complement strand
TCGAGGGCACGAGCTGTTCCAAGACATCGCTGGGCGTGGCGGCGTGTTGAGCAACGGCCGCGACCACGAATGAATACGTTGAACCGGCGAGCCAGCGCAGCTGCTCCTCTGTCGCGGACGGCGACTTCGCGAGATCGAGGTAGTCCTTGGGCCCGCGAGGTTGCGGAGCGAGTCCTGGCGGCTCCTCGCGTTCGTCCACTCGAAGCATTCTGCGCAGATCCGCGACGACCCCTGACGCGCAGTCGCGCCAGCAAAGCGCCGTCATGGAAGCAACCGGGGAAGACACTCCGTCTTGCGTGCGTTCGCCTTGAAGTCGAACGCTGTGTCGGGAGGAGGTTGCTCCCACGTCGCGTAGCCGTAGCGACCATCGACGCTTCGGGCGAGCTGGCGCAACGTCGTCCCGGCTCGTTCGGGATCCTCGGTTGCCACGGTTAGTCCGGCGATCAGGCCACCGTCGGTTGTGAAGAAGAGCATCGCGTGCAGGACGTGCCCTGGTCGCGGATTCCTCCAGTAGAGCGAATGAGGTTGCGTGGGCTGCGCGAGCAGCTGGTCGATCAGCTGCCATGGTGAGCCGTAGACGGCGTCCGGTCGATCGGAGTACTGCGGGAACACATAGTCAACCGCCGATTCCTCGAAGCCTATGAGCCATTGCCCGCGGAAGCGTCTGACAACCTCACGTGAACGCTCACCTGCGAGGGCATACAGGTCGAGACTCTCGTTGCCGGTGAGAGACGCGATGCCGGCAAGCCTATTCCCACGCTGCAGCCCTCACGCCCGAGGGACACTCCGATCCGTTGATGCAGGCCGGTGCCCAGGACCCGGCGGCGCCTCCGCCCGGCGGCGGGTGCGCCGCCGCCGGGAACCCGGCTGCTCGAGGCGACTGACGACGCGCTGAGGAGTCGAGATGTCCCACCGTAGGTACGTGTCGTGCCAGCCCGCCCCGACGACGCTCGCGCTGCTCACGCGAGCCCTTCGGCATCGAGTTTGTGACAGTCCGTGGCACCGAACTCAGACAGCCGTTCATCGACTACGTCCGGTTCCTCTTGTTCATCCGCCCGAACCGACCGGCGACGGGGGTCGATTCCGCCTCCATCACTCCGAGAGTTGGGCGAGGTGTTCGGCGAGACGATCGACCGGCGGCTGCTTCCGCCGTGATGGTTGTCGCCTCGCGTCGGCGAGGAGTAGAGAATCAGAACGTTGATTCGACTCGTAGACGCCATCAACAGGAGGAACGGTGAAGGTCGCCACGGTCAGGGACGGCACACGCGACGGGCGGCTCGCAGTCGTGTCGCGTGATCTCGGTCGCGCCGTCGATGCCTCCGACATCGCGCCGGCGATGCTCGCCGCGCTCGAGTCGTGGCCGTCCGTCGAGTCCGCGCTTCGCGAGCGGTTCGACCGGCTCGAGTCCGGCGAGCTCGAGGGTGAGCCCTTCGAGCCCTGCGCGGCTCACGCGCCGCTCCCGCGCGCCCCTCAGTGGATCGACGGCTCCCTGTTCCAGAACCATGGCCGGCTGATGGCGCGGGCGCTCCATCCCGACCGCGAGCACACCTACGAGGAACAGCCCCTCGTCTACCAGGGGGCGTCCGACGACTTCATCGGCCCGTGCGACGACGTCGTCGTCGCGGAGGAGACGGAGGGGATCGACTTCGAGGGCGAGGTCGCGGTGATCGTCGACGACGTGCCGATGCGAACCCGGGCCGAGGACGCCGACCCGCACATCAAGCTCCTCCTGCTCTGCAACGACGTCAGCCTGCGCAGCTACGCCGCCCGCGAGCTCTCCACGGGGTTCGGGTTCTTCAACGCGAAGCCGTCGTCGGCGTTCTCGCCGGTCGCGGTGACGCCCGACGAGCTCGGAGACGCGTGGCGGGAGGGCCGCTTCGAGCTGCCGCTGCACGTGGAGTGGAACGGGGAGTGGTTCGGCCATCCCGATGCGCGCGAGATGACGTTCAGCTTCCACCAGCTGATCGAGCACGTGACGCGCTCGCGCCGGCTGAGCGCGGGGACGATCATCGGCTCGGGCACCGTGTCGAACGAGGACCGCTCCGTGGGCTCCGCCTGCATCTCGGAGCGCCGGGCGATCGAGCTCATCGAGCACGGCGTCGCGAAGACGCCGTACATGTCGTTCGGCGACCGTGTCCGGATCGAGATGCTGGACGCCCACGGCCGCTCGATCTTCGGCGCGATCGACCTGCGGATCGTGGCGCTCGAGGAAGTCGGGGCGACCCGACGATGAGCGTCCCTCGACGGCGTTCGCCGGTGGAGGTCGTCGAGCGCGCCGGTCGGCGCGTGACCCTCGTCGACCTGAGCGACGTCCTCTCGAATGCGACTGCGGACTTCGAGCCGCTCCCACACTCGATCGACTACATGACCGCCGAGGAGGGGGCTCAGCGCAGCTTCCACGGGCTCACGCCCGAGCACTGGCCGGGGCGCGCCGCGATGGCCGGCGAGGTGGTCACCCTGACCACGCACGCCGGGACGCACGTCGACGCGCCCTCCCACTACGGCCCCGCCGCCAGCGGCCGCGCCCGCACGATCGAGGAGGTGCCGCTCTCGTGGCTCTTCGGGCCGGGTGTCGTGCTGGACGCCCGCAGCGCCTCGCGCGTCGACGGCGTCCGCCGGGCGGACGTCGAGGCCGAGCTCGGGCGAATCGAGCACGAGCTTCGGCCCGGCGACGTGGTGCTCGTCCACACCGGGACGAACCTCAAGGAGCCGGGGTACGACCTTCGTCACGCGGGCCTGCGGCGCGACGCGACGGAGTACCTCGTCGACGCGGGGGTCCGCCTGATCGGCATCGACGCGTGGGGTCTCGACCGGCCGTTCGACGTGATGGCCGAGGAGGCGAAGGCGGGCGACACGGAGCAGCTGTGGGAGTCGCACGTGCTCGGCCGGACGAAGGAGTACTGCCAGATAGAGCGCCTCGCGAACCTCGAGCTGCTCCCTGCACCGACCGGGTTCACCGTGTACGCGTTTCCGTACCTCGTGGAGGGCGCGAGCGCGGGCTGGACGCGGGTCGTGGCGATCTTCGAGGACGACGCGTGAGCGCCGCCGTCAAGCCGTCGCCAGGCTGGCGGGCCGGCTACTCCGTGAGCCGCTCGGCGAGCCAGTCGGCGATCGTCGGCACCGTCGGCCCTTCCCCCATGTGGCCGCCCGGGAAGATGCGGGCCGTCTTCGGATCGCCGTGCTCGAGGCTCAGGTAGATGTCGTCGGTCGCGTTCTGCAGGTCGTGCCGACCGTTGACGAGCAGGATCGGCGCCGAGGGCTGGTCGAGCAGCCCCTGGTCGAGCAAGGACAGCTCGGGACACCGCGCGACGTAGTCCTCGAACGTCTTGCCGCCGAAGATGGCCGCCCGAGCGGCCATCAGGTCCATCAGATAGCTCGAGGCATTGCGTGACTGCTCCTGCCACTCCCGCGTGAACGTGATGTGCACACCGCCGCCCCAGTTGACCGCGGCCCGCAGCCGCTCGCGGTGGGTGTAGGCGAGCTTCATCGCCCAGTAGCCGCCGTAGGAGGCGCCGAGGGTCGCGACACGGGCCGCGTCGAGGTCCGACTGTTCTTCGAGCCAGTCGAAGACGGGTGTCCACTGGCGCTCGGAATCGCGTCCGGCAAGCACGGGCGACTGCCCGATGCCGGGCATGTCGACGAGCAGCATCGCGAACCCGCGCTCGAGGAAGTAGCCGACGCGGCTGCGCATCTCCTCCTTCCACGTGTCGATCCCGCCCCACGTCATCACGACCGGAGGCCGTTTCGCGCCCTGCGGCCGCGCGACGTAGAAGTGGATCTCGCGACCCTCGCCGTCGCGTCCCTCGAACGGGACCGTGACGACCTCGAGCGGCGGGTGGTCGAGGCTGCGCGCCTTCACGAAGTACTCGCGTGTCCGCTCGTACCAATCGCGCTTCAGGGGGTCGTTGAGCGTCGGGTAACGCGCGAGGAAGGCGAACCGGTAGGCCTGCAGCCACGCGTCGCGGGCCGCGGCGTCGTCGGACGCGCGTTCGGCGTCGGCCGCGAACCGCTCCGCCGCCGAGCCCCACGCCGTCGTCCACCGCTCGGGGTCGAGCCCCTCGAGCGACTCGATCGTCTCCCGCGCCACGTCGGGATCGACCTCGTCGACGGGGTGGACGCCGCGCTCGAGCCGCTCGAGAAGCCACGTCTTGCCGTCCTCGAGCGTCCGTGTCTCCGTCACGTGCTTGACGCCTCCATCGGGCGGACGGTATACGGGAGATCGTCATGCCCGAGCGTCTGCTCTCCCAGCTCGCCCACGTCGAGATCCGGACTCCCGCCCCCGACGAGTCCGTTCGCTTCTACACGGAGGTCCTCGGCCTCGAGGAGTCGGGTCGCGCAGGGGCGTCGGTGTTCCTGCGCGGCTGGGGCGAGTTCTTCCACCACAGCCTGCAGGTCACCGAGGCGGACGCGCCCGGACTCGGCCACATCGCGTGGCGCGCGGACGGGAAAGAGCAGCTCGACCACGCGGTCGCGCGGCTCGAGGCCGCCGGCGTGGGCGAGGGGTGGTTCGACGACACCATGGGACACGGCCCTGCGTACCGGTACCGCAGCCCCGGCGGCCACCTCCACGAGGTGCTCTGGGAGGTGGAGCGGTTCCGCCCTCCCGCAGAGCTCGAGTCGCCGTTCCCGAACCGTCCCCAGCGCTACGTGCCCCGAGGCGCTGCCGCCCGGTGCCTCGACCACGTCACGGTCGCGACGGCCGACCCCGAGGCCGACGCGAAGTGGCTCCGCGAGACACTCGGCCACCGGTACATGGAGTACACGGTCATTCCCGACCGGCCCGACTTCGTCGTGTTCGCGATGACGACCGTCTGCGAGCGGGCCCACGACCTAGGCCTGGTCTGGGACCCCTCGGGCGTCCAGGCACGGATCAACCACCTCGCGTACTTCGTCGAGTCGCGCGAGGAGCTGCTCCGCGCGGCCGACGTGCTCCTCAACGCGGACGTCGCGATCGAGTTCGGGCCGGGGAAGCACGGCATGGGGGAGCAGGACTACGTCTACTTCCGCGAGCCGGGCGGGCTCAGGGTCGAGCTGAACGCGGGGGGCTACCGAAACTACG
>DASSUT010000090.1:0-8273 GCA_035706725.1 Gaiella sp. | reverse complement strand
GCGTCGACGTCGCTCGAAGAGGTGGCGACGGTCGACCCGCCGCGCTGGTTCCAGCTGTATTGGTGGGGCGATCCCGAGCTGGCGGAGCGCCTCGTGCGAAGAGCCGAGGGCGCCGGGTACGGCGCGATCGTGGTGACCGTCGACACGCTGACGCTCGGCTGGCGCACGCGCGACGTGCGGAACGGCTACCTCCCGTTCCTCCAGGCGAAGGGGCTCGCGCAGTTCTTCAGCGACCCGGTGTTCCTGGACCGGCTCGAGCGATCGCCGGACGAGGACCCGCTCCCAGCGTCGCTGATGGCGCTCGCGGCGTTCCCGAACCTCGCGCTCACCTGGGACGACCTCGCCCGCCTCCGCGACTGGACGTCGCTGCCGGTGCTGCTCAAGGGGATCGTCCGGGGCGACGACGCGCGGCGTGCGCTCGACCACGGAGTGGACGGGATCGTGGTCTCGAACCACGGCGGCCGCCAGGTCGACGGGGCGATCGCGGCGCTCGACGCGCTCGTCGAGGTGCGCGAGGCCGTCGGGCGGGACGCCGTGGTCCTGATGGATTCGGGGATCCGCACCGGCGCGGACGTCGCGAAGGCGGTCGCGCTGGGTGCGGATGCCATCCTCCTCGGACGCCCCTACGTCTACGGGCTCGCGGTCGGCGGCCGGGAGGGCGTCGAGGCGGTGATCGCGCAGCTCGCGGGGGAGCTCGACCTCACGCTGGCGCTCTCGGGCGTGCGCAGCATCGGCGAGCTCGACCGCTCGTTCGTCACGTGACCCGCATCCGCGGGACGACGACGCTCGTCGGGCTGCTCGGCTGGCCGACATCGCACTCCCTCTCGCCGCCGATGCAGAACGCCGGCTTCACGGCGCTCGGGCTCGACTGGGCGTACGTGCCGCTGCCGACGCCGCCGGAGCTCCTGGGTGACGCGGTGCGCGGGCTCGTCGCGACCGGCTTCGCGGGGGCGAACGTGACGATCCCGCACAAGGAGCCCGTGATCGAGCATTGCGACGAGCTCGACGAGGTTGCCGAGGGCGCGGGGTCGGTCAACACGCTCGTGGTCCGGGACGGGCGCGTCTGCGGCTCGTCGACCGACGGCCTGGCCGTCACGAGCCAGATCGAAGCCGCAGGCAGGAACGCGTTGATCCTCGGCGCCGGCGGCGCCGCCAAGGCCGTCGCGCACGCCCTGCGGACGGCCGGCGCGGCGTCGGTCACGGTCGCCTCGCGCCGCGACCCGGGCTGGCCACCCGGCGGCGAGGGTGTCGACGTGCTGGTGAACTGCACGCCCGTGAAGGACGACGTGCTCGTCCGGCCGTATCCCGGCATGCAGGTCGTCGACCTCGCCTACAACTCGGACGGCTCCGAGACCGCGCTGGTCGCCGCCGCCCGCAGGGCGGGATGCGAGACGGTGGTCGACGGGCTCGACGTGCTGCTCGCGCAGGGCGCCGCCTCGTTCGAGCGCTGGACCGGCGAGCCGGCGCCCCTGTCGGCGATGGCCGAGGCGGTTCGTCACATCTGAGCCCTGCCGTCCGCATAGTTGGGGAGCGACTCTCGCCCGAGATGGGTAGGACGAGCGGATGCGATGGCTCAAGGCGCATTGGAGCGACCTCCGCAGCGGTCTCTGGCTCTTCCCGGGCCTGATCGTCGCGTCGCTGATCGGGCTCGCCTTCGCCGTCGTCCAGGCCGACCGCATGCTCGGCCAGACCGACGTGGGCTTCGGCGGAGGCGCGTCCGCGGCTCGGGACGTCCTCGCGGCGATCGCGGGCTCGTTCGTGACCGTGGCAGGCGTCACGTTCTCGCTCACGGTCGTCGTCCTCCAGCTCTCCTCCTCGCAGTACTCCCCGCGGATCCTGCGCGGCTTCCTCGCCGACCGGATCACGCAGCTCACGGCGGGCGCGTTCGTCGGCGTCTTCGCCTATGCGCTCGTCGTCCTGCGGTCCGTCCGCGGCGCCCCCGACACGTTCGTGCCGTCGCTCGGGGTCTCCGTCGCGATCGTGCTATCGATCGCGGCCCTTGCGCTCTTCCTCGTCTTCATCGACCACGTCACGAAGCTGATCCAGGTGTCGAACCTCGCCGCGCGGATCGGTGCGGACACGAACGCCGAGCTGCAGCGGCTGCGCGCCGCGCCCGCCGCACGCGACGACGGCGACGCGCGCGCCGGCGCCTGGCGTGCGACGGGTCCTGGGCTCCCCGTGCACGCCCGACGCCCGGGCTACCTCCGGACGATCGACGTCGACACGATGGCACGGATGCTCCGTCCGGAGCCGACACGTGTGCTGCTGCTCGCCGAGCCTGGAGACCTCGTCTTACCCGATGAGCCGATCGCGGAGGTGTGGAGGGCCGAGCCGGAACGGGAGGACCTGATGGAAGACGACCGGGTCAGGGCGGCCGTCCTCGCCGGGCTCCGCGTCGCGAACGAGCGCGACCTGCGTGACGACCCGGGGTTCGGCGTCCGCCAGCTCGCCGACGTCGCGATCCGTGCGCTCTCTCCCGGGATCAACGACCCGACGACGGCGGTCACCTGCATTGCGTACGTGCGCGCGGCTCTGGTCGAGGAGGCCTCGCTGCGGCCGCCGGCTCGACTTGTCGAGACCGAGGACGTTCAGATCATGCTTGCGCCGTGGCGCTTCGGACGGGACGCGCGGGCTCTCGCCGAGATCGCGCACCACGCCGTCCGCGATCCGCGCGTCGCGGGCGTACTCGAGCAGGCGGTCGCGGCGGTCGCACGAGCCGCGCGCCGATCCGGCCGGGGCGACGAGGCCGAACGGATCGAGGCGGACTACAGGCGGGCTTGCGCCGACGCCTGAGAGACGCGGGCAACGATCGGACGAGCGGGAACGACCCGCTCTCGGAAGAGCTCGAGCTGTCGGAGCTCGTCGCCGAGCGGCCGGACGAACACGCGTTGGACGCCGGCCTGCGAGAACGCCGTCAGCCGCGCGGTGCAGGTCTCGGCGTCAGCGATCGGCGGCGACGCCGCGCGCGGCCCAGGCGCGTGCGGTGATCGTGAACGGGGCGGCCGGCAGGCGCGAACGGCAGAGCTCCTCGAGCTCGGCGCGCCGCGCGTCGTCGAGCCCCGCGGTGAAGGCGCCGGCGGGGCCGACGCCGAGCGTGAACGGCGCCCACCAGTCCTCGAAGCTGGCGTACTCGACGCCGACGTCGAGCGCCGTCTCCTCGACGTCGTCCAGGCCCGCCGTCTCGAGCAGCTCGCGGAGATGACCCTCGCGGGCGCCCGCGAGCCCGGACTCGTCGTCGGCGTCAGGGTCGATGACGCGCCCTGCGTCCCAGAACGCGGCCAACGGGCCCTCGCCGCCTGCGTGGTCCCAGACGCACGCGGCGACGACCCCGCCCGTCCGGGTCACCCGCGCCATCTCACGGAGGCCCGCGACGGGGTCGGCCATGAAGTGCACGACGAGCTGTGCGAGCGCGGCGTCGAACGCGGCGTCCGGAAACGGCAGCCGCTCGGCCCGCGCCCGCTCGACCGTGACGCCCGGCAGCCGCTCCCGTGCCGCCTCGACGAAGGTGTCCGAGGGATCGACGGCGGTGACCGCACCGGCCCCGAGGCGGCGGACGAGCTCCGCGGCGAGCGCCCCGGGGCCGCAGCCCACGTCGAGCACGCGCCGGCCTGCCGCCACGCCCGCGAGGTCCGCGAGCTTCGGGGAGAGCCTGGCCGAGTAGACGCCCATGAAGCGGTCGTACGACGCTGCCGGCACGGCGAAGCTCATCGAGGCCGGAATCTAACGGCGGCGCGACGTCCTCGTGGTACGGTCGCCTCCCGCGCGAGGAGGGAGCGATGTCCGCGTTCATCATCACCCGCATCCACGTCGGCGACTACGAAGCCTGGCGGCGGCTGTACGACCAGGACGTGCCCCGCGCGCGCGAGAAGGCGACGCTGCAGCGCGTTCTCCGCATGGTCGACGACCCGGATCACGTCTTCGTCTACCTCGAGTTCGCGTCACGGGAGGATGCCGAGGAGGCACGGCGCCGCCTGGTCGAGTCTCGCGTCCTCGACCGGTTCGACGACGTGCACGGCCCGAACGTCCTCGTGGATGCCGACGCCTGACACGGTCGAGATACGACGCCTGTCGAACGCGGACGCACGCGCGCACCTCGACGGGCTCGCCGCGGTGCTGCACGACTGCGTCGAGGGCGGGGCGTCGGTCAGCTACATGGCGCCGTTCTCGGACGAGGACGCACGCACCGCGTTCGAGGGTTTCGTGGCGGATGCGGAGCGGGGTGGAAGGCTCGTGCTCGCGGCGTTCGAGAACGGAGAGGTCGTCGGCACGGTCCAGGTGATCCTCGCGCTGCCGCCGAATCAGCCGCACCGTGGCGAGATCGCGAAGCTCCTCGTCCGGCGCTCCGCACGGCGGCGCGGCGTTGCCCGGCTGCTCATGGAGGCCGCCGAGGACGAGGCCCGCGCGGAGGGCAAGACGCTCCTCGTCCTCGACGCGGTCACGGGCGACCCTGCGGAAGCGCTGTACGCGGGCATGGGCTGGAACCGGGTCGGCGTGATCCCCCACTTCGCGCTCTACCCCGACGGCCGCCCGTGTGCGACGACGTTCTTCTGGAAGGCACTGTGAGCCGCTAGGCGACCTCCTCGAGGAACGGGAGCACTGCCGCGTCGAAGGCGGCGGGCTGCTCGAGACTCGGGAGGTGCCCCGCGCCGGGGATCGTCTCGCGCCGCGCGTTCGGAAGCGTCGCCGCAAGCTCGTCCGCGATCGCAAGGAAGTCGGCCTTGTCGTGCTCGCCGGTGATCACGAGCGCCGGAATGTCCAGCGAGGCCAGTGCGGACCGGAGCTCGGGCGTCAGGAACGACTCGTCCGGCTCGTCTCCGAACTGGAGCTCGAACGCATTCCGCTGCTGCTCGCGGATCGCGGCCCGCACCGCCTCGCTCGCCGAAGCCAGCCAGAACTCCACGTTCACGTCGGTCGCGGCATCGAGGTCGCCCGCCTCGAGCGCCTCGTCCTCGGCCTCGGAGAACGCCCGGATCTCGTCCGACCAGGCGTGGCCCGGAAGCGGCGGATCGGCGAGCACGAGTCCGGTCACCCGTTCCGGGTGGGCGGCGGCGAGGTCGAGCGCGACACGGCCGCCGAACGAGGCGCCGACGAGTGCCGCGCGGTCGATGCGGGTCGCGTCGAGCACGGCGAGGACGTCCGCCGCGTGGCTGAACGAGCCGGTCTGCCGTCCCGAGCGGCCGAAGCCGCGGAGGTCGAGCCGGGTGAGGGCGAAGCGGCCCTCCCAGGCCGCCCATTGCGGGGCCCACATCCGGCTGTCTGCGATGCCGGCGTGGATCAGGACGACGTGCGCCCCCTCGCCGGCGTGCTCGAAATGAAGCAGGGCGTCGTGCCCGGTGTCGT
Source organism: Gaiella sp. (assembly GCA_035706725.1). Lineage (GTDB taxonomy): Bacteria > Actinomycetota > Thermoleophilia > Gaiellales > Gaiellaceae > Gaiella. Next base: position 2,933 of record DASSUT010000090.1, on the reverse strand, counting down.
GCATGGTCATGCGGTTCTCCTTCGTGACGGATGAGCCGCCACGCGGGACCCGCTCAACTAGCCGCGAGGGCGACCGGCGGGACGGTGCGTGACGGAGAACGAGCTGGTCATTCGCACCTCACCTCCTTCCGGTCGAGCGCGGGATCGCGCGACGCCCGAGGCTACCAGCAGAACTCCCGCAGCCGGACAACGCAAGTTGCAAGCTGCAACTTGTGTCCCTCTAGGATCGCGCCATGGCGCTCGAGCTCGTCACGGCCGGGGAGTCGCACGGGCCCGCGCTCGCTGCGATCGTCACCGGGCTGCCGGCGGGGCTTCGGCTCGAGAAGGAGGCGATCGACGCCGACCTGCACCGGCGCCAGCAGGGGTACGGCCGGAGCCCGCGCCAGCAGCTCGAGTCGGACGAGGTCGAGGTCCTGAGCGGCCTCCGCCACGGGCTCACGCTCGGGACGCCGCTGACGCTCGTCGTGCGGAACCGCGACCACCGCAACTGGACGTGGGGGATGAGCCCGTGGCCGCCCGACGGAGAGCCGTCGGGGAAGGGCGTGAAGCGCGTGACGCTTCCCCGGCCCGGCCACGCCGACCTCGCGGGTGTCCTCAAGTACGGCCACCACGACGTCCGCAACGCGCTGGAGCGCGCCTCGGCTCGCCACACGGCGGTGCACGTCGCTGCCGGCGCGGTGGCGAAGGCGCTCCTGCGCGAGCTCGGGATCAGAGTTGAAGGCCGTCCGGTCGAGATCGGCGGCGAGACGACGGACAAGGGCATGCGCGAGGCGACCGACGCCGCGCGAAAGGATCGCAACACGCTCGGCGGCATCGTCGAAGTGGTCGCGACCGGCGTCCCGCCCGGCTTCGGGTCCTACGCGGAGAAGAGCGTGCGACTCGACGCGCGACTGGCCGCCGCGCTGATGGGTATCCAGGCGGTGAAGGGCGTCGAGGTCGGGGACGGGTTCGCGCTTGCCCGCCGGCGGGGCACCGAGGCGCACGACGAGATCGACCCCGGGCTCACGCGTCGAACGAACCATGCGGGCGGAATCGAGGCCGGGATGTCGGACGGCGAGCCGATCGTCGTCCGCGCGGCGATGAAGCCCCTACCGACGTTGATGCGGCCGCTCGACTCCGTCGACCTCGAGACGGGGAAGCCTGCACAGGCGCTCGTCGAGCGCTCCGACGTCCAGTCGGTCGAGGCGCTCGCGGTCGTGGCGGAGGCCGCGGTCGCGTTCGAGCTCGCCCGTGCCGCGCGCGACAAGCTCGGAGGCGACGCGCTGACCGACGTGCTCGCCGCGTACCACGCGTACGTCGGCCGGATCGGCGAGCTATGGCGTCCTCGTACCTGAACGCGCTCGGACGGCATCTGGCGCTCGCGGGGTTCATGGGCTCCGGCAAGACGCGCCTCGGGGCCGAGGTCGCGTCGCGCCTCGGGCGCCGCTTCGTCGACCTCGACCGCGAGATCGAGGCGCGCACCGGCGCCCGCATCGCCGAGCTCTTCTCCTCCCGCGGCGAGACCGGCTTCCGGGAGGTCGAACAGGACGTGGCGCGCGAGGTGCTCGTGACCGGGGAGCCGCTCGTCGTCGCGCTCGGCGGCGGGGCGGTGCTCTCGGAGCGCACGCGGGCGGAGCTCGCCGCGCGGGCCTTCACCGTCCTGATCGACGTCGAGCCCGAGCTCGCGTGGGGCCGGGTCGCGGGTAGCGGTCGGCCGCTCGCCCGGGACGAGGCCGCGTTCCACGCGCTCCATCGAGAGCGGCAACCGCTCTACGAGGCGGTCGCGGACGCTCGTGCGCACGACGCGGACGGGATCGTGCTCGCCGCGGCCGGTGTGCACGTCGAGGTCGGCGCCGTCGACGAGCTCGAGCGCCTCGTGCCGGGGGATGGGCCGGTGGAGCTCGTGGTCGACGCGCATGTCGCGGGGATCCACGGCGTCCGCGCGCAGGTCGCGCTCGGGGCCCGTGACGTCGCGTTGCACGAGGTGCCCGCGGGTGAGGCTGCGAAGACCGGACCGGTGCTCGAGCGGCTCTGGGGCTCGCTCACGATCGGTCGCGACGGGGCGATCGTCGCGCTCGGGGGCGGCTCGACGACCGACGTCGCGGGTTTTGCCGCCGCGACGTACATGCGCGGGGTCGCGTGGGCGGCCGTCCCGACCACGCTCGTCGGCCAGGTCGACGCAGGGATCGGCGGGAAGACGGCGGTCGACCTCCCCGGTGGGAAGAACCTCGTCGGCGCGTTCCACTGGCCGGCGCAGGTGGTGTGCGACCCGTCGCTCCTGACGACGCTCCCCGACGCCGAGCGGCGGAACGGCCTCGCCGAGGTCGTGAAGACCGGGCTCCTCGCCGGCGAGCCGGTCTGGGAGCGAGCGGAGGCCGATCAGGTGCGGGCGTGCGCGGCGTTCAAGTCGGCAGTGTGCCTCGCCGACCCGCACGATCGCGGCGCACGGACGCAGCTCAATCTCGGTCACACGTTCGCGCACGCGCTCGAGGCCGCGGCGGGGTACGCGCTGCCGCACGGACGCGCGGTCTCGCTCGGCCTGCTCGCGGCGCTCCGCCTCTCGGGGCGGCCGGACGAGGAGCGGCTCGTCACGGAGTTGCTCGCTCCGGAGCCGGTCGACGTCGATCCCGAAGTCGCCTGGGCAGCTCTCGCCCGCGACAAGAAGGCGCGGCAGGGAGCCCCCCGGCTCGTCCTCCTCGACGAGCCCGGAAAGCCGCGCTGGGGCGTCGAGGTGCCCGAGGCAGACCTTCGACGGGCGCTCGGCCAGCTGATCGCCTGACCACCTTGCAACACTGTGTTGCAAGGAGCGTCCGGCCCGCGTCGCCGTGGCGGGCGAGGGTCGGTGCCGCCGCCAGTAGCATCCCGCCGTGCGGATCGACGTCTTGAACGGGGTCAACCTCGACATGCTCGGGCGGCGCGACCGGCAGGTCTACGGGAGCGACTCCCTCCGCGAC
>DASSUT010000089.1:0-15967 GCA_035706725.1 Gaiella sp. | reverse complement strand
GTGTCGTACGCGTACCCGGCCCGGGACGTCCCAGTGCTCAGTGGTGTCGACGTCCGCCTCGAGCCCGGCCAGACCGTCGCGATCGTCGGCCCGAGCGGGAGCGGCAAGAGCACGCTGCTGTCCCTGCTTCTCCGGCTGGTCGAGCCGACGGAGGGGCGGATCCTCGTCGGTGGCCGCGACCTCGCGACGCTCGACACGGCGGCCTGGCGACGCCGGATCGCGTACGTGCCCCAGCGCCCGATGCTGTTCCACGGCACGGTGGAGGACAACATCCGCCTCGGCGACCCGGCTGCGGATCGCGACCGGGTGCGGGCCGCCGCCGAGCTCGCGGGCGCCCATGCGTTCGTCGCGCAGCTGCCCGACGGCTACGAGACGGTCGTCGGCGAAGGGGGGAGGCAGCTCTCCGCGGGCGAGCGACGCCGGCTCGGGCTCGCCCGCGCGTTCCTCCGTGACGCGCCGCTCGTCCTGCTCGACGAACCGACCGCCGACCTCGACCCCGTCAACGTGGCGCTCGTCGCCGAGGCGATCGAGCGGCTGCGGGTGGGCCGCACGGTGCTCCTCGTCGCGCACCGGCCCGAGCTCGCCGCGCGCGCCGACCGGGTCGTGGTGCTCGACGGGGGCCGCGTCCTCGAGCGGACGCCGGAGGCCGCATGACCGGGACGGTCCGCCGGCTGCTCGCGCTCGCCGCGCTCCCGCGGGGGCGGGTCGCGCTCTCGATCGCGCTCGGCGCGCTCGCCGTGGGCTTCGGCGTCGCGCTGATCACGACCGCCGGTCTCCTCATCTCCCGGGCCGCGGAGCTGCCGCCGATTCTCTCGTTGACCACGCTGATCGTGGTCGTGCGCTTCCTCGCGCTCGCCCGGCCGCTCGCGCGGTACCTCGAGCGGCTCGCCTCGCACGACCTCGCCCTGCGGGCGCTCGCGCGCATCCGCGCGACCGTCTACGGGCGCATCGAGCCGCTCGCACCGGGGGAGCTCGACGCGTTTCGCCGCGGCGACCTCGTCAGCCGGCTCGTCGCGGATGTCGACGCGCTCCAGGGCCTGTACCTGCGCGGCCTCGCGCCCCCCCTCGTCGGCCTCGCCGTCGCCCTCTCGTGCGTGCTCGCGACCGGGCTCGTGCTGCCGATCGCCGCGGTCGTGCTTGCAGTGGGACTCGCGCTCGGCGGCATCGCCGTGCCGGCGCTCGCCGCGTTCCTCGGCCGACGCGCCGGCAGCCGGCAGGCGGCGGCGCGCGGCGAGCTCGGCGCCGAGCTCGTCGAGCTGCTGCGCGGCGCGGCGGAGCTCGCCGCGTACGGCTGCGAGGACGCGGCGATCGATCGCGTGCGCGCCGCGGACCGGACGCTCGTCCGGCTCGCACGGCGCGATGCGCTCGCCGCCGGCGTCGCCGAGAGCGTGCTCGTGCTCGTCACGGGGCTCACCGCGGTCGCGGTGCTGGCGCTCGCGGTGTCTGCGCACGACGCGGGGACGCTCGACCGCGTGCTGGTGGCGACGCTCGCCCTCCTCGCGCTGTCGTCGTTCGACGCGGTCGCGCCGCTCCCCGGCGCGGCGCGCGAGCTCTCCTCGACGGTCCAGGCGGGGCGACGGGTGCTCGAGCTGACCGACCGCCGGCCCTCGATCGTCGATCCGGCCGAGCCGGAGCCCGCGCCTCGCGCACCGGTCGCGGTCGCGCTCGAGGGCGTCATCGCGCGCTACCCCGGCGCGCCGAGCCCGGTCCTCGAGGGCGTCGACCTGCGTCTCGAGCCCGGCCGGCGCGTCGCGCTCGTCGGGCCGAGCGGCGCGGGCAAGACCACGGTCACGAACCTCTTGCTCCGCTTCCTCGACCCGGAGGCGGGGCGTGTGACGATCGGCGGGCAAGACGTGCGCGAGCTGCGTCAGGAGGACGTGCGGCGCACGTTCGCGCTCGCCGGCCAGGAGGCGCACGTGTTTTCGTCGAGCATCCGCGAGAACCTGAGGCTCGCGCGACCCGGGGCGACCGACGACGAGCTATGGGACGCGCTGCGGCGTGCGCGGCTCGACGACTGGGTCTCTTCCCTGCCCGACGGCCTCGACACGCTCGTCGGGGAGGAGGGCGCGCAGCTCTCCGGCGGACAGCGTCAGCGGCTCGTGGTCTCGCGTGCGCTTCTGGCGGACGCGCCGGTGCTCCTCCTCGACGAGCCGACCGCGCACCTCGACGCCGGGAACGCCGAGGCGCTCGTCGCGGACGTCCTCGGCGCCGCCGACGGACGGTCGGTGCTGCTCGTCACGCACCGGCCGGAAGGGCTCGACCTCGTCGACGAGATCGTGGCGCTCGACGGCGTTGCCGGTATCCGCCCGCCCGCGTAGGCTCCGTCGCCGTGGCGGAGATTCTCGCACTCGCCGCGGCCGCCCTCTTTGCGCTCGCGGCGACGCTCCAGCAGAAGGGCGCGCTCGGCATGGGCAGTGTCTCGTTCGCCTCGCCGGGCTCGTTCCTCAGGCTCGCGAGGCAGACCTTCTGGCTCCTCGGCACGCTCGCGCTCCTCGGCGGTTACGTCCTCCAGGCGATGGCGCTCGACCGCGGCCGCCTCGCGGTGATCCAGCCGCTGCTCGTGACCACGATCGTGTTCGCGCTCCCGCTCGGGTACTTCCTCACGAGTCAGGTGATCCACCGCCGCGAGGTCGTCGGTGCGGCTGTCGTCGTCCTCGGGCTCGCGGTGTTCACGGTGGTCGGACGGGCCGCGGACGGGCGCGACAACGCCCCTGCGCGCGAATGGGCGATCGCTGTCCTCGTGTTCGGCGTCGCCGCTGCAGTGCTCCTCTTCCTCGGCGCCCGCGGCAGCGTCGAGCGCAAGGCGGCGTTCTACGGCGCCTGCGCGGGCGTGCTCTTCGGTCTCTCCGCCTCGCTCTGCAAGCCGACCGTCGAGATCCTCGACGCCGACGGGCTCGGCAGCGTGCTCTCGAGCTGGGAGTTCTACGCGTTCGCGGCGGCGGGCGTGCTCGCCTTTCTCGTGCAGCAGGTCTCGCTCGCGACAGGCAGGCTGGCGCCGTCCGTCGCGACCGTGTCGGTCTGCAACCCGCTCGTGAGCATCCTGATCGGCACGCTGCTCCTCGAGGAACGGCTCGCCGACCCGGCGTGGCACAAGGTGGTCGCGTTCTCCGGCCTCGGGGTGGCGCTGCTCGGAGCGGTCGCGATCTCGCTGTCGACCGAGGGCGCGAAGGAGGCCGGCGAGCGCCCGGTACCGGCGCCCGCCGTCTGAGTCCTCGGCTCCCGGGTCAGGCGGCCTCGACCGCGTCGCCCCCGCCTTCGATCGCGGAGTCGAGGAAGCGGCCGATCGCGGCCGGCGGATACGTCCCCACGAAGCCCGTCACCGGCTCGCCGTCGCGGAAGACGGCGACGGTCGGGATGCTCTGGATCCCGTAGCGCGCGGCGAGCTCCTGCTCCGCGTCGACGTCGATCTTCACGAGCTCGATCGAGCCCTCCCGCTTCTCGATCTCCGACTCGAGGGCAGGCGCCAGCATGCGGCACGGGCCGCACCACGCCGCCCAGAAGTCGACGACGACGGGAAGCTCGCGCGAGCGCTCGATCACGTCGCGCTCAAAGGTCTCCTCGGTCACGTCCATTGTTCGGATCACTCCTCTTCGGTGTCAGGGGCGAGCGGTGTGGCTCACCGTTTCGGTGCCGCCCACGAGGGCGGCGAGGGTCGAGAGCTGCGACTGCAGGGAGCCGCAGACCTGCTCGCAGAGGGCGAAGACGCCCTCGTCCGCGATGCGGTAGTAGACGTGCGTTCCTTCCTTGCGGCGGGCGACCATGCCCGCATCGGTCAGCACGCCGAGATGCTTCGACACGTTCTGCTGTCCCGCGCCCAGCCGATCCGCGAGCTCCGTGACGCTCAGCTCGCGGTCGCGGAGGAGATCGAGGGCGCGCACGCGCAGCGGCTCCCCGAGTGCGCGGAAGCGCCGGGCGATCAGCTCCGCGAGGTCCTCCGGGATCGGATGCGGAATCTCCATGGCACCTATGCTACACTACGCAACTCCAAAGTTGTATAGTGGTTTACTGGCACAGGAGGTCCGCGGTGAGGAACCGGCAGTGAGCGTCGTCGAAGCCCCCGTCGTTCCCGCGGCGGCCGAGCACCCGGTGGTCGTCGGCCCCGTCGGGCGGCTCGGACGCTTCGCCGCCGACCACGTCCGCGCGGTCTCGCTCGCGTGGGCCGCAGTGGCGCTCGCGCTCGCCGTGTTCGCGCCGCAGGTCGAGACCGCGCTCTCCGGCGCCGGGTGGCAGGCGAACGGCTCCGAGTCCGTGAAGGCGCGTGCGCTCGTCGAGCGGAACTTCCGTGGCATCTCGAGCTCTGCCCCGCTCGTTGTCGTCCACTCGCCGACGCTCACGGCGGACGCGCCCGGATTCCGCTCGACGCTCACGCAGGTCGAGTCCGTCCTCGGCTCCGACCCGCGCGTCACGGCGGTCTTCGGACCGCGTTCCGGAGCGTCGATCTCCCGTGACGGCCACACCGCGCTCGTCGTCGGCGGCGCAGGCGGCGACCCGACGGCGATGGTGGCCGCGGCGGACTCGCTCAAGGGCAAGCTCCAGGGGCTCGAGACCGGCGACGTGACCGTCAGCGTGACGGGCGCCTCCGGCATGTGGTCGGACTTCAACGAGGCGAACCGCACCGCGATGATGAAGTCCGAGCTCTACTCGTGGCCGATCACGCTCGCGATCCTCGTGGTCGCATTCGGCTCGCTCGTCGCCGCAGGCCTTCCGCTCCTGCTCACGATGCTCGGGCTCCTCGCCTCGGCCGGCCTCCTCGCGCTGCTCACGCACGGGTTCGAGATCTCGATCTGGGCGATGAACTTCGCCCTGATGTTCGCGCTCGCGCTCGGCATCGACTACGCGCTCTTCGTCGTCAACCGCTTCCGTGGAGCGCACTTCGGCTCCGGGCTGTCGCCGCGCGACGCGGTCGCGGTCACGATGGACACCGCCGGCAAGGCCGTCCTGTTCTCCGGCCTCACGGTGTTCGTCTCGCTCACGGCCGTGATGCTCGTGCCGAGCCCGGCGTTCCGCTCGATGGCGCTCGGGATCATGCTCAGCGTCGCGTTCGTGCTCGCCGCCACGCTGACGCTCCTGCCCGCCGTGCTCGCGAAGCTCGGGCCCAAGGTGGACGCGGTCCCGCTCCGCTGGGCGCACTCCGGCGAGCACCGCTCGGCTCGCTTCGCGCGGTGGGGCGAGCGGCTATGGCGGCGTCCGCACGTGTTCGGGCCGCTCGCGACCCTCGTGCTCGTGGTGCTCGCGCTGCCCGTGATCGGTCTCGACACCGGCATGCCGTCGATCAAGGTCGTGCCGGAGGGCGACGGCTCGCGGGTCGGCTACACGCAGGTGCAGCGGGCCTTCGGCCCGGGCGCGCCCGGCGCGCTCCAGATCGTCGCCCCGCGCGCGGACGCGGCGCAGGTCGTGTCGGTCGCCTCGCGTGACCCGGGGATCGCGCAGGTCGCGGATCCGCAGACCGGCACCGGGAGCCTCGCGCTCGTCCAGGCGACTCCGACGGACGACCCGTCGAGCTCTTCGGTCGGCGCCACGATCGACCGGCTGCGCGCGGACCTGCCGGAGGGCGCGCTCGTCGGCGGCGCGGTCGCGGAGAACCACGACCTCGAGCAGGCGCTCGCCGCGAAGACGCCGCTCGTGATCGGCGTCGTGCTCGTGCTCGGCTTCGTGCTCCTGCTCCTCGCCCTCCAGGCGCCGCTGATCGCCGCGCTCGGGGTGGTCACGAACCTGCTCGCGGTCGGCGCCGCATTCGGCATCGGACGGCTGATCTTCCAGGACGGCCACGGCGCGGGGCTGCTCGGGTTCGAGTCGCAGGGCTTCATGGACGCCTGGGCGCCCGTGTTCTTCTTCGCGATGATCTTCGCGATCTCGATGGACTACACGGTGTTCCTGCTCTCGTCGGCGAAGGAGCACTGGGACCGCTCGCACGACCCGAAGGAGGCCGCGATCGGCGGGCTCGCCCACTCGGGGCGGGTGATCTTCGCGGCGGCGGCCGTGATGATCGCGGTGTTCTTCACGTTCGCCCTGTCAGGCCCCCTGCCGCCGAAGGAGATGGGCGTGATCCTCGGGCTCGCGGTGCTGCTCGACGCGATGCTCGTGCGGCTCGTGCTGATCCCCACGCTGCTCCGCGTCTTCGGGCGCCACGCGTGGGCGCTCCCGGCGTGGCTCGACCGGCTGCTTCCCGACATCCGCTTCGGGCACTCCTGATGGACGAGCTCTGGCAGACCGAGTGGTGTCCCGCGTCCCGACGCGTGCGGCAGCGGCTCACCGAGCTCGGAATCGACTACGTCGCCCGCCAGGTGCCGGTTCGTCCGGAAGAGCGCATGCGGCTCCGCGAGCGCACCGGCGCCGACACGATCCCCGTCCTCGTCGCCGGGGAGGAGGTGCTCGTCGGCGAGGAGGTGATCGACGCGTACCTGTCCACGCGCGCGCTTGTTCCCCGGGGCGCCCGCGCGCATCGGCTCAAGGCGGAGAAGGCACGCCGCCGCCACCTCGAGGAGGAATGCGAATGCTCGCAACCGATTACACGCTGACCGCCGTCACCGACCTCTCGTTCGACCGCGCCGTCGAGCGGGTGCGCGAGGAGCTCTCCGCGCAGGGCTTCGGCGTGCTCTGCGAGATCGACGTCCGCTCGACGCTGCGCGAGAAGCTCGGCGTCGAGCGTGAGCCGTACGTGATCCTCGGGGCCTGCAACCCGCCGCTCGCGCACCGCGCGCTCGAGGTCGAGCCCGATCTCGGCACGCTTCTGCCGTGCAACGTCGTCGTCTACCGGTCGGAGGACGAGACGCGCATCTCGGCGATCGACGCCGACCGGATGCTGTCGATCGTCGGGAACGGCGAGCTCAGGCCGGTCGCAGCGGAGGTCCGGGCGAAGCTCGCGCGGGTCGTCGAGCGGGCCGCCGGCTGAGTCTGCTCCCGTCCGTCGTCACGTCGCCGTCAGGGGAGCTCTGACCGGATCGAGGGCGGCGTGCAGCCCCCGCGCGCCGGAGGCGCCGGGGAGCGTGCGGCCACCGCGGTCGGTGAACTCGAGCCCGGAGCCGGCGACGAGGTCCTTGACGGTCTGCGAGACGAGCACCTCGCCGGGCCCGGCCTCGGCGGCGATCCGGGCGGCGACGTCGACCGCCAGGCCGCGGACGGCCGTGCCCGCGAGCTCGACCTCGCCGGTGTGGACTCCGGTGCGGAGCTCGAGCCCGAGCGGCCGTACCGCGTGCGTCATCGCGAGCGCGCAGCGCACGGCGCGGGCCGGCCCGTCGAAGACCGCGAGGATGCCGTCGGTGGCGCCGTCGAGCTCGCGGCCGCGGTATCGGGCGAGCTCGGCCTCGACGACCTCGTGACGCCTCTCGACGAGGTCGCGGCGGGCACGGTTCCCGGGATCCGCCGCCCGTGTCGCCGAGCCGACGACGTCCGTCGCCAGCAGCGTGACGAGCACGCGTTCCCGCTGCACGTCCTCGTGGATGCCGGTCGCGAACCGCTCGATCGCCTCGGCGAGCGCCTCCTGGTCACCCTCCCACGGCAGGTGGTCGTCTCCGGGGAGCTCCACGACCGTCGCGCCGTCGATCCGCGCCGCCAGGTAGCGGGAGCCTTCGGCGAACCACTCGTCGCGGCGGTACGTAACGAGCGTGGGCACGCTGATCGCAGGAAGGACGTGGCGGACGTCGATCGCGGCGTTCATGAGCCGGAGCGCGGTCGCTCCGGCGGGGCTCGCGCCGCGTATGAGGTACGACCGGTACCAGGCGAACCGTTCGCTGTCGCGCTCGATCGCCGGCGCGACGCGACCGAGCCACTCCGCGGCCGCGGCATCCGCCCAGTCGTCTTGTTCCGCCAGGCCGATCCGGAGCCGCAGCTGCTCCTCGCTCGTCCCGATCGGGTAGTCGACGGCGCTCATCACGCGCGCGAACGTCCCGAACAGCACGAGCCCCGTCGTGCGCCCGGGATGGGTCGCCGCGAACAGGAGCGACATGGGGCCGCCCTCTGAGACCCCGATCACGACCGCGCGCTCGCTGCCCGCGGCGTCCATCACCGCGCGGACGTCGTCCATGCGCGTCTCGAGATCCGGCAGCCGGTCGGGCGAGACCCGGTCCGAGAGGCCCGTGCCGCGCTTGTCGAAAAGGATCAACCGGCCGAACGAGGCCAGGCGGCGGTAGAAGCTCGCGATCCGCTCGTCCTCCCAGCCAGGCTGGAACGTGCAGACCCACCCGTGCACGAGGACGAGGTCGATCGGGCCGTCGCCGACGACCTGATAGGCGATGCTCACGTCACCGCTGCGCGTGTAGCGCACGCGCGGCTGGGTGTGGGCAGAGGCCGTGTCCGCGCCGGCGCGCGTCGCGGCCGGTGCGTGCCGGGCGGGGGCGTCGAGCGTCGGATCGTGCTGGAGAATGCGGCGTTCGAGGTCGCGGAGCGCCTGTGAGGGCTCGATGCCGAGCTCGTCGGCGAGCGCGCGGCGGGCGTCGTGGTAGACGGCGAGCGCGTCGGCCTGCCGGCCGGCGCGGTAGAGGGCGAGCATGAGCTGTGCGCGGAGCTGTTCCCGGAGGGGGTGCTGTGCGACGAGGGGTTCGAGCTCGGCGACGAGGTCGGCGGGGTTGCCGAGCTCCAGGTCCGCCTGGATCCGCTCTTCGCGCGCCGCCGCTCGCAGCGCCTCCAGGCGGGCGCCCTCCGTCCGGGCGAACGCCTCGTCGCCGAACTCCGCGAGGGCGGGGCCGCGCCAGAGCGCGAGCGCGTCGCGCAGCTGCTCGGCGGCCGGCTCGTAGCGGCCTTCGGCGAGCGCGTCGCGGCCCGCCGCCCGGAGGGCCTCGAACTGCTCGAGGTCGAGTGTTCCCGCGGGGATCTCGAGCTGGTAGCCGGGAGGGCGCGTGCGCAGCGTGCCCTCGGGCAGGAGCTTCCGAAGCCTGGAGACGTAGACCTGCACCATCTTGCGGGCGGTGTCGGGAGGTGTGTCACCCCATAGCTCGTCGACGAGCCGGTCGATGCTGAGGGTGCGGCCGTTGTCGAGCAGCAGCCGTGCGAGCAGCGCGCGCTGCTTCGTGCCGCCCAGGGCAAGGGGCTGACCGTCGACGACCGCCTCCAGCGGCCCGAGGACACGAAACTCCATCGACTCGGTCCGGAGGCTATACCGCCGCCGCGCGCATGTCTTGCCGGGCTTTGCGATCGTCGCTGCCAGGAGTACGATCCGCGCGACCTCGATACCGCTGCGGCAAGAGGAGTGCTCGTGGACGACATGCCCGGGATGGGGCCGGCCGGAGGGATCACCTGCGAACCGAGCCAGCACGCGTTCGTGATGGCGGGCCGCAAGACCCTCTTCCTGTGGCACCTGACGATGCTGCACATGGAGGAGCACGAGTTCGAGCTCGTGCTGCGCGCGAGCCTCACGCCCGGCGCCGAGAAGGCCTGGGAGGCGGACCGCCGGCAGCACCCCGACGAGACCTACTTCCTCGGCAACGTCGACACGGACCTGATGACGATCCCCGATCTCGCGACCGGGGCGCGGACCTCGTTCAAGGGCTCGATCTGGGCGGGAATCCCCGTCGAGCACCACTACAAGACCTGGCCGTGGAAGAACGTCAAGCCGATCGTCGCCGACACGCCCGTGACGGTCGAGCGCGTGATCGCATTCCGGCACTTCGACCTCCAGCAGAACTACCCCGAGTCCCTCACGTACCTGCTCTTCGGCGCAGGCGACGAGGCGCACCTCGGCCACTACCAGACGCGCGAGCCGGACTTCGACGAGGTGGTCACGCTCGCGGCGGCGCCGAAGTGGCTGCCCGCACCCCTCCTCGAGGCAGGCGTGCATGTGAACTTCCCGGACCTCCGCGCGACGCCCGTCTTCTGCTCCTCGCCGCTTCCGAATCAGCGGTACGAGGTGCGCTACAACGGCCAGAAGCCGCCGTCGGGTGGTCACGGGCACGACGCCGCCGCGACCGGCCTCTATCCGCTCGAGATCGACCGCAGCCTCTGGTTCAGCACCAAGGTCACGAACGCGACGGACCCGTGTCAGGCCTGAACCGAACCGGCGCGGTCACGAGCGGCCACCCCGGCGCCCACGACCCGAGGGTCGTCGCGCAGCTCGAGCGGCGGCTCGAGCGCCGCGCGATGCTCGGGCCGGACGTCGCCGTGGGAACGGAGTCGCTCAGCGCCTGGTTTCTCGGCCCCAAGGCGGAGAACGGCGACCTCCTGCGCAGGCTCGTCGAGCGCGCCGTGCAGGGAGAGATCGCCGCGAGGCGCGCGTACCAGACGGCCGACCCTCGCTGGGTGACGGACGAGGTCAAGGAGAGCGAGGCGTACAAGGACGCGGTCCGCGGGCTCGAGGCAGCGCTCGACGAGCTCCTCTCGGACCTGCGCGGCTCCGTGCCGTTCTACAGCTACCGCTACCAGGCCCACATGCTGTGGGACACGACCCTGCCCGCGGTTGTCGGCTACCTCGCCGCGATGCTCGCGAACCAGAACAACGTCGCCGCGGAGGCCTCGCCGGTGACGACCGCCCTCGAGATGGCGGTCGGGCGCGACCTGTGCACGATGCTCGGCTACGCGGTTCGACCGTCCGGAGCGCCCGACGGCTCCGGCGCGCCGCCGCCGTGGGGCCACATCACCTGTGACGGGAGCGTCGCGAACATCGAGTCGATGTGGGCGGCGCGGAACCTCAAGTACTTTCCGGTCTCGGTCGCGGCGGCGCTCGAGCACGAGAGCAGCCTGAAGAAGGCGCGCGGGCTGACCGTGCGGCTGCCGACCGGCGCCGAGGCGACGCTCGTCGAGCTCGACGCGTGGGCACAGCTGAACCTGGGCGTGGACGAGGTCCTCGCGATCCCGACCCGGCTGCACACGGAGTTCGGCGTCCCGACCGACGCGCTCGACGAGATCCTCCAGGGCTACTCCATCCAGAGTCTCGGCCTGCTCGGCCTGACCGACGCGCATCTGAAGGGCGTCGCCCCGGGCGTCGTGATCGGCCCCGGCACCATGCACTACTCGTGGCCGAAGGCCGCGGCGCTCCTCGGGCTCGGGTCCGGGCAGCTGATCCGCGTCCCGGTCGACCTCGACGCGCGGATGGACGTCGACCTCCTGCGCGAGGAGCTCGACCGATGCCTCGATGCCAGGCGTCCCGTGATCCAGGTCGTCGCGGTCGTCGGCAGCACGGAGGAGAGCGCCGTCGACCCGCTCGCCGAGATCATTGCCGCACGCGAGGACTACCGGCGCTCGGGGATGGACTTCCCGATCCACGTCGACGCGGCGTGGGGAGGGTACTTCGCCTCGATTCTCCGCCCGGCGCGGTCCGCCGTTCGTCCCGACGGCGAGGAACGGGACGTGCGCCGGTACACGCCCTCGATGTCGATGAGCCGGTACGTCGAGGCGCAGTACCGGGCCTTCCCCTCCGCGGACTCGATCACCGTAGACCCGCACAAGGGCGGCTACATCCCGTACCCCGCGGGAGGGCTCTGCTACCGGAACGCGTCCATGCGCGACCTCGTCTCGCTCAAGGCGCCGGTCGTCTACCACGGGGGGGTCGACCCCACGGTCGGGGTGTACGGGGTCGAGGGGTCGAAGCCCGGGGCCGCGCCCGCGGCCGTGTATCTGAGCCACCGGGTGATCCGCCCCGACCAGTCGGGGTACGGGAAGATCCTCGGCCGCACGCTCTTCAACTCGAAGCGGCTCTACGCCGCGCTCGTGACGCTCCCGCGCGACGACGATCCGTTCGTCATCGAGATGATCCAGCGCCTGCCGGCGGTTCGCCGGGGCGAATCCGAGCCGGCCGTCCGCGAGGAGCTCGCACGCATCGCCGCCGAGATCGTGCCGCGCACGAACGAGGAGATCCTCGCGGACGGCAGCACGATGGCGCTGTTCCGTGAGCTCGGCTCCGACCAGAACATCGTCAGCTACGCGTTCAACCTCGTCGTGGGCGGGAAGCGGAACCAGGACGTCGCGATGCTCAACGCGCTCAACAAAGCGGTGTTCGAGCAGCTGAGCCTCGGCCGCGACCTCGACCGGATCCCGGAGACGAAGATGTTCGTGACGTCGTCCGCCGCCGACCCCGCGGTCTACGGCGCGCCGATCGTGGACGACTTCCGGCGCCGGCTCGGGGTGACGGGCTCCGTCGGCACGCCGATCACGTTCCTGATCTCGACCACGATGGATCCGTGGCTGACCGACACGGCCGAGGGCAACTTCATTCCCACCCTGACCGAGATCATGCGAGAGACGGTGCTCGCCGCGGTCGAGCGGCTGACCCATCCGCGGGCGACTGCGGTGCCCGCGTAGGACGAGGAGGGACCAGCGATGGCGAACGAAGAGGTCTGGTACGCGGTCTTCGGTCCCGGCCATCCCGACCTGCTCAAGCAGCAGCGCCTGCACAAGCGGCTCCCGTCTCCTCCCCGGTGCAAGCTCTGCCTCGCCCCGTTCGGCGGCCTCGGCGGCATGGTCATGCGGTTCCGGGGAAAGCGGCCGTCGAACCGGAATCCCCGCTTCTGCAGCGCGTGCGACCACTTCATCCGCGCGCATCCGGGCGGCGCCGAGGTGATGCTGTCGATGGTGTTCGCGGACGTCCGCGGCTCGACGAGCCTCGCAGAGCAGGTGAGCCCGACCGAGCTCCACCGGCGTCTGAACGCCTTCTACGCGGCGGTCACCCACGAGCTCGTGGAGACCGACGGGTTCATGATCGACGTCGTGGGAGACGAGGTCGTCGGCGTCTACCCGCCGGGCATGTCGGGCGAGCACCACGCGTCGCTCGCGATCGACGCGGCGCGCCGTCTCGTCGCGCTCGACCCGGAGCGGGCGGGCGGGCTCGCGTTCGGCGTCGGAGTGCACACGGGTCTCGTCCACATCGGGACCACGATGGGGGCGGACGAGGGGATCGCCGACGTCCGCGCGATCGGCGACAACGTCAACGTGGCGGCACGGCTGAGCTCCGCCGCCGCGCCGGGCGAGGCGCTCGTGAGCGCGGCGGCGTGGGAGGCGGCCGGCGAGACGCCGGAGGGGCTCGAGCAGCGGGAGCTCCAGCTCAAGGGGCGTACGGAACCGCTCCGAGTCTCCGTGCTCCGGTCGCCGGCACACGACGTCGCGGAGACCGCGGCGGCCGCCGCCGTGTCCTGAGCCGGCTCCGGACGCGGCGGGTCACCGGTGGCTGAAGCCTTCGTCTGGGGAGTCGTCGCAGCGTCGTCGCTCGTGCTCGGCGCCTTGATCGTGCTCTGGCGACCGCCGAGCCGAAGGTTGCTCGGGCTCGTGATGGCGTTCGGCGGCGGCGTGCTGATCAGCGCGGTCGCCTACGAGCTGGTCGCCGACGCGATCGACACGGGCGGCGACTACTGGCCGGTCGCGCTCGGGCTCGTCCTCGGCGCGCTCGTGTTCTACGGCGGCGACTTCGCGATCGACCGGATGGGCGGCGCGAGCCGCAAACGCGTCGGCGCGGACGAGGAAGGCTCGCCGCTCGCGCTGACGCTCGGAATCGTCCTCGACGGGGTCCCCGAGTCGATCGCGCTCGGGCTCACGCTCCTCGCCGGCGAGGGCGTCAGCGCGGCGCTGCTCGTCGCCGTGTTCCTCTCGAACGTGCCCGAGTCGGTCGCGGCGACCGCGGGCTTCCGAAGCAGCGGGCGCACGACCCGCTGGATCATGGGGCTCTGGCTCGGGATCGCGCTCGTGAGCGGTGTCGCGTCGCTCGCGGGTTACGGGATCCTCGACGGCGCGAGCAACTGGATCGTGTCGCTCGTGCTCGCGTTCGCGGGCGGCGCCGTCCTCACGATGCTCGCGGACACGATGATGCCCGAGGCCTTCGCGTACGGAGGCAAGACGGTCGGGCTCGCGACCACCGCCGGTTTCGCGCTCGCCGTCGCCGTCGTCGCGCTCGAGAACGCGTAGTCTGTAGGAGGTTACGTCTCGAACTCGGCGGCCGCGCCGAGCGCGAGCCCGAGGCGGTGCATCGCGTCGGCGGCGTCTTCTCCCTCGCGCCACTGCGCGTGGGCGTCGCGGGCGGCCTCGTGCACGCGCCGAAGCGCGTGCTCTCGCGCCGCTTGAAGCAGGGCCGATTCGCGCGCGCCCGCCTCGTGAGCGGCACGGCGACGCGGCGCGGCCCGGCCGAGCAGGCCAAGCATCCGCAGCCGCAGCGCGGAGGCCGCCCACTCGAGCGCCTCGGCGCGCCGCGCAGGCGCGGGAGCGCTCGTGTCCAGGGGGCCGATCAGGCTGAGCGCGTCCAACGGCGCCCCATTCTGCCTGGTTTCCCGGCGATTCGCGCGTTTGCGTGTCGGCGTGCGTGGAACACCCCAGGAGAGCGTCGTATGACGATTGAGGGAGGTGTCTACAGATGGCAATGGATCAGGGCATGGTGACCAGGACGGAGGTGTCGAGCGAGCAGCGGTACTGGGACGGGATCCCCGCCCGCATCGTGCTGCAGCCCGTCGCCGCCCCGTCGATCCTCGGCCTGTTCGGCTTCGCGGGAGCGACCTTCCTCGTGGCGGCGAACATGGCGGGGTGGTACGGGGACGCGAACACCCCGAACTTCATCTTCCCGTTCGCTGCCGTGTTCGGCGGCCTCGCCCAGTTCCTGGCCGGCATGTGGGCCTACCGCGCCCGCGACGGGCTCGCGACGGCCATGCACGGCATGTGGGGGTCGTTCTGGATGGCGTACGGCGTGCTCTTCGCGCTGTTCGCCACGGGAGTGCTGACAGAACCGACGGGCAAGTTCGTCGAGCTCGGGTTCTGGTTCGTGGTGCTCGGGGCGATCACGTGGATGGGCGCGTTCGCCGCCCTCGGCGAGAGCCTCGGGCTGTTCGGCGTGCTCGGGACGCTCGCAGCAGGCTCCACGCTTGCCGCGATCGGCCTGATCACCGGGACGAGCGGCGTCGAGAAGGCAGCGGGCGACGTCTTCGTCGCGTCCGCGATCATCGCGTGGTACGTCGCGAGCGCGATGATGCTCGAGGGCGTCTTCGGCCGTGTCGTGCTCCCCGTCGGGAAGTACACCCGCGCGGCGAACATCCCCGGCGGCAAGGTGACGGAGCCGGTCGAGTTCTCGCGCGGCATGCCGGGGGTCAAGGTCGGCCAGTAGCGGACTCAGAGAGTCGTGCGCTCCGCCCCGCCCGCCCGAGGGTGGGGCGGAGACGTCTTTACGGGCCTCCGTCTCCGTTCCGCTCGTGCTCGGCGAGCCAGGCGAGCAGCCGCCCGCAGGGCGTCGCGGCAGACGCGACCACCCGGACGTCGTCGGTCGAGCCGAGCAGCGTGTGCAGCGCCCGCGCGGCCGCAAGATCGAGGAAGGTGACCCCGTCCAGGTCGACGGAGACCTCGGGCGACAGGAGCACGGAGCCGAGGTCGCTCTTCAGCTGGCCGGTGTCGAAGCGGTCGAGCTCGCCGGCGAGCCGCGCCGTCCACGCACCGGTGCGACCGCGCTCCAGGACGAGACGGCAGCCTCCGATCCGACGCTCGATTGGACGCACGGTGCCTCCCGGTCGACCTGCTTCGGAGTGCCGACCGGGGATCGGGGCCGACGGGTGCGCACCGGGGCATCGGGTGAGCGTCCGCAACTGTAGCCGCTTCCCTGGATTCGAGCCGGGCGCGCCGGGTGGCACAATCGCCGGAAATGGGCGAGCCTCAGACGGAGCATCTCCGGATCCTCATTGCCGACGAGAACCAGGAGCGGCTCGAACGGGTCGCGGCCGTGGTGCGGGGGGCCGGGCATGAGGTGGTCGCGCGGGCGGTTGGGCCGGAGCAGGCGGTCGACTCGGCTCTCGGCGACCGGCCTGACGTCGCACTCGTCGCCCCCGGCAGCGACGACGAGCACGCGCTGGAGCTCGTCGCGTGCCTCGTGGAGGACGCGAGCTGGCCGGTGCTCCTCTACATGGAGCGGGACGATCCCGCGCTCGCGCGCGAGGCAGCTCGGCTCGGCGTGTTCGGCACCGTCACGGACAGCGACACGGAGCAGCTCCAGTCGTCGCTCGAGGTAGCGCTGCGGCGGTTCGGCGAGCTGCGAGAGCTCGAGGCCGCGTTCGAGCGCCGGTCGGTGATCGAGCGTGCG
>DASSUT010000088.1:0-2335 GCA_035706725.1 Gaiella sp. | reverse complement strand
CACCACATCGTCTCGAACGCGTCCTGCACGACGAACTGCGTCGCGCCGCTCGCGAAGGTCGTCGACGACCTTGCGGGGATCGAGTCGGGGTTCATGACGACGATCCACGCGTACACGAACGACCAGAACATCCTCGACCTGCCGCACAGGGACCTCCGGCGCGCCCGCGCGGCCGCGATCAACCTCATCCCGACCTCGACCGGCGCCGCGAAGGCGATCGGGCTCGTGCTGCCGCACCTGCAGGGGAAGGTCGACGGCATCTCCGTGCGGGCGCCGGTCCCGACAGGGTCGATCACCGACCTCGTCGTGTCGGTCGGCCGCGACGTCACGAAGGACGAGGTCAACGACGCCTACGCGGCCGCAGCCTCGAGCGGGTCGCTCGAGCCGTACCTCCAGTACGCGGACGATCCGCTCGTCTCGACGGACATCGTCGGCAACGGCAACTCGTGCATCTTCGACAGCCTCCTCACGATGGCCCACGGACGGACGGTCAAGGTGTTCGGCTGGTACGACAACGAGTGGGGCTACTCGTGCCGGCTGGTCGACCTCGTCGGGAAGCTCCTGCCGTGATCCAGTCGGATAGGGAGGAGGTTCGTGGGGGAACCATGGGTTCGCCCACGTGGAACGAGTGGGGCTACTCGTGCCGGCGGGTCGACCTCGTCGAGAAGCTCCTGCCGTGACCGGGGCATGAGGCTGCCGCGTTCGGTCGAGACCGCCGACGTGGCGGGGAAGCGCGTGCTCGTGCGCGCGGACCTCAACGTCCCGCTCGAGGGCGGCCGGGTCGCCGACGACACGCGGATCCGTGCGGCGGTGCCGACGCTCGAGCTCCTGCTCGACCGCGACGCGGCCGAGGTCGCCGTCTGCAGCCACCTCGGGCGGCCGAAGGGCCCGGACCCCGCGTTCGCGATGGCGCCCGTCGAGGCCCGGCTCCGCGAGCTCGTGCCCGACGAGCGCCTGCGCGTGCTCGAGAACACCCGCTTCGACCCCGGCGAGACGAAGAACGACCCCGACACCGCACGCCGCCTCGCCGACGGGATGGACGTGTACGTGGACGACGCGTTCGGCTCCGCGCACCGCGCGCACGCCTCGACCGAGGGAGTCGCACGCGTCCTTCCCGCGTACGCGGGGCTCCTTCTCCTCGCGGAGCTCGACCACCTCGGCAGGCTCCTGGGCGACGTGGAGCGGCCTTTCGTGCTCGTCACGGGCGGTGCGAAGGTCGAGGACAAGCTCGGTGTCCTCGAGCACCTCGGCGGACGGGCCGAGACCGTGCTCGTGGGCGGCAAGATGGCGGAGCAGCTGCGCGACGGCGCCACACTGCCGTTTCCCGTCGAGCTCCCGACCGACGTGGTCGCCGCAGCGTCGTTCGACGCGGACGCGGACAGCCGCGTCACGCCGTACGACGCGCTGCCCGACGGCTGGCTGGGCCTCGACATCGGCCCCGAGACGCGCGCGCGGTTCGGCGAGCTGATCCGTGGGGCAAGGACCGTGTTCTGGAACGGACCGATGGGCGTTTTCGAGTGGGAGCGGTTCGCCGAAGGGACGAAGGCCGTCGCCCAGGCAGTCGCCGGAGTGGACGGCTACACCGTCGTCGGCGGCGGTGACTCGGTCCGTGCCGTGTCCGAGCTCGGCCTGGACGACGAGATCTCGTGGGTCTCGACCGGTGGGGGCGCCTCGTTGGAGCTCCTCGAGGGCAAGGAGCTCCCGGGAGTCGCGGCGATCCCGTCCGCGTAGCTACGCGACCGCGTAGACCCGCCAGGCGCCGGGAACGCCCTTCAGCTCGTGCTCGCCGCGGTCGGCCAGCTCGAGGCCCGAGCCGGCGACGAGGTCCCGGACCGTCTGGGAGACGAGGACCTCCGACGGCTCCGCAAGTGCGCTCACGCGCGCGCCGATCGACACGGCGAGGCCCCCGATCTTGTCGTCGACCGTCCGGCACTCCCCGGTGTGCAGGCCGGCACGCACCTCGAGCCCGACCGCGCGCACGCCCTCCACAATCGCCTGGGCGCAGCGGATACCCCGCGCCGGGCCGTCGAACGCGGCGAAGAACCCGTCGCCGGCGGTGTCCAGCTCGCGGCCGCGGTACCGCGCGAGGCAGCCCCGCACGATGGCGTGATGCTGCTGGACGAGCTGCGCCCAGCGGAGGTCGCCCAGCTCCGACTGGCGCGCGGTGGAGCCGACGATGTCCGTGAAGAGGACCGTGGCGAGCACGCTGTCGAGCTGGGCCTCCTCCTCGCGAAGCTCCCTCGCGAACGCCTCGATCGCCTCGGTGTACGCCTCGGTGTGCTCCTGCATCACCGTCGGCTGCGTGCCGGGCATCGTCATCAGGCGGGCGCCGGGG
>DASSUT010000087.1:0-20950 GCA_035706725.1 Gaiella sp. | reverse complement strand
GGCTCTCGCCGTCCGGATACACGAGCAGCGGGATCCCACGCGGCAGCCGGTCGAGCAGCCGGCCGTCGCTGCCGACCAGCGCGAGGCCCACTTCGAAGCGGCCGAACTGCAGCGGCGGCGCAGGAACGTCGAGCCGCAGCTGCAGCCCCCCGTCGCCCTCGTGCCAGCCGAGCGAGGCGGTGTCGACGAGCTCCTCCGCGACGAGCAGGCCCGAGCCGTCGCGCACCTCCACGTGGAGCGACGGGGCCGGCACGGAGCCGGTCACCGCGAGCTCGAGCCCGAACGGCTCGCCCGCGAGGAACCGCTCGCGCTCCTCTCCGTCGGCGGACACGAGGCGCGCATGCACGAGGCGCGCGCCGCCGTCCCCGACCCGACCGTCCCCGTCGACCCGGAGCGCCTCGCCCTCGTCGGCGAGCGTGCGGCGGTAGCGGGTGATCGCCTCGTGCACCGCTCCGTCGAATGCGAGCCTCCCGTCACGCAGGAGTGCGGCGCGGTCGCAGAGCCGCTCGACGGCGGCCGCGTCGTGCGACACGAACAGGATCGTCCCGCCCCGCTCCTTGAACGCGGCGATCACCCCGAAGCACTTCCGCTGGAAGCTCTCGTCGCCGACCGCGAAGACTTCGTCGAGCAGCAGCACGTCGGCCTCCAGGAACGCCGCGATCGCAAAGCCGAGCCGCATGGTCATTCCTGACGAGTAGGTCCGTACCGGACGGTCGATCGCGTGCTCGAGCTCGGCGAAGGCGACGATCTCGTCGAAGCGCTCCTGGATCCGCGCGCGCGAGAGGCCCTGGAGCATCCCGTTCAGCTCGACGTTCTCGCGGCCGGTGAAGTCGGGGTGGAACCCGGCGCCGAGCTCGAGCAGCGACCCGACGCGGCCCCCTGTCTCGACACGGCCCTCGGTCGGGCGAATGATCCCCGCGATCAGGCGGAGCAGCGTGGACTTGCCCGAGCCGTTGCGGCCGACGAGCGCGACCGCCTCTCCGGGAGCGATCGCGAGCGACACGTCGCGGAGCGCCCAGACCTCCTGCGCTCCGGTGCGGCCGCGCGCGACCAGCAGCTCCTTCAGGGTATGTGTCTCGCGGGCACGGACGACGAAGCGCCGCGAGACCGAGTCGACGTCGACCGCCCCGGGGATCACGCTCGGCCTCTCACGACGCGACGGCGGCGAGGTCCCGCCGCACGATCCCCGCGAGCGCCTGGATCATTTCCGGCGCCTCGTTGGGCATCTCGATGCGCGCGAAGCCGAGCCCGAGCTCGCGCGCCCGCTCGGCCGCCTCGACGTCGAGGTCCCAGCGGATCTCGAGGTGGTCGGAGACGAAGCCGACGGGGCACGCGACGACCGCACCCACGCCGCTGTCCCGTAGCGAGACGAGGTGGTCGAGAATGTCGGGCCCGAGCCACGGCTCGCCGGTCGGAGACTCGCTCTGGAACGCGAAGGACCAGTCGCGGATCGCGGCGCGATCCGCGACCAGACGACTGGTCTCGAGTAGCGCCTCGTGGTACGTGTCACCGGTTTCGAGGATGCGCGCGGGAAGAGAGTGCGCAGTGAACACGACATGGCTGTCGCCCGCTCCTGGCACGTCGCGAATGCGACGTGCCAACAGGTCGACGAACGACGGCTCGCTGCCCCACTCGCGGACGAAGCGGGTCTCGGCCCGCCCGGCGACGGCGTCGTCGAAGAGGGTCTCGTACCGCGCGATCGAGAGCGTCGACCAGTGGGGCGCGAGCACGAGCCCGACCAGCGTGTCGTGCCCCTGCCCGAGCGCCGCGTCCACCGCCGTCGCGATGCGCGGCTCCCAGTGGCGCATCCCGGTGAAGACGGGGATGCCGAGCGCGCGCTCGAGCGCCGCCCTGGTCTCCTCGGTGATCGCGTTCAGCGGGGAGGGCGCGTCGGAGTCGTCGATCCCGAGCGCCCGGTACCGCGCCACGAGGTCGTGGAGGTGCTCCTGCGCGATCGGGCGCCCCCCGCGGATGTCCGCGTAGTAGTCCGGCACGTCTGCGAGCCGGTCGGGCGACCCGTACGCCATCAGGATCACGGCGGGGCCGCTCATGCCGGGACCGTCGTCTCGGTGCGCTCCCGCACGAGGTGGGCAAGGCGCGTGAGCGCGTCGGGATCGGTGTCGGGCAGCACGCCGTGACCGAGGTTGAAGACGTGCCTGGGCCGCCCGCCCGCTCGCTCGAGCACGTCCAGCGCCTCTCGCTCGGCGACCTCCCACGGCGCGAGCAGCGCCGCCGGGTCGAGGTTTCCCTGGACACCGCGGTCGGGCACGCGCGACCAGCCCTCGTCGAGCGGCAGCCGCCAGTCGAGCCCGATCGCGTCCCCTCCCGCGGCGGCGAGCTCCTCGAGGAGGTGCGTCGCCCCCGTCGCGAAGTGGATCGTGGGCACGTCCAGGGCGTCGAGCACGGTCGCGCTCCAGCGGGCGACGTGCGTGCGGTACTGCGCCGCGGAGAGCGTGCCGATCCAGGAGTCGAAGAGCTGAACCGCGTCGGCGCCGGCAGTCGCCTGTGCCGCCACGTAGGCGGCGAAGGTCGCCGCGAGCTTCGCGAGAAGCGCGTCCCATGTCGCAGGCTCCGAGAGCATGAGCGCCTTCGTCCGCGCGAGGTCGCGCGTGGCGCGGCCCTCGACGAGGTAGCTCGCGACCGTGAAGGGACCGCCGCAGAAGCCGAGCACCGCCGTCTTGGGCGGAAGCTCCGCACGCACGAGGCGCACGGCTTCGAGCACCGGGGCAAACGCCTCCTCGGCGTCGGGGACGACGAGCCGCTCGACGTCCGCCGCCGCGCGGACCGGCCGCGCGACGACCGGGCCGACCCCCTCCACGAGCTCGACCTCGATCCCCATCCCGAGAACCGGCGTCATGATGTCGGCGAACAGCACGGCCCCGTCGACGCCGTGCCGGCGTACCGGCTGCAGCGTCACCTCCGCGCAGAGCTCCGGCGTCTGCGCCACCTCGAAGAACCCGTGCCGCTCTCTGATCACCCGGTATTCCGGCAGCGAGCGACCCGCCTGGCGCATGAACCACACTGGCGTGCGCTCGACGTGCTCACGGCGCAACGCACGGACGAGTAGCGGCTCGATCACGACCGCAGCGTAGCCCCAAGCCGGGCGCTCTAGACTCGGCCGCCGTGGAGCCGCTCGCGCCGGTCTTCCGGGAATGGACGATCCCGCCGCAGCGCGCCGGCGGGCGCACGGTCGCACGGGTCGTGGCGGCGAACGAGGGCGGGGCGACGTGGCGCTCGCGCGGCGAGGACGGGCTCCAGCTCTCCTACCACTGGCTCGACACGCATCACAACGCGATCGTCTGGGACGGGCTGCGCACTGCGTTCCCACATCCGGTCGCGCCGGGAGACTCCGTTTCGCTCGACGTCGAGCTCGTCGCGCCGCGTCCGCCCGGGCGCTACGTGCTCCGCTTCGACCTCGTGGAGGAGCACCGCTTCTGGCTCTCCGAGGTCGGAGTGGCCACGCTGGACGTCGAGGTCGAGGTCGCGCCGGGCATCGAGGCACGGCGGCTCGCGGTCGTCGTCCACGGCGGGGAGGACGAGCGGACGTCGGCCGCGCTCGCCGCGCAGGACGAGCCCCTCGTCGAGGGCTCGGCGGTCGCGACGGCACACCTCGTCGCGGGCGCCGAGCCCGGCCCCGACTGGTCGCGGCTCGTGCTCGACGCCCATGCGGACGGCTGGGACGCGGTGGGCCCTGCGCTCGTGCCGGACGGCGGCTTGATCGAGCGGCGCCGGGCCGCCCGGGCGCTGCGGCGCTGGGCGCCGGGCGGCCGCAATCCGCGGCTCGGCGCACCGCTCCTCCTGCCGTCGCTCAGAACCGGGCTCGAGCCGGTTGAGTACGACGGTCTGCCTGCCTACGACGGGGAGGGGCTGTTCGAGGGCCGCGCGGTCGTCAGGCTTCCGACGCGATCCGGTCGTCGACCGCGGTGAACACGAGCGCGCCGAGCACGAGCGCGGCGACCGCGGCGATGCACAGGTAGATCGTGTTCGCGGCGCCGGGCGGCTCACCGGCGTAGAGCGGCGTCCGGTAGGACTCGATCGCGGGCGTGAGCGGGTTGCCCCACCGGATCAGGTCGACGAGCCAGGGCCGCGACTCGGCCCCGGGCAGGTCTTGCAGCTGGTACAGCACGGGGGTCAGGAAGAACCACGGCAACAGCACGGCGGCGACCACGAACTCGATGTCGCGGAAAATCGCGTTGAGCGCGGCGACCGCGAGCGACACGCCGCCGACGAAGACCACGATCAGGACCGCGACGGGGAGCGCGAGCCAGGCGGTGCCCCGGCTGTCGGGGCGGAACCAGAGCGCGAGCCCGAGCACGATCACGGTCATCACGCAGAACGCGACGAGCTGCGTCGCGACGACGGACAGCGGGACCAGCTGCCGCGGGAAGCGGACCTTGCGGATCAGCGGCGCGTTCTCGACGAGGCTTCGCGCGGAGCTCTGCAGCGACGAGGCGAAGAACGCCCACGGCGGCAGACCGCACAGGAGGAAGAGCCAGTAGTCGTCGAGATCGGTCGCCTGCGCCTTCCACAGGACCGAGAACACGACGAGGTACACGAGCATGAGCGCGACGGGCAGCGCGAGCGTCCAGGCGAGGCCCAGCACCGATCCTTTGTACTTCGCGCGGAGGTCGCGCCGCACGAGGCTCGAGAACAGCTCCCGGTAGCGCAGCAGATCGGCGTAGACGTCCATCCGCGCGATTCTAGGGCCGCCCTGCGTCGGCGCCCGCGCGGCCTACAATGATCGCCCGTGGAAGCGGCCATCACGCTCGCCGCGCTGCCGGTCGCCTCGGTCGTGGTCTGGACGCTGCTTCGGTCTCCGTCGCTCGGCGGGCAGCTCGTCGCACACCCGAGCGGCTCGCGCTGGCACGACCGGGCAACGCCGCTCTTCGGCGGGGTCGGGATCGCGGCGGGGCTCGTCGTCGGCGTCGCGCTCGCGGTCGCGGCCGGCGCCGTCGAGCCGTCGTGGCTTCTCGCCGGGATCCTTGCCGGCTGCGGCCTCGTCTTCGCCGCGGGCCTCGTCGACGATGTCCGCCATCTGAGCCCGCTCGCGAAGCTCGTCGCCCAGGTCGCGGCGGCCCTCGTCGCGATCGCCGCCGGCCTCCGCGTCGAGCTCGTCTCGAACGACGTCCTCGGGATCGCGATCGCCGTGCTGTGGCTGGTCGGCATCACGAACGCGTTCAACCTGCTCGACAACATGGACGGCCTCGCGGCGACCCTCGCGACCGTGGCGTGCGTCTACTTCGCGATCGACGCGGCGACCGTGCACCCGAACGACCTCGTGCTCGTCCTCTCGCTCTCCCTCGCGTTCGCGTGCCTGGGCTTCCTGCCCTTCAACCTCCGCCCCGGTGACGGAGCGCGGGTGTTCATGGGTGATGCCGGGAGCCAGCTGCTGGGCTTCCTGCTCGCCGCGCTCGGGCTCGCCGCGAGCTGGACGACCGCCGGGACGACGGTGGCAACCATGTTGCTGCCGCTCCTCGTGCTCGCGATCCCGATCCTCGACACGACGCTCGTCACGATCAGGCGGCTCGCCGAGCGGCGGCCCGTCACCCAGGGCGGCAAGGACCACACCTCGCACCGGCTCGTCTACTACGGCCTCTCGGAGACGCGTGCGGTCGGGCTGCTCGCGCTGATCGGCGTGGCGCTCGGCGCGACGGGCGTGGCGTACAACGTGCTCGACCGCCCGTCGCTTACCGCGCTCGGCGTGCTCGTGACGTTCGCGCTGCTCGTGCAGTTCGGCGGCTTCCTCGCGGAGCTCTCGGAGAACCAGCGGCACGGACGCCCCGGTGACACGTCGCTTCGGCACGCCGTCACCGTCCAGCCCAGGCGGCTGATCGAGCTCGCGGCCGATGCGGTGCTCGTCTGCGGCACGTTGCTCGTCGTGTACCTCCTGTTCGTGGACGGCCGCGGAACGGAGCTCCAGCGCGGCACGTTCCAGGCGGTGCTGCCGATCGTGCTCGGCACGACGTACGTCGCCTACGTGCTGTTCGGCGTGTACCGCCGCGTCTGGCGGCACTCGACCGTCCGCGACCTGGCGACGATCGCGCTCGCGTCCGTGCTGGCGACGCTCGCGGCGTGGGCGATCGTGCTGGCGACCCGCGACCTCGGGGACTTCCCGCGGGCCGTGTTCCCGCTGTTCCTCGCCGCCGCTGGGCTGCTCGCCGTCGTGTCCCGCGCCCTCGTCCGGTTCGTGCCCGAGGCCGGCTCGGGCGCGGAGGACGGCAGGAGGCGCGTGCTGGTGCTCGGCGCGGGCAACGCCGGGCGCGGGCTCGTCCGCGCGCTCAGGCCGTCGGAGGACGTGCTCGTGGTCGGCTTCCTCGACGACAACCCGCGCCTCCACCGCCGCCGCGTCCAGGGCGTCCCGGTGCTCGGCACGGCGGACGACGCGCCCGCGGTGATCAGCGCGACGGCCGCGGACGAGCTCGTGATCACGGTTCCCGACGTCGCGGCAGAGCGCCTCGCCGGGCTGATCCGCGCGTGCGAGGCGGCGGGCGTCGACCACCGGGTGGTCTCGAGCGACGCAGGGACGGGACGGCCGGCCGTCCAGGCGCTCGCGGAGTGACGGCCGCGGACGCCACCGCGCCCGTCGCGGGCGCCCTCGCCGGAACGAGGTCACGGGCCGAGCGGCTCGCCCCGCTTGTCGGCGCGTACCTCCTCCTCGCGACCGTCTACGCCTGGCAGGCCTGGCGGCGCGAGACGCCGACGATCTTCTCCGACGAGCTCGAGACCACGCAGATCTCCCGCGCGATCGCCGAGACGGGCCACGCGATGCGCCGCGGCGACCCGTACGGCTTCACGAGTCTGGTGCCGTACCTGACCGCGCCGTTCTGGTGGCTCCATCCCGTGGCGACGGCCTACGGCGCGATCAAGACGGTGCAGGCGTTCGTGATGGCCGCTGCGATCTTCCCCGCGTACCTGCTCGCGCGGCTCGTGCTCCCGTACGGGTGGGCGCTGTTCGCAGCGGTCGCGACGATCGCCGCGCCCGCACTCTCGTACGCGCCGATCCTCGTCGAGGAGCCGTGGGCCTACCCGGCCGCGACACTCGCGTTCTGGCTGATCGTGCGCGCGATCGACCGTCCCTCGAAGGCGTCGCTCGCGCTCGCCTTCGGCTCGTGCGTGCTGGCGGTCCTGATCCGGTCGCAGCTCGCTGCGCTGTTCGGCGCGCTCGCGGCAGGTCTCCTCGTGCTCGGCTGGCGTTCCGCGTGGATGCGCCGCTACCGCGCGAGGTGGTCGACGTGGGACGCCGTCGGCTTCTGGACGCTTTCCCTCGGTGCCCTGATCGCGGTCGTGGCGTTCATGGGACACCAGTCGAGCGAGTGGAACGACGCGACCACCGGGTGGAAGGGCCGCATGGTCGAGTACGGGAGCTGGGCCGGAGGCGCGTTCGCGATCGGGATCGGGGTGCTGCCCGCGATCGCGCTGCTCGCGATGCTCGCAGTGCCCGCCTCCGAACGCGCGCGCCCCGGTGTCCGCGCGTTCGTCGCGGTCGGGATCGGCGCGGTCGCAAGCTTCGGCTGGTACGCCGCGATCAAGGGCGCGTACCTCTCGACGACGTTCTCGAGCCTCGTCGTCGAGCGCAACCTGGTGTACCTCGGGCCGCTCGCGTTCGTGGCGACCGCATACCTCCTCGAGCGTGCGGCGGCGCCGGTCTGGGCCGTCCTCGCCGCGGGCGCCGCGGTGCTCGCGCTGATCGTGTGGACGCCGATCGACCGCGGCCTCGACAACTTCCCGTACTACGAGGCGCACGGGCTCGCGATCCTCGCGCTCGCGAACCGCGAGTGGGCCTGGCCGCGCGACCGGATAGAGACCGCGCTCGTCGTGATCGCGCTCGTCTCGACGGGCCTGCTCCTGCTCGTCGCGACGCGCTACCGTCCGGGCCGCCTCGCGCTCGCGGTGCCCGTCGCGATCGCCGGCGCGGTGCTCGTCTGGAACGCGACGGCCGAGACGTACGCCTCGATCGGAGAGCACGACTTCTCGTCTCGTGTCGAGGCGAACCTCCCGAAGCCGAACGACTGGGTCGACGACGCGGCCGGCGGGGGCACGACCGTCGTCCTCGGCCAGCGCATGAACGACGACCCGCTCGGCTTCGCGTCGACCGAGTTCTGGAACCGGTCGATCGTCAAGGTCTGGAGCGTCGACGGCACCGGCCCGGGCCCGGGTCACACGCTGACGCCCGATCTCCAGGACGTCGACGGAAGGCAGTGGCCGAACCCCGACACCGACTTCGTGCTCGCCGCGAACGGCGTGTCGGTGGCGGGCCCGGTCGTCGCGTCGAACCCCGGCGCGAACCAGACGCTCGTGCGCATCGACGGGAAGCCGATCCGGCTGCGCGCCAACCAGACCGGGATCACGGCAGACGGGTGGACGGTCGGAGATGCCGGCGACCCCGACGTCCCCGCCCACGCGGCGTACAACCGGTTCGACGTCTCGCAGGGGGGCACGGGCCACCTCGTCGTGACGCTTTCGCGGGCGATCTTCTGTCCGAAGAACGTCCGCCTGCCCGGCGTCGCGCGCGTCCGCATCGGCGAGCTCGTGCGGGGGCCGGACAAGGAGCCGGCGATCGGGCGTGTCACCGGCTCCGAGACGACGTACGTCCCGGGCTGCGGCACGCGCACGGTCGTCCTTCCCACCCCGAAGGGGCCGTGGCGCGCCGAGGTCGCGATCGAGACCTTCGTTCCGAAGGACGTCGACCCGAAGCACTCGAGCGACGCGCGCGCGCTCGGCGCCCAGGTCGGGTTCGGCATTCAGCCGTAGGTCTGACACCGACCCGTCTGCCGGGAGGCTTGTGGTGATTCACCACAAGTGTTGTCAGACCCGCTCGCCGGGGGCTTGTGGTGATTCACCACAAGCGTTGCCAGCGTCGCGCGCTCGTACCGGGCGGCTTGTCGGCGATCAGCGTGACGCCGGCGTAGCCGCGCAGGGCGCTCGCCCACGCGAGCGCAAGGTCCTTCCCGCGCGGCAGCCGCAGGAGCGTCCGCGAGACGCGGCGACGCGCGAGCTCCTCGACCCCGTGCGCGTGCTCGCGCACGAGCACGCGGAGGCCCGCCCGGCGGAACGCCCGCTCGTAGCCGAGGAGCGTGTGGACGTGCTCGTTGATCCCGTACGCCTTCTCGTCCTCCTGCACCGGGTTGCCCTGGCCACGCCAGACGGGGCGCGTCCCCTCGTTGAGCGCCGCCACCGTGCCGCCCGGCCGTGTGACCCGCGCGAGCTCGGCGACCATCCGTGGCAGGTCGAGGGCGTGGTGGAGCGTCGCGACGCAGTAGGTCATGTCGAAGGACGCGTCGGCGAACGGGAGGTGCTCGGCGTCGGCCTGGACGCGGCCGAACGGCCCGACGCGCGTCTCGTAGAACGTGCCGCGGCCGAGGCCGATCTTGGGGTCGGCGAGGATGTCGCTCCCGACGTACGCGCAGCCGAGCGGGACGAGATGCGCGGCGCCCCAGCACTTCGCCGCACCCACCTCGAGCACGTCCATTCCCGGACGCACCTGCTCGAGGAGCAGCGCGAACGAGCGCTCGTTCGCGAGCCAGTTCGGGTCGTCCCAGCCGAGGTCGCGGCAGAGGAACGGGAGATGCGCGTCGACCTCGTCGTCGGGCTCGTACCACCCCTCGGCCCCGGCGAGCGCCACCCAGCCCTCGGTCTCGCGGAGCTTCGCGGCGCTCCCCGGGAGATCCGGCGAGAGCATCCGCGGGATCCCGTCCTCGACCGGGTACGAACGGCCGCACACCGTGCAGGTGAGCGTCGCCGATCCGTCCACCGTGCCGCGGCACACGGGGCAGCAAAGAGCTTCTCGCAGGGTCACTCCACCATCGCCGCCACGAGGTAGGTGAACCGCGCGCGGAGCGCGAGGCGGGCGAGCGGGCCGGTTCGCTCGAGCGCGATCAGCGTCTTCGCGCCGAGGCCGGGCAGCCGCTTCGTCTGCGGCACGAGGAACGGGCGGAGCACGATGCGCGCGAACCCGGCGGCTTCGAGCTCGGCGGTGATCGCCTCGACCGCGTACTGGCGCGGGTTGAGGTCGAACACGAGCTTCTTCTCGGTGAACGAGCGCGCACGGGCGAAGAACGCGGGTCGGTCGCGCGCGTAGTAGATCGCGCGGAACACGGTGGTCGCCGCGACCGGCGTCGGGGGGACGTACGTGTCGAGCTCCCCGATGTCGACCGGAGTCTCCGGCCCGAGCCGCCGCCTCGCCGCCTCCACCATCGCGGGCTCCGCGTCCACGCCACGGTACGCGAGACCGTGCGCGACGAGGTACGGGCCGAGCCCTCCGTCGCCGCAGGCGAGGTCGAGCACCTCGTCGCCGGGAGCGAGCGGCGTGCCGAGCGTCGCGACGACCGCCACACGGTGTGCGAGGTAGGCGTCCGGCGAGGCGTACTCGGCGTCCGACCAGCGCGCCGCCTTCCGCGCGAATTGATCCGATCCGTCGCTCACAGCCGCGCGAGCGTCTCGGGATGATGCGCGACGAACCGCGCCATGCTCCGGGCGTGCCACAGCGTGTGGCGCGAGACGAACCTTCGGTCCGTGATCCGGGCCCAGTCGTGCGTGACCTGCGCGGCCGGGACGTACCAGCGCTCCCACCCTGCCCGCATCGCGCGGTAGCAGAGGTCGATGTCCTCGACGTAGTGCCGGTACCCCTCGTCCCAGCCGCCGAGCTCCTCGAGCATCGCCCGCCGCATGAGCAGGAATGCGCCGAGCAGCCACTCGGCCTCGACCGGCTCGGTGACGTCCTCACCCAGGTGGTAGTGGGCCTCCTGGCGCTCGAGCGGTGGGAGAGCGTGCCGGAGGGGCGTCCGGCGGACGAGCGTCCCGCGGACGGTGGGGAAGCTCCTGCGGGTCGGCTGCCAGCTCCCGTCCGGCCACACCGTGCGCGGCCCGGCGATCCCGCAGCGGTCACGGCCGGACGCGAACGCGTGGAGCGTGCGTACGGCGTCGGGAGCCGGCTCGACGTCGGGATTCGAGAACAGCACCCAGTCGCCGGAAGACGCTGCAGTGCCGAGGTTCACGTTCTCCGAGAGACGTCTCGGCGCGGTGTTCTCCAGCACGCGCGTCCCGGGTGGGAGCTCCACCGGAAGCGACCCGGGCCGATTCGCGACCACGACGAGCTCGTCGACCTGCGGAACGAGTAGCGGCAGGAGCGCCGCGAGCTCCGACGCGTGCCCGTGGGAGATCACGATCGCGGAGATGCCGCTCATCGGCCGAGAGCCTCGACGTAGGCCCGGACGGTCGCCTCGGCGGTCGCCTCCCAGGTGAACCTACGGGCACGTGCGAAGCCGAGCTCCCGCAGTGTGTCGCGCTCGTCGAGCGCACGCCGGATCCCGTCGACGAGGTAGGCCTCGTCCACCACGACCGCCGCGTCTCCGGCCACCTCGAGGAGCGCCGGGTCGGGGACGACCACGACGGGTGTGCCGGACGCCATCGCCTCGACGACCGGCAACCCGAATCCCTCGTGACGGGACGCCTGGACGAGGCACGCTGCGCCGCGGTAGAGCTCCGCGAGCCGCTCCGTCGCGACGTAGCCGAGGAGCCGCGCTCCCGCCTCGCGCAGCGCGGACGCGACCCGCCCGTCCTTGACGGGCCCGACGACCACGAGCTCGAGCCCCGCGTCGCGGGCTGCGGCGAGCGCGGCGAGCTGGTTCTTCCTCCGCTGCACGGCGCCCACGGCCAGCGCGTACGGCGCTTGCAACAGTGTGTTGCAAGCGCCGTTCGGGCCGAACGCGGGATCGACGCCGTTCAGTGTGACCACGACCTGGTCCGGAGGGAGGTGGTAGCGCTCGACGAGGTCGCGCTTCGTTCGCTCCGAGACCGTGAGCACGCGGGCGGCGCGGCGCACGGCCCGCGGCACGACGCGGCGGAAGACCCATCGGTCCGGCCACCCCATCAGCGAGGAGTCGTCCTCTGCGAACGAGAGGTCGTGGACGGTCACGACCGCGGGGCACGGGCTGCGGAGCGGGAGCGCGTACTGCGTGTGGACGAGGTCGGCGCCGACCCGACGGAGCGCACGGGGAAGCGACCAGGCCATGCGGAGCTCCTGGGAGCGCGCCGGCAAGGAGACCGCCTCGAATCCATCCGGGACGAGCTCCGAGTGGCGTGTGACAGCGGCGAGACGGAGCCCCGCCCGCGCCGCGGGGCCGGGGAGCGTGCGGAGGAGGTTCCGCACGTAGCTCTCGTCGCCGGTGCGCCGGCGACCGAGGACGTCGGCGTCGACCACGACAAGCGTCATGCGAGCTCCCGCCAGAGCGCCTCGACGAGGTCGGCGGAGCGGTCCCAGGTGAACGTCGCCGTCCGGGCCCTTCCGGCCACGACCAGCTCGTCCCGGCGACGGCCGGCCTCCTCGATCCCGGCGGCGACCGCCACGGGGTCGCGCGGGTCGACGAGCACCGCTGCGCCTCCCGCGACCTCCTCCGTGGCACCGGCGGCGCTGGTCACGACCGGCGTGCCGCAGGCCATGGCCTCGAGCACGGGCAGGCCGAAGCCCTCGTAGAGCGACGGGTACACGAGGCAGCGGGCGCCGCGCATGAGCGCGGCAAGCTCCTCGTCGCTCGGCTCCCCGATCCAACCGTCGGCGGCGACGCCGCCCCAGCCGGCTGCCCCTGCGACGCGAAGCTCGACACCCGCGATGCGCGCGGCCTCGACGGCCGCGCCGAGGTTCTTGCGTGGTTCGAGCGTCCCCACCGCGAGCACGTAGTCGCCCTCGGCGGCCGGCCCCTCGGGCGTGAACACCCGGTCGACGCCGTTCGGCACGATCCGAACGCGCTCGGGCGGCACCGGCAGCAGGGCGAGGAGCTCGTCGCGGGTGAACGACGAGACGCACACGATCGCGTCGGCCGCACGTACTCCTGCCGACAGAGCGAGAGCTCCCGTCTCGCGATGCCACCGCGGGAACGCTTCCGGGTGCCGGAGCACCGCGAGGTCGTGGACGGTGACGACGAGCGGCGCCCGCGGGCGGAGCGGGGCGCGGTAGGTCGTGCAGTGGAGGACGTCGACGGCCGCCGACATGCGCCCGAGGCGAAGCGGGTACCACAGCGCGTCGCGTCTGAGGGTGGCGAGACGACCCGAGCCACCGGACGAAAGGCCGACGAGGTCGAGCCCGGGCCGTCCGCGCAGCGCGGCGAGCAGCCCTGAGACGTGCCGGGCGGTCCCGGCGCGGGTCTGCGCCAGCGGCGACGTGTCGATTCCGACCTTCAGCTCGTGGTGATTCAACACAAGCTCAGGACGCGGCCCGCCGGACCGCCTCGCGCGGCTCGGGGTAGTGGAGCAGGGCGAGCGCCGCATCGGGATCGAGCCAGCGCGCCTCGACGTGCTCGTGGTCGAGCACGGGCTCCCAGCCGGGCGGCGCCTCGGCGACGAAAGCCCACACTGTGATCCGCTCCGTCCCGACCGGGAACCTCGCGCGCACCTCCTCGGGGTCGCCCGCGAGGTCGTAGAAGAGCGCCTCGCCGAGCGGCTCGGTGGCGGCTGCGAGGCCGGTCTCCTCGAGAAGTTCTCGCGCCGCGGCCGCACGGGGCTCCTCGCCCCACTCGACGCCGCCCGAGACGAGGTGCCAGTAGCCGAGCTTCTCCGGGGAGCGCAGCAACACGAGGTACTCGGGTCCCTGCACGCCGGGTCGCCGGACGACGATCGCGACCTCCTCCGGCCGCCGGTCTCCGCTCACACCCGCTCCTCCAGCGCCGCGAGGATCGTCCCTCCGGTGCGGGCCCACGAGAACGTGGCCGCGTGGGCGAGCCCGAGCGGGACGAGCTCGTCGCGGCGCGC
The DNA here is from genome assembly GCA_035706725.1 of Gaiella sp. GTDB lineage: Bacteria > Actinomycetota > Thermoleophilia > Gaiellales > Gaiellaceae > Gaiella. The sequence continues at coordinate 7,207 of DASSUT010000087.1, read as the reverse complement.
GAGGGCCTCGCGCACGCCGGCCGCGATCGCCTCGGGATCGAACGGGTCGACGCGGACGGCGGCGTCGCCGCACGCCTCGTCGAGCGACGGATGTGCGGACGCGACGACCGGCGTCCCGCACGCCATCGCCTCGATCACGGGGATCCCGAAGCCCTCGTACAGCGACGGGAAGACGAGCACCGACGCGGCGCGGTAGACCCCGCCGAGGTCGCCGTCGACGTAGCCGAGGCGGCGGATCCGAGGGTCGGCGAGGTCGGGACGGTCGCCCCAGCCCTCCCCACCCACGAGCGTGAGCCCGAGCTCACCCTCCAGGAGGCGCCATGCCTCGACGAGCCGCGCGAGGTTCTTGCGCGGCTCGATCGTCCCGAGCCCGAGGATCGCGGGGCCGCCGAGATACGCCGACCAGCCTTCGGGGCTCAGCCCGGGCTCCAGCCCGGGTGGCGCGTGCACGATGCGCTCGGGCTCGATGCCGAGGACCTCGACGAGGTCGGCGGCGGTCGCCCTCGAGTTCGCGAACACGACGTCGCAGGTGCGGGCCGCGTTCCGCGCCTTGCGCGTGTGCATGGAGATCGTCCGGGCCGTGCACCACTCGGGGTGGCGGAACGGGACGAGGTCGTGGAAGACGGTCGCGCGCACGCCACCGCGTTGCGCCGGGTACATCCACTCGCTGAACACGAACGCGTCGAGCCGTCCCGCGAGCAGCTCCACCGCGGGGTGCCCGAGACGGCTCCAGCCCGTGCGCAAGGCGTGCGACGCGGGGAGCGGGATCACGCGTCGCTCGGCCGGGACGCCGTCGAGCGCCGCGCGGATGCGGCCGGGTCCGCGGAGGCTCGTCGGCGCGAACGCGAGGAGGTCGTGCCTCCCGCCCGCGGCCTCGGCCATCCCGGCGAGCGAGCCGCGGATGTAGTTCCCGATCCCCGTCAGCGGGTGCGAGAGCGGCGACACGTCGACGACGATCCTCATACCGGCGGGTGGTACTCGAACGCGCCGAAGTGCACGCCGAGCCGCCTCGTGTCGGTGCTGCCCGGGATCCGCTGCGCGGGGATCCGAGTGGGGCTGACGTCGAAGTCGACCACGCAGGTGCCGTCGACGGCCTCGAGCGGAACGCGAAGCCGCACTGCGCCCTCCGGCGGAACGAGCACGTGGGCGGCGGGCCGGCCGCGAACGAGTGCGAGAACGTCGGTGAGGTCGGTGCCGACGAGGTTCGGGTCGGAGAAGAGCGTGACCGTGACCTCCCCGCCCTGGCAGTGATGCCGCGTCCAGCGGACGCGCGGGCCCGACCATGTGTCGCTCGGATAGATCCCCGTCAGCGTGGTTGTCGAGGAGAGGGGCCCGTGGAGGCGCCACAGCGTGATCCCGAGCGGTGCGTCACGGGCGACGATCTCGCCGTCGGGGCTGATCGACCCGTCGAGCAGGGCATAGGGTGCGTCGATGGTCGCCCCGCTCGCGGTGCGGAGCGTCCCGTCGGTGGGGTCGAGGCCTACGGGCGTCTCGCCGATGCCGCCGGGCGTCGGCGCGACCGTGTAGTAGATCGGCCCCACCGAGCGGTTGAAGAACTCGTTCTGGTTGACGGTGAACCGGTCGGCGAGCCCCGTCCAGAGCACCGCCACCGAGGACCCGTCCGGGAGACTCCGGTCGATCCAGTCCCGCGGGACCCCGCGGATGCCGGTGTACAGCGCGCCGTCGCCCGCGTGGAGGACGCCTCGCGGCCCGGACCACACCGGGACGGAGAGCACGGCGAACGCGCCCAGGATCACGAGCGGGACGACGACCGCGGCGCGCAGAGGGACGAGCACGAGGATCGCGACGAGCGCGAGCGCGAGGACGAGCACCGTGACCCGGTACGAGCCCGCGAGCAGATGCGCGTTTCCCGTCCAGAGCGGGATGAGCGAGAACGTGTCCGACTTCGCGGGCTCGCCGACGAACCGGTCGTACGGAAACGCGGTGACGAGCGCGACGGCGAGCGCACCACCCGCGACGAGCGGGACGAGCGGCCTCGGCGCCCCGAGGTCGACCCAGGCGAGCAGCACGATCACGAGCAGCGGCGCGAGGAAGAACAGGTACCGGTCCTGGACGCGGTCGGAGGCGAACCGCGACGCGAACGCCGCGACGACGAGGGTCGACGTCGCCACGAGCGCGAGGGTCGCGGCGAGGTGCTCCTGGACCGCGGCCGGTAGACGTCGTGCGCGGGAGAGCAGCACGACGAGCGCGACGACGGGAATCGCACAGACGTAGAGCGTCACGACCTCGACGTGCCAGAGCCAGAACCGGAGCACCTGACCTGCGTCGTAGCCGCCCTCGCCGACGACGCTGTACGCGCCGAGGAGATCCGAGAGCGAGCGCCCGCGGAGCCACTGGCCCCCGACCACGAGCACGACGAGCGCGACGGCGCCACCGACGAGCGGGACGAACGGGCGCAGCATGCGCGCGTCCCAGCGCAGAAGCGCGAGCACGAAGGGAGCCAGCACGGCGGCGGCGACGAACCCGAGTGCCTGCGAGCGCGTCGCCACGGCGGCCGCGAGCACGACCACGAGCAGCAACACCCGGCGGAGCGACGGCCGCTCGAGGGTCAGCGAGAGCGCCCACGCGAACAGCAGGGCAAGCGGGTAGAAGAGGTTCTCCGTGACGATCGTCGCCGTGTAGGCCATCGACGGGACCGCGACCGTGATCGCGGCCGCGAGCAGCGCGAGCCAGCGGCCGGTCACCCGGCGGGCGAGGAGCCAGGCCGGAACGGCCGCGAGCGACATCGCCACCGCGTTCGTCGCCTTCGCCGCCGCGTACGCCGTGGGGAGCGCGTCGAACAAGCGGTACGCGGGCGCGAGGAGCGCCGGGTAGAGAATGCTGTACCCGTGCACCGGCACGTCGCGGATCGCGAAGGTGCCCGTGCGTCCCAGGCTGCGTGCGAGCTCCGAGTAGATGAGCTCGTCCACGAAGATGTACGGCCCCGGCATCTTGCGCACGAGCCAGAGCCGCACGAGCACCGACACGGCGACGATGCCCCCGAGCCACGCGACGTCCGGCACCCGGGCGGCGCGCTCCCGCACCGCGCTACCCACCGAGGTCGAGCTCGGACAGCCGGCGGGCGATCTCCGAAGCCTCGGGGCTGCCGGGGGCGACGCCGACCGAGGCGGCCGCGTCGCTCACCTCGTGGAGAACCGCACGGTCGACAGCGGGGCCGCCCGCAACCCACTCGAACGCGGCCGCCTGACGCGCGGCGACGTGCTCGAGGTCGTGCTCGGACCGCGACAGCGCGAGCGCGGCGGCGCCCATCGTCTCCCGCACGTCGGCTCGCTCGGCGAGGAGCCGGAGCGCCGCCGTGAGGTCGTCGACCTCACGCTCGCCGACCGGGACGGAGAGCGCGACATCGGGCGGCAGCTCGGCGAACCAGCCGACGTCGGAGACGACGAGCGGCTTGCCGAGCGCGAGCGCGCGGATCGCGGTCCCCGAGGTCTCCCCCATCGTCGGCGAGCGGAGGTTGACGTGCACGTCGCACGCCGCCATCAGGCTCCAGAGCCGCGCCTCGTCGACGTACCCCTCGCGAACGATCCCGTCGCCGCCGAGCCCGAGGCGCTGCAGCCGCCGCTCGAGGTCGAACCCGGGGGACGTTGCCCCGACGAGCAGGAGCCGTGCGCCCGGATGTGCCGAGCGGAGCCGCGCGAACGCCTCGAGCAGCTGCGGCACGCGCTTGCTCTGGTTCACGTTCCCGAACGCGCCGATCAGCGGCTCGCCGGCCAGGGCGGCAGGCGCGACCCCGGGGTCCGGCCACGCCGGGTGCGGCACGCGCCCTACCGGCCCCTCGAAGCCGGCGGCACGCACGCGCTCCTCGACGTAGCGCGAGTGGACGATCAGGCCTGTCGCGAGCGACAGCACCTCGCCCGCGAGCGGGAAGTCCTCCGGCCGCGACTCCCAGAGCGGCGGCAGGCGCCGGTCGAGAACGCCGTGCGCCAGGAGCCGGCCGACGACTCCGTGCTCTCGCTCCATCGCGTCGAGGTACCCGTGCCCGTCCCGGCGGCCGATCGTCACGCCCGCGACGAGGTGATGGAGGACGAAGTCGTGCAGGACGACCAGGCCCGGCGCGCGCCGCAGCGCGTCGAGGATCCAGCCGTGTGCGTCGGGGTTGTTGCCGATGTGGTAGACGGAGAGATCGACGTCGCGCGGCGGGCGCTTCGTCCCCCGCTTGACCACTGTCACGTCGACGTGCCGCCGCAGCGCGGGCAGCAGGAGCGCAGAGTAGTCCGCGATCCCCGACGACTCCGGCGGCATCGGCGAGAAGTAGGCGACTCTCACGAGAGGAGCCTCGCGATAGCGCGGTCCCAGGTCACCTCGTCGGCGAGCGCCTTCCCCGCTCGGCCGAAGGCCTCCGCCTCCGCCTCGTGCTCGCGCAGCCAGGACGCGGCGCGCGCGACCGCCTGCGGCTCGGGCGCCACGACGAGCCCCGTCTCGCCGTCGTGCACGACGTCCAGCGGCCCCCCGGCGTCGGTTGTCGTGATCACCGGCTTGCCGGACAGGAACGCCTCGTACGGGCCCATGCCGAAGTCCTCGTCGAGCGGCGCGTAGAAGACCGCGGTGCACGTCGCGTAGAGCTCGGCGAGCCGTTCCGCGCTGACACGGCCCTCGAAGCGGACACGCCCGTCGAGACCGCGCGCGCTCGCGACCTCCTCCAGGCGGTCGCGATCCGGCCCGTCCGACGCGATCACCACGTCGAAGCCGTGCTCGAGCGCCGCTGCGTCGAGCAGGAGGTCGATCCGCTTCGCGAGGTCGAGCCGGCTCGCAGAGAGCACGAACCCCTGCGCGGGGGCAGAGTGGTACGGCAGCCGCTGGGGCGGGTGCGGCAGCACCTCGGCGACGAGGCCGGTCGAGCGCTCGAGCCGCCCTGCGACGTTCGGAGAGGTCGCAAAGAGCCGCGTCGCCTCGCCGAGCGCGACCCGGTCGAGCGCCTGCACGCGCCGGCGCAGCGCGCGGTCCTCCGGCGAGGGCCCGAACTGGCCGAGCTCGGTTCCGTCGAGCTCGTACGCCTGCCGGAACTGGTGGACGAGCCACACGCGCTTCTCGCGGTGGCGAACGACGTACGAGGGGAACTTCGTCGCGACCACCACGTCGATCTTCCGCCCGTCGGCCTCCTCGAGATCCAGCATCCGCCACAGGAACGCTTGCGTGAGCACGCGTGCGCCCGGATACCACTTGAACGGCACCGAGAGCAGGTCCGCCTCGTGGCCTCGCGCACGCAGCTCGTCGACGAGCTCGTCGGTGAAGATCTCGACGCCGCCGCGGGCGAACGGCACCTGCGGGCGGAGCACCGCGATCCGCATGTGTCCTTAGGTGCGCTCCGCCTTGCGGAGCGCATCCAGCTCCTCCTCGAGCCCGGCGACGCGTCGTTCGAGGTCGTCGACGAGCCTGAGCGCCGCCGCGTTGAACGACCGCTGGTCGTAGGCGAGCGGCTCGACGTACCAGCGCATCAGCTTGCGCAGCACCGCCTTCAGGGGGGTCCCGAGACCGCCGCGAACGCCGGGACGAAGACGCAGCGGCCGGTCGGCGGAGACGGGCCAGAGCCGCTCGGCCTCGGCGCGGGCCGCAAGACGGTCGGACTCTCCGGCCTCGCCACCGGCGCCCGGGTCAGCGCCGGAGCGCCGGATCTCGTCGCGCAGTGCCTCGAACAGCGCCTCGACGTCGACGTCGTCCGCCGACGGAAAGCCGTTGCCCGTGGCCTCGTCCGGCACGCGGGGGAGTGTAGCCGGGCAGCCAGCGCGACCCCTTCCGGCCCGCACGGGCCGCCTAGGATCAGCCGATGCGTGTCGGGCTCTCGCTCCTCACCCTCGTGCCGGGGATCTCGGGCGGCTCGGAGACGTACGCACGCGAGCTCTGCCGGGCACTCGCGCGCGTCGGGTCACACCGGTACGAGGTGCTCGTCCCGACGCTCGCACCCGAGGCCGGCGACGGGCTCGAGACGGTCGTCGCGACGGGCTACCCGGCGTCGACGACGATCCCGGGACGGCTGCGGGCGATGGCGGGCGCGTCGACGCGTCCCGGCCGGCTCGCGAGGAGGCTCACCGGAGCCGACGTCGTCCACTATCCACTCACGGTCCCGGTTCCGCCCGTCGACCGGCCGACGATCCTCACGCTGCTCGACGTCCAGCACCTCGACCTCCCGAAGCTGTTTCCGCGCGGAGAGCGTCTGTTCCGGCGAATCGCATACGACCGCGGCGCGCGGCGAGCAGACCGGGTGATCGTGATCAGCGAGTGGACGCGCGGGCGCGTGATCGACCGGCTCGGCCTCGATCCGGAACGTGTGCACGCGATCCACCTCGCAGTCGACCACGAGCGGTTCACGCCCGACCCGGCTGTGCAGCGCGAGGCATTCCTTCTCTATCCCGCGCGTCCGTGGCCGCACAAGAACCATGCCCGGCTGTTCGAGGCATTCGCACGGCTGCGGGCCGAACGACCGCAGCTGCGCCTCGTGCTCACCGGCGTCGGCCACGACGCCCGTCGGCTGCCCGAGGGCGTCGAAGACCGGGGCGGAGTGACGTCCGCGGAGCTCGTCGCACTCTACCGGCGCGCCGCGGCTGTCGTGTTCCCGTCTCTGTACGAGGGCTTCGGGCTCCCACCGCTCGAGGCGCTCGCCTGCGGCTGCCCGGTCGCCTCGTCGAATGCGGGGGCGCTGCCGGAGGTGCTCGGGGACGCGGCGGTGCTCTTCGACCCGCACGACCCCGAGGCGATCGCCGAAGGCGTCTCGGAGGCGCTCGAACGCGCGCCCGAGCTGAGCGCGCTCGGCCCGCAGCGCGCCGCGGCGTTCACGTGGGACGCGACCGCCCGCGCGCACGACCACGTCTACCGGCTCGCGCTCGCTTCCTGAAGACGTACGCGGTCGGTCTCGACCATCAAGGCCACCAGCTCCTCGAAGCTCACCTCGGGCCGCCAGCCCAGCACGCGACTCGCCTTCGACGCGTCGCCGACGAGGTCGTGCAGCTCGGCCGAGCCGCGGTAGAGCGAGGGATCGGACCGCACGTGGTCCCGCCAGTCGAGTCCCACGGCTCGGAACGCGTGCTCGACGAGCTCCTCGACGGAGTGGGAGACCCCGGTCGCGATCACGTAGTCGCCCGGATCCGCGTGCTGCAGCATGAGCCACATCGCCCGGACGTAGTCGCCCGCGTAGCCCCAGTCGCGCCGAGCGGAGAGATCGCCGAGCACGAGCTCCTGCTCGAGCCCGAGC
>DASSUT010000086.1:0-9971 GCA_035706725.1 Gaiella sp. | reverse complement strand
CGGCCGACGTGCTCCTCAACGCGGACGTCGCGATCGAGTTCGGGCCGGGGAAGCACGGCATGGGGGAGCAGGACTACGTCTACTTCCGCGAGCCGGGCGGGCTCAGGGTCGAGCTGAACGCGGGGGGCTACCGAAACTACGAGCCGGACTGGGAGCCGGTCCGGTTCGCGCCGCAGCAGGGATCGAACGTGTTCTACAAGAATCTCGCCATGCCGCACTCGATGTTCGAGTCTTTCCCGCCGGTGGAGACGGCCGCCGAGCAGGCCGACGAGACCAAGGCCGCGACGGGCCTCTTCAACTAGAGGCTTGATGCGGGTTGCAGGCACGCACGGATGGGGGCCTGCGCGCGGCGCATCGCCGTCGTCTCGGTTGGCATGCAGGCGTCCAGCCTGCACGCCGCCCGAGCCGACGCCGCTGCTTGGCGCATGCCCTCCCCACAGGCACCTCCAACCCACATCAAGCCTCTAGATGGCGGGCGTCGGGCGCGCGCTCGTCGTCGGCGGCGGCGTCGGTGGGCTCTCCACGGCGATCGCGCTCCGGCGCCGCGGGGTCGAGGTCGACATCCTGGAGCTGAACCCGAAGTGGGACGTGTACGGCGTCGGGATCATCCAACCGGGCAACGCGATCCGTGCCCTCGACCAGCTGGGTCTCGGTGAGCAGGCGATCGCGCAGGGCTTCGCGATCCAGGGCTCGCGGTTCGTCGCCGACGACGGCACCGTGCTCGGCGCCGTGCCCGCACCGCCGCTCCTCGGAGACAAGTACCCGGGCATGAACGGGATCACGAGGCCGCGGCTGCACAGGATCTTCCAGGAGGCGGTGCGGGAATCGGGCGCCCAGGTCCGCCTCGGAGTGACCGTCGAGACACTCGCGTCGGACGCCGACGGTGTCGACGTCACGCTCACCGACGGGACTACAGGGCGCTATGACCTCGTGGTCGGCGCAGACGGGATCAACTCGCTCGTCCGGCGGCTCGCCTTCCCGGACGCTCCCGCGCCGGAGTACACGGGCCAGGTCGTCTGGCGACACAACTTCCCGAAGCCCCCGGAGCAGGACACACTGGACACCTTCGTGGGGTCGCGCGGCAAGACCGGGCTCGTCCCGCTCGCCCCTGACCTCATGTACATGTACCTCATCGAGAGGTGGCCGGAGGACGACATCGACGTCCCCGAGCACCGCCTCGCGGAGACGATGCGCGAACACCTGGCGGAGTACGGGGGCCCGATCGGAGCGCTGCGCGACGCGTTCATCAGCGAGGACTCCGAGATCGTCTATCGGCCCGTGTACTCGATCCTCGTCCCCTCGCCGTGGTATCGCGGGCGAGTCGTGATCGTCGGCGACGCGGCGCACGCGACGTCCCCACACGTCGGGCAGGGCGCGGCGATGGCAATCGAGGACGCCGTCGTCCTCGCGGAGGAGGTTTCGGGCGGCGACGACCTCACGGCGTCGCTCGATCGCTTCATGGCGCGACGCTTCGAGCGCTGCAAGCGGATCTGCGAGATCTCGCGTCAGATCGGGATCTGGGAGATCGAGAACGCACCGGACGCCGATTTCATGGGCTTGACGCTCGAGTCCGTGAGGCTCACGGCCGCCCCGATCTGACGCGGGGGACGTCTCGCCCGAGCGCCGTGGATCTCAGAAGCTCGGCTTCGCGGCCATGTTCACGACGATCAGCACGAGGAGCGCCGTATCGAAGCGGAAGATCATGAACAGCCGCTTGACGCGCGCCGCGACCTCGGGTGAGTCCGGCCCGTGCGAGCGGGCCGCCTGGTCGATGCGGCCGAGCTCCGGGCCGACGAAACCGACGCCGACGACGGCGGCGACCGTCCAGCCAACGAGCGCGAAGATCACCCAGAACTGGCCCCAGTCCAAGTTGCCCTTCTCCATGAGGATGACGCCGAACACGAGCGTGACGACGAGGGTCGGCGTGTAGACCCGCGTCCCGATCCACGCGCCCATCCTCCCGAGCGCCCCGAGCGTTTCCCCTTCGCCGCGGCGCTCGAACACGATCCCGAGCACCGTGAGCGTCACGTCGCCGCCGACCCAGACCACGGCCGAGAGGACGTGGATCGCGAGATAGGCGTAGTAGGCGGAGGGCGCGAGGGCGAGAAAGAGGATCGCACCGGCGAAGAGCAGGACGCCGGCGAGAATCGTGTCCAGCCCGAGCCCGCCGAACGGGCGCTCTGCCGGCACCGCGGCGCTGCTGTCTTCGCTCATGACGCCCTAGTAAACGACCTTGCCGCGGCGGGCGCAACATCCCTGGGGTAGCGTCGTGGAGGGACGCCACAGACGACGGAGAGGAGACCCTCGTGGGACGCGAGCTCGTCAACCCGCAAGCACTGCACCCCGCCCCCGGCTTCAGCCACATCACGATCGCGACCGGCTCGAAGCTCGTCTACTTCGCGGGCCAGGTCGCGCTCGACAAGGACTTCAACATCGTCGGCGGCGGCGACCTGCGTGCGCAGACGGTCGCTGCGATGCGGAACGTCGAGACGGCGATCGCCGAGGCCGGTGTGACGTGGGACGACATCGTCCGCCGCACGATCTACACGACGATGCCGATCGAGTACGAGGCGATCACGAGCGGGATCGACGAGGTCACGGGCGGCGCCGGCCATCCCGCGCAGACGATCGTCGGCGTGACCGGGCTGGCGGTTCCGGGCCTGCTGATCGAGATCGAGTGCACAGCGTCGGTGTGAGCTCGAGTCCCGGCCGGGAAGGCTGGCAACAATCAGCGAGAGCAGGCGAAGGGGACCGAGGTGTGGGATGCGATGACCGCTTCCACGCCGATGAGCAGGCTCGGCGAGCCGGGAGGAGATCGCGGCAGCGGTCGCGTACCTCGCGAGCGACGACGCGTCGTTCGTCACGGGCTCGGAGCTCTACGTCGACGGCGGGTTCATCGCCCGCTGAGGCCTCCGAACGTCCCGCTCACGCGCCGTCGCAGGGCGGCGCCGCCTCGAGCGCGCGCCGAGCGACGAGGGAGCGAAGCGTGCCGATCGGGGCCGCGACGGCAAACCCCGTCCGCGGGTCGGTCGTGAACGCCACGCCGACGACGCGGCCGTGTGAGTCGATCACCGGACCGCCGGGGTCGTCGTCCGGGAGAGCGGACGTCAGGCGCATCACCTGACCGCGCACGCCGAACCTCGCACCCGCCACACGATCGACGACGACTCCGCGGAGCACGCTCGGCGTGGAGGAGAGCGGATAGCCGACCACGGCGACCGAGGCACCGAGCGCGGTGCCTTTCGCGACCGGAAGGGCGCGGGGGAGCCGCCCCGCGACCTGCGCGAGGTCGAGCTCCCCGAGGCGGTAGACCCGTGCCGCCCGAAGGGCCCTCCCGCGACCCTTCCGCGGCGCGACCCTGAGCGTCCCTGCGCCGGGGAGAACCTCGCGCTGCGCGACGAGGATCGTCGGGCCGAGCGAGAACCCCGACCCCGTCGGGACGCCGTCGCAGCCGCTGGCGCGGATCCGCAGCAGGCCGCGGCGGACCTGACGCCTGACGCGACGCGTGGTGACGGACCGTGCGTCCACCGAGCGAGCCTCGACCCTGGCGTCGAGCTCCACGAGCGCAGGCGCCGCGAGGCGCGCCTCCCCGCTCGGCGCCGCGTCCACGACGAGGACTCCGCAACCCGGGGCGAGCACCACGGCGGCGATCCCCACCGCGACCAGCCCGAGGAACGGCCAGCCCGGCCCGACGATCATCCGGACTGCCTTCGGTACGCGTCCAGGCTCGCGTTCACCTGTTTGCACGCTGCGACCCGCGCGCGCGACGCGGCCGAGACCGCCTTGCGGCGCGGGGCGCCCACCGCCGCCGCGAGGTCACTGGTGCAGGCGGCGAGCTTCGAGGCGATCGTCTCGAGCCGTGCCTGCTGCGTCTGGAGCCTCCGCCGCTCGCTGTCGATGCGTGCGTTCGCAGTCGCGAGCTCGCGCTGGCGTCGCGTCAGTGCGCCGACGTCTCCTCTCGTCCGCCGCAGCGCGGTTCCCTTGGTGCTCACCTCGGCGACCAGGCGGTTGGCCTGCAGCGTTCGCTGGTTGAGCGCCCGGCTCCGCTCGACGATCACGGTCCGCAGCCCGCCGACAGACTCCTCGGCGACGACCGCGCGACGGTGCCAGTCCTCGGCGCGGTCCTTGTTCGCCTTCACGGCGCACGCGAGCGGCGACATGAGAACGAGGGCCGCGAGCGCGGCGAGCCCGACCTTCACCTTCCAGCCTTCGAGCTCGAGTTCCATCGGCGTCCTCGACGTGGTGTGTTCAGCTCCGCGGAGAGCTGCTTTCCCTGTATCGGGCGCGGGGCGCCGTTCGACTCACTCGGACGAGGGAAGGCGGTCGGGTAGCGTTCGCCTGCGTGCGCGACGAGGTGGCTGTGGACGGTAGGGCGCGACTCGTGCCGTGCGCAGGTCTACCAGCGGGGCCACGGCGACCGGGGGAGCCTCGCGCATGGTGACCGCCGAGGACGTCGGCGGGGTCGCGATCTTCGCGAGTCTCTCCGACGACGACCGCGAGCGGCTCGCGCGTGCGGCCGCGGACATCAGGCTGCAGCCCGGCGAGTACGCGGCCCACGAGGGTGGTGAGCGCGCGCTGTTCGCGGTGCTCGAGGGGTCGATCGAGGCGGTGAAGCTCGTCGACGGTGTCGAGCGGGTCGTGGGCGAGCGGGAGGTGGGGGACATCTTCGGCGAGGTTCCCGTGACGCTCGGCATGCTGTTCCCCGTCGGCTTCAGGGCAGCAGAGCTGTCCCGTGTGATGCGGGTCGAGCCCGAGGACTACCACGGGGTCGTCGCCGTGGCGCCCGACGTCGGCAAGGAGGTCGGTCGGCTTGCCGCGCACCGGATGACCGGAGCGAGGGGCCTCCAGGGCCTCGCGGCCGAATCGTCGCCGACACGGGCGCTCGTGGTCGGCCACCGGCTCGACGCCGCGTGCGCCGACCTGCGCCGGTTCCTCGACCGCAACCAGATCTCGTTCACGTGGCTGCAGCCCGACGACCCGGGCGCGGTCGAGGAGTGGGGCGGCCAGCTTCCGTCCGCCGACGATTGCCCCGTGATCCGCGTCGTCGGAGGGAAGACCGTGGTCAGGCCGCAACTGCGCCGTGTCGCCGAGCTTCTCGGTCTCGGCACCGAGCCGGAGTCGGCCGGGTACGACACGATCGTCGTCGGAGCGGGGCCGGCCGGGCTCGCGGCGGCGGTGTACGGCGCGTCGGAGGGGCTGCACACCATCGTGGTCGAGCGCGAGGCCCCGGGTGGGCAGGCCGGCACGTCGTCGAGGATCGAGAACTACCTCGGCTTTCCTTCTGGGGTCTCGGGCGAGGAGCTCGCGAGCCGCGCGCTCCAGCAGGCTAGGAGGCTCGGCGCGGAGATCCTCGTGACGCGCGAGATCGACCGGGTCGACACCGCGGCGAGGCAGGTCCACCTCGACGGCGGCGACGTCCTTCGCGCACGCACGATCATCCTCGCGTGTGGCGTCGTGTGGCGCCGTCTCACGGTCGAGGGCTGTGACCGCCTCTCCGGGAAGGGTGTCTCGTATGGCGCCGCACGCAGCGACGCGGCAGGGATGCACGGTCGGGACATCCACATCGTCGGCGCAGGCAACTCCGCCGGTCAGGCCGCGCTGTTCTTCTCGACGCACGCGAGGTCGGTGACGATCATCTGCCGCGGCGACGGGCTCGAGAAGAGCATGTCGCGCTACCTGATCGACCAGCTCACGACACGCCCGAACATCAGCGTGATCCCGCGGGTCGAGCTCGCCGCGCTCCACGGCGACGTCGCGCTCGAGGCGATCGAGGTCGGCGCCCCCGGAACCTCGGAGACCGCCTGGCTGCGCTCGGACGGTCTCTTCATCCTGATCGGCGCCGACGCGGAGACCGCCTGGCTCCCGCCCGCGATCGCGCGAGACGAGAAGGGCTACGTGCTCACGGGCTCCGACGTCGCGGCGGCGGGGCGCTGGGAGCTCGACCGCGACCCGTACCTGCTCGAGACGAGCGTGCCCGGGATCTTCGCCTGCGGCGACGTCCGCTACGGCCCGGTGAAGCGCGTCGCGGCGGCGGTGGGGGAGGGCAGCATGGCGATCGCGTTCGTCCATCAGTACCTGCGCGAGGCTGCGGCGCCCGTCCAGGCGTAGAACGCTTGTGGTGATTCACCACAAGCGTTGTCTCAGGCGTGCGCCAGGACGCCGTCGAGCGGGCGCGGCACGCGATCGAGCGCGACGGCCTCGACGAGGTATCGCGCGTAGCGGATCTTCCGGCGGCCGCCGCTCCCGAAGAACCGGCGAAGCTGCTCGTGCGTCGGCCGGCCGCGCCACTCGGGCTGCTTCTGGAGCGTTCGGAACGGGCCGAGGTCGCCGTGCTCCTCGACGACCTGCTCGACGGCGTCGACGCCGAGCGCGCGGATCAGCTCGTCTTCGAGGTCGGCCTCGCAGACGAAGAACCCGAGCGCCTCCGCGTCCGCGCGGGTGAGGTCGCGGCCGAGACCGGCTCGCTCGAGGGCGCGCCTGAAGCCGCGCTCCTCACCGGCGTCGCACAGTCCGGCGAGCCGCACGTCGAGACCGCCTGGCCCGTAGAGCTCGAGGGCCGCGCCGATCGCCTGCGCGCCGCCGATCGGGACGACCGCGACGCCCTCGGCCGCGAGATCCCGCCCGCGCCGCACAGCGAGCGCCTCGACTGCCTCCCGGTCGCTGAGGCCCTCGACGAGCACGACCGCGCGGACGTCGTCGGGGGACCCCGCCGGCACGGTCCCCGGGTCTCCTACAGCGCCGCGACGGCGAACGGCGTGTCGACCGCGTCCTGGCGGCCCGGCACCCAGAGCGTCACCCGGAACGTCCCGGGGCCGATCGCGCCGACGGTCGTCTCCGCCGCGGCCGAGCTGACCATCGCGAGCTGGCTGCCGTTCTCGGGAAAGCGGACTTCGTAGACCCCGGTCTCGACGCGGCGGGCCTGCGGCGCCCCGCCGGCGCAGTTGAAGCGCACGCCCACCATCGGCTTGGCGCTCGTGAACTGGTCGCCGAGGTTCGCGATGCCCTTCGCGGGGTCACCGTTCACGGCGACGTAGCCGCGAACCGCGCCGGGCGCGCACCGCGCCTGCGGCCTGACCGCGTCGCGGACGGCGATCGCGGAGCCGCCGAGCGCGAAGAACAGCGCGAGCGCGGCGAGGACGGTGGACGGGGTGACGCGCATCGCAGACCTCCGTGGAGAAGACGACGCGCGCATCGTCGTCGGTGCGCCGGATGGAACCGGTACCGGGCTTCGGCGTCTCAGCGCCGCAGGCGGATGGCGTTCAGGTCCTGCGCGACGATCTCGTCGGCGCGACGGATCAACTCCTCGACGTCGTCGTGCTCGGCGTGGAGGTATCGGCCGGCGAGGGCGTCCGCGCGACCCGAGGCAAGCACCCGCACGAGCCGGGGCGCGAGCTCCGGCGGCGTCCACGGCGCATCTTCGGGGAACCAGCCGGCGGTCATCTCCGTCTGCACGAGGCCGGGGCTGATCACGAAGACCCGCACGCCGACCTCCCAGGCCTGGGCGGCGAGCAGCTCGCTGAACCGCCCGAGCGCGGCCTTGCTCGGCCCATACGCGGTCGAGAGCGAGATCGTGCCGGCCTGGACGGGGAGGTACGAGCCGCCGCTGCCCATGTTCACGATCCGGCCCGAGCGGCGCTCGACCATCCCCGGCAGCACGGCATGGCAACAGAGCATCGCGCCGAGCACGTTCACCTCGAACACGTGCCACCAGTCGTCCACGTCCTGCTCCCACAGCGGGCCCCGCGCGGACTCCGTCCCGGCGTTGTTCACGAGCAGGTCGATCGGGCCGAGCTCGCGCGAGACGCGGCGCACCCAGCCGTCGACGTCCGTGCGACGCGAGACGTCTCCGGTGAGCGCGATCCCTCCGACCTCGTTCGCGACGGCTTCGACCTCGCCGGCGCCGCGCGCCGCGACCGCGACGTCCATGCCGGCGCGGGCGAGCTCGCGTGCGATCGATGCGCCGATCCCGCGGCCACCGCCGGTGACGAGCGCCACGCCGGACAGTGCGTCGTCCATCGAGGAGACGATACGTCAGCCGCCGTCGACGACGACGTCTGCGCACGAGACCGGGTCGTCGCGTTCGACGTACCGGTCCTCCGCCGGCATCCAGCGTTCGACCCACGTCGCGCGCGCGTCCTCGCCGTCCCGCGCGACGCCGCGGGCGAGGCGCACCTCGTACGGCGCGTCGACCCACACGCGAACGTCGTAGGCGTCGCGGAACATGCGGTGCAAGGCGCAGACGCCCTCGACGACGATCACGCCGACGGGCGAGACCCTCCGCTCGCCGCCGGACCGCCGCGCATCCCAGTTCCAGGACGCGTAGCGCGCCTCACGGCCGGCGAGCAGCGGCACGAACACCTCGGCTCGCAACCGCTCCAGGTCGAAGCCGTCGCCGTCCCAGAACTCGTCCGTGCCGACCACCTGGGCACTCGCGACCCGAGCCGCGAGCGTCGACTTTCCCGCGCCGCCTCGGCCGCCGATCCCGACGAACGTGAAGCCGCGCCGCGGGGAGGCGGCCTCGATCAACGCGAGCACGGGTCGCGCGTCCACGGCTACATGCGGAACACGCCGAACGTCGTCGCGGGGATCGGCGCGTTCGCGGCCGCGGAGAGGCCGAGCGCGAGCACGCGCCGTGTGTCCCGCGGGTCGACGATCCCGTCGTCCCACAGGCGTGCGGTCGAGTAGTACGGCGACCCCTCACGGTCGTAGGTCGCCCGGATCTCGTGCGGGTCGGCGTCTCCGACCGTTGTCAGGACGGTGGCCGCCTGCTCGCCGCCCATCACGCTGATGCGCGCGTTCGGCCACATCCAGAGCTGCCGGGGGCCGTACGCGCGACCGCACATCGCGTAGTTCCCGGCGCCGAACGAGCCGCCGGTGACGACCGTGAACTTCGGCACGTCGGCGCACGCGACCGCCATCACGAGCTTCGCGCCGTCGCGGGCGATCCCGCCCTCCTCGTACTCGCGCCCGACCATGAACCCGGTGATGTTCTGGAGGAACACGAGCGGGATCCGGCGCTTGCAGGCGAGCTCGACGAAGTGGGCGCCCTTCTGCGAGGACTCCGCGAACAGGATGCCGCGGTTCGCGAGGATCCCGACCGGGTGGCCCTCGATCCGCGCGAAGCCGCACACGAGCGTGTCGCCGTAGAGCGCCTTGAACTCGTGGAAGCGGCTTCCGTCCACGATCCGCGCGATCACCTCGAGCGGGTCGAGCTCGTGGCGGAAGTCCTCGGGCACGAGCCCGTACAGGTCGGACGGGTCGACGACCGGCGGCTCCGACGACGCGACCTGCCATGGCACGGGCGGCGGATCGCCGAGGTTGCGCACGATCTGACGAGCGAGCGCGAGGGCGTGCTCGTCGGAGGTCGCGTAGTGGTCGGCGACGCCGGAGCGGCGCGTGTGGACGTCGGCGCCGCCGAGCTCCTCCGCCGTGACCTCCTCGCCGGTCGCCGCCTTCACGAGCGGCGGGCCGCCGATGAAGATCGTCCCCGTGCCGCGCACGATGATCGTCTCGTCCGACATCGCCGGGACGTAGGCGCCGCCCGCGGTGCACGAGCCCATCACGACCGCGATCTGCGGGATGCCCTTCGCGGACATGCGCGCCTGGTTGAAGAAAATCCGGCCGAAGTGGTCGCGGTCGGGAAAGACCTCCGCCTGCAACGGCAGGAACGCGCCGCCCGAGTCGACGAGGTAGATGCACGGGAGACGGTTCTGCTCGGCGACCTCCTGCGCGCGGAGGTGCTTCTTCACCGTGAGCGGGAAGTAGGTGCCCCCCTTGACGGTCGCGTCGTTCGCGACGATCACGCACGGCCGTCCCTCGACGATCCCGATGCCCGTCACGATCCCGGCCGACGGCGCCTGGCCCTCGTACAGGTCCCACGCGGCGAGCGCGTTGAGCTCGAGGAACGCCGAGCCCGGATCGACGAGCCGGTCGACCCGCTCGCGGGCGGGCAGCTTCCCGCGCGAGCGGTG
>DASSUT010000085.1:0-22286 GCA_035706725.1 Gaiella sp. | reverse complement strand
CGGCTCCCGACGTGATGGTCAGCGACGCACGACCTCGGCGGGGCGACGGCCGTGCGGTGAGCGGGAGCGGGACGTGAGAAGGACCGCCAGCCCGGTACGGCTCGTGATCGCGTTCTCCGTCGCCGCGACGCTCGCGGTCTTTCTCCTCTACACGAGCCTCGCGGGCGGCGCGACACCCTCGCTGCAGCCGAGCCAGCTCGCCGGCCGCTCCGGTGCCCTCGATCTCGGCGGGGTCGTCCTCGCCCCCGTCCGTGGCGACCCGCACGGGCCCGGGCTGCGCTTCACGCTCCGCGACTTCGACGGCACCGCCGCCGTTCCGGTGCTCTACCGCGGCTCGGTTCCCGATCTCTTCCGCGTCGGCCGGCAGGTGTACGTGCGCGGCCGGCTCGAGGACGGTCGGTTCGTGGCGCAGCCCGGCTCGCTCATGACGAAGTGCCCCTCGAAGTACGTCGCCAAGGACGGGTCGTAGATGGCGATCGTCGGTCGTGCCGCGCTGATCGTCACACTCGCGCTCGTCGCCTACGCAGCGCTCGCGGGCGGCTACGCCGCGCTGCGCGGGCGCCGTGCGCTCGCGGAGTCGGCCCGGAACGCGTTGGTGGCCGCCTTCGCGACGACCGCGGTCGCCTCGCTGGTGCTCATGGCGGCGTTCGCCGGCCACGACTTCTCGCTCGTCTACGTCGCCGAGCACTCGAGCCGGCAGCTGCCGCTCGGCTACACGCTCGCCGGCTTCTGGAGCGGCCAGGCCGGGTCGCTGCTGCTCTGGCTGCTCGTCCTGACCGGGATGAGCTCGGCGGCCGTGCTGCTCAACCGGCGGCTCGTCGCCGAGGTGCTGCCGTGGACGGTGCCGGTGCTGGCGACGGTCGGCTGCTTCTTCGCGTTCGTGCCGGTCGTGGTCTCGAGCCCGTTCGGGACGCAGCCCGCGCCGCCGAACGGCGCGGGCATGAACGTCAGCCTGCAGAACCCGTACATGCTCGCCCATCCGCCGCTCCTCTACCTCGGCTACGTCGGGCTGACGATTCCGTTCGGGTTCGCGATGGCCGCGCTGCTCTCGGGACGCACCGACGAGCGTTGGCTCGTCGCCACGCGCCGCTGGACGCTCGCCTCGTGGACGTTCCTCGGCTTCGCGATCCTGATCGGTGCGAAGTGGGCGTACGAGACGATCGGCTGGGGCGGCTACTACGCCTGGGACCCGGTGGAGAACGCCGCGCTGATGCCGTGGCTCGTCTCGACCGCGTTCCTGCACTCGGTGATGGTCCAGGAGAAGAAGGCGATGCTGCGCGTCTGGAACGTCGTCCTCGTCACGCTCGCCTTCTGCCTCTCCCTCTTCGGCACGTTCCTCACCCGCAGCGGCGTGATCAACTCGGTCCACAGCTTCTCCCAGTCGTCGATCGGCGCCTGGTTCCTCGGCTTCATCGCGATCGTCGTAGCCGCGTCGACCGCGCTGATCGTCGCGCGGCTGCCGCTCTTGCGCTCGCGCTCGCGGCTCGAGTCGCTCGTCTCGCGGGAGGCCGCCTTCCTGTACAACAACCTGCTGCTCGTCGCCTTCGCGCTCACGATCCTGTGGGGCGTCGCCTTCCCGCTGCTCTCACAAGCGCTGCGCGGCGAGACGCTGACGGTGGGACCGCCCTACTACGACTTCTTTCTGAAGACGTTCGGGCTCCCGCTGCTCTTGCTGATGGCGATCGGGCCGCTGATCGCGTGGCGGCGCGCGTCGCTTCCCTCGCTCTCGCGAAGCTTTGCCTGGCCCATGCTCGCCGGGGTCTCCGTCGGCCTGCTGCTGCTGGCGGGCGGGGCCGGCTCGAGCCCGCCGGGGCTCGTGGCGTACAGCTTCTGCGTCGTCGTGCTCGGGGCGATCATGCTCGAGTTCGTTCGCGGTACCCGTGCGCGCAAGGCGCTCGGGGCGACGAGCTGGCCGGCCGCCTTCACCTCGCTCGTCGCGCGCAACCGGCGTCGTTACGGCGGCTACGTCTCGCACGCCGCGGTCGTGCTGCTCGTGATCGGCATCGTGGGCTCGAGTGCCTACGGCGCCTCTGCCGCCGCCCGGCTCCAGCCCGGGCAGACGCTGGGCGTCGGCGCGTACACCCTCCGCTACCTCGGCGCCACGTTCAGGCCCGGCGTAAACCACGACGAGCTCCGCGCCCGGCTCGAGGTGTTCCGCGACGGGAAGCCGGCCGGCGTCGTCGCGGCCGGCAAGAACGACTACCACGTCGAGTCGTTCTTCTCGAGCGCGGTCGCGATCCGCACCGACTGGCGGCGCGCCGAAGACCTGTTCGTGATCGGCGACCAGTTCCACCGCGACGGCTCGGTCGATCTCAAGGTGGTCGTGAACCCGCTCGTCGACCTGATCTGGCTCGCCGGCGGCGTGTTCCTGCTCGGCTCCCTGATCGCGATGTGGCCGGACGCGCGCGAGCAGCGACGGCTTGCCCGACGCACGCGCGACCTCGAGGCGCTCGCCCACGCTTGATGCAGCCGCTCCCGCTCGTACTCGCCGCGCTGATCGCCGCCGCCGCCGTTCTCGCCGTCGCGATGCCGTTCGTGCGCCGGCCGCGCCGGTCCTCGGAGCGCGGGCCGGACGCACAGCCGCCGCAGCTCGAGCTGCTCGAGCGGCGGGATCGTGCGCTCGCCGCGCTCGCCGAGCTCGAATTCGACCATCGCACGGGCAAGATCGCAGACGCCGACTACCACCGGCTGCTCGGCCCGCTCCGCGGCGAGGCGGCCGAGGCCCTCCGGCTCGTTCGAGGCACGGCTCGACGAGCGGTGGAACCGAAGCGCACGACGCAGAAGCGGCGGCGCCGCGCGGTCCCCGCGGTCGCGAGCAAGGAGCCGAGCTGACGATGGCCCGCCGACCGGTCGAGGAGCTGCCTCACCCGACCGCGGGAGCCGCGGGCGTCCGGTGCGAGAGGCTCGAGCCGGAGCCGCTCGGCCGCGCGCGTGTCACCGGGCGGTGGGCGATCCGCGCGACGGCAGTCGCGTTCGTCGCCCTCCTCTTCGTCCTGCTCGCGTGGCGCGTGATCGAGAACGGCCGCGGTAACGGCCTCGCGCAGGACGTCGCCGCAGGGGGAACGCCCGCGGCGCCCGACTTCCAGCTGCCCCGCCTCGACGGCGACGGCAGCATCAGCCTGTCGTCGCTGCGCGGGAAGGTCGTGCTCGTCAACTTCTGGGCCTCGTGGTGCGTGCCGTGCAGGGAGGAGGCGCCGCGGCTGGAGGCGGCCTGGCGGCGCTGGCGGGACCGCGGCGTCGTCTTTCTCGGCCTCGACGCGCAGGACTTCCGCTCCGACGCTCGCCGCTTCGTCAGCCGGCACGGAATCACCTATCCGAACGTGCACGACGGCCCCGGCAGCACGCTCGACCGCTACGGCGTCACCGGCTTCCCCGAGACGTGGTTCGTCAGCCGCGACGGCAAGCTGGTCGTCGAGCACGTGAACGGGCCGCTCACTCCAGAGCAGATCGACCACGACCTGCGCCTCGCGCTCCGCCGATGAGCATCCGAAGCCTCGCCGTCGCGCTCGTTGTCCTCGCGCTCGCCGCGCCCGCCTCGGCGAGCGAGGGGCAGCCGACGCTCGCCCAGCTCGAGCACGAGGTCATGTGCCCGACCTGTCACACGCTGCTCGAGCTCTCGCATGCACCGATCGCGGAGCGGATGCGCGTCTTCATCCGCGAACGGATCCGCGCCGGCGACACCGAGAGCGAGATCAAGACACGGCTCGTCGCCGAGTTCGGCGAAGGCGTCCTCGCGGCGCCGCCCGCCCGCGGCTTCGGTCTGCTCGCCTGGCTGATACCGATCGTCGGCCTGCTCGGCGCCGCCGCAGTCGTCGCCATGGTCGCCTCGAGGTGGCGACGCGCCGATGACGGCACGGCCATCCCGGCCTCCCCGTCGTCGAACGGGTCGGGCCGGCTCGATCCGGCGCTCGAACGTCAGCTCGAGGAGGAGCTCGCCCGTTTCGAGGGCTGATGCTCCGCCGTCGGTGGCTCACCGGTGCCGCGCCGCCGCCTCCGCCCGGCCGAGCTCCGTCTCGGCCGGCCCGAGCTCGAGGTGGGCGCGGAGCCTGCGCCGAGCGTCGTGCAGCGTCTTGTAGACGGCGCCGCGTGTTGCGTCGAGCTTCTGCGCGACGACGTCGATCGGCACGTCGTTCAGCGCGATCGAGACGAACACGAGCCGCTGCCGCTCGCTCAGCACCTCGTCGATCGCGACCCGCAGCGCGTGCAGCCATTCGAGCTGCTCCAGCGTCTCTTCCGGGCCCGCGGCAGCGAGCTCGGGTGGGGACCACCCGTCCGTTTCGAGTGGAAGCTCGCGCCTCGTCCTACTCCGCCTCCTGACCGCTCCGGAGGCCTCGAACATCGCGATCTTGCTCGCCCAGGTGACGAAGCGGCTCGCGCCGCGGAAGTCGCCCCGGTGGGCGAGGATCGAGACCAGCGCATCGTCGGCCGCTTCGGTCGCGAGCTCTTCGACGCACTCGCCGCGCAGCTGCGACCGGGATGCGGCGCTCCGGAGCTGGAAGCGGGCGGCGCGCACGAGCAGCGCGTGCAACCGCCGCAGAGCCTCGTCGCGCACCCGCCCCTCGGCGGAGAGCGCGTCGAGCCACCCCCGCGATTCGGGATCGAGCAGATCGCGCGCTCCGGCGCCGCCTGCTCCGGTTCCTTCGCCTGCCGGCTTACCGATTGAGCTCTCCCGCCTGTTGCTCGGGACTACGCCTGCTTGCCCTGGGCGGTTTTCTGACGGGCGTCGCTCGGCTCAACCGCGCTCTGTCCTCAGGAACGCGAGCAGGTCGTCGTGCTCCTCGCGGCACGCGGGACACCCCTGCAAGTGCGCCTCGAGCAGCGGCATCGCCGCCGCTGCGTCGGCGCCCGCCAGCTCCAGCTCGACGTAGCGGTCGAGCTGCTCGAAGCAGTCGTCGCAGCCCAGCTCCGGCTCGTGCGGGCCGAGCAGACGGACAAGCCACTGCGGCCATCGCCCCCGATACATCGCGACCCAATTATCGAGACTCTGCCCGACGGCCGGGTCGTGCCACCATGAGCCGCCTGGCGTGGCCGATCGTCGGTGAGTCGCGTCGCCCTCGGGGTTGATTCGCCTGCTCAGAGGGTAATACCGGGCCGTTCGATTTCCGACAACGGAGGTTGATGATGGGCATCGGTGTGAGTCTGATTCTGGCTGCGGCGGGAGCGATCCTGATCTGGGCGGTTGACGTGACGGTGTCCGGCGTCGACCTGACCACGGTGGGCGTGGTCCTCCTCGTCGTCGGCTGTGTCGGGGCCCTGCTCTCGCTCGTGTTCTGGTCGAGCTGGGGCGGCTTCGGCGGCACGCGGACCGAGAGCCGGACGACGACGGTCTAGCGTCGATGGAGCCTCGGGCGAGCGTCGGCAACGACTCTGTCGTCCGACGCTTGCCCGGCGACGCAGTCGACGCCGTGGACGCGGTCGCAGGCGGTGCGGACGACGAGCCGGCAGACGGAGCTGCGGACGAGGACGACAACAGATGGCCGGGGCCGATCGACGAGCCCCCACCGCTGTTCTCGTGAACGACGGTCGAGCGACGGAGGGAGGTGACGAGCCATGGCAGGTTGGGTGTGGATCTTGATCATCATCCTGATCGTGCTGCTGCTGTTCGGCGGCGTCGGCTACTCCCGTCGCTAGGACGTGCACCGGGATGGCACACGAACTGTTCGAGAGGCCCCGGGAACGGGGCCTCTCGGCGATCGGGCTCAGCCTCGTCCTCCCGAAGCTCAGGGCTCACATGCCGAGCGGCTCGAGCGTTCGATCTGCGGCGCACTCCCGCGCCCACCCTTCGGAGATCGAGCGCAGCGCCTCCGACTCGACCCCGTCCGGAACCTCGGCGACGACCTGGTGGACGACCGATTCGGAGCCGGGGCCGACGTCGTGCGTCCTCACCGCGTGCACCCGAACGTCGCCCGTGACCTGACAGAGCCGGCGCGCGAGGCGATCGACCTCGGCGATCGTCGCCTCACGGCCGGAGAGGAGCCCGAAGTTGACGACGACCTCGGAGCCGCCGTCGCTCGAAGCGCGCACGAATGCGATCGTGGTGTCCATAACGTGTTCGTACCCGCGGAGGGGCGTCCCAACCGCCCCGAACGGGGGAGCCTGGCAGTGGCTTGACGTCGGACGAGCCGACGGCCACCCTTGAACGGCCGCTCGTGCTCCGGCTCCTCGCCCTCCCGCTCGCCGTCGTCGCGCTCCACGCCCAGGAGCCGCCGATCCGCGCCCTGCCGGCGCCGCTCCGTGAGACGCTCGCGGCGCGCTTCTGGCAGGCCGGCTGCCCGGTGCCGCTGTCGGAGCTGAGGCTGCTCACGGTGCGGCACTGGGGATTCGACGGGCGCTCGCACGTCGGACAGCTCGTCGTCAACCGGGACGTCGCCGGACCGCTCGCGACCGTCTTCCGTCGCCTGTACGCGCTCCGCTTCCCGATTCGGCACATGGCGCTCGAAGACATGTACGGCCCGCGGCGTGCGCAGCCCGCCGACGGAGACGTGAGTGGCTCCTTCGAGTGCCGGCAGGCCGTTCCGTCGCCGTGCACGGGCGGTACCGGCAACGGCTCGTGGTCGAACCACGCCTACGGTCACGCGATCGACCTGAACCCCGTCGAGAACCCGTACGTCGGCTGCGGTCGCACCAGGGAGCGGAGCCGCTCGCCGTTCATGAACCGCTCGCGGATGCGGAAGGGGATGGTGACGCCCGCGGTCGTCGCCGCGTTCCGCTCGATCGGCTGGGGGTGGGGCGGCGCCTGGAGCGGATCGACGAAGGACTACATGCACTTCTCGACGACGGGTCACTGACAACACGGATCGCAGGGCGAGGCGTTTGGCCGGGCGGGCGGCCGGGAAGACGCTCGAGGTGATGATCAGGAAGCGAAAGCGCGGTCTCGCGGGGCGTGCGCTCGCGAACATGCGTGCGGGGAGGATGCAGAGGACACTCGCGGCGGCCACCGCGTTGAGCGCACCGCCGCTCGCATTCGAGATCTACCTCGAGCACTACAAGGGCTCGTTCGGCGACAAGTGGATGTGGACGCCCGTGGTCCTCACGCCGCCGCTCACCGCGGCCGCGGTCGCCGGCGTGTTCTCGAAGCGGGCGGCGCGGACTGCGTTGCCGGTGCTCTCGGCCCTCTACTGCCTCGACGGGCTCGTCGGCGTGATCACGCACCTCCAGGGCGTGCGGAAGAAGCCGGGCGGGTTCTCCGAGCCGACGTACAACCTCGTGATGGGGCCGCCGCTGCTCGCACCCGGCTCGCTCGTGCTGGTCGGGGCGTTCGGGCTGCTCGCCCCGCTCTTCGAGCGCGAGCGCTGAGCATGGACTTCCGGCTGCCGCATCACCTCCCGAAGGTCTCCGGGGGCGACGGCTCGGACCCCGGCGAGTTGCCACGCCAGCGCCGGGGCGTCACGCCGCAGATGCACGGCCGCTATCCGGACTACGACTGCCTCGCACACGCCGACCACTGGGACGAGCGCACCCGCGCGGTCGTCCTCGACCGGGCGGCCCGTGTCCCCGAACGCCGCTTCTTCAGCGAGAGCGAGGCACGGACGCTCGAGGCCTTCTGCAACACGGTTCTCGCCCAGGACGCCGAGCCGCGGATCCCGGTGCTCGCGCTCGTCGACGAGAAGCTCGCCGCCGGGCGGCTCGACGGCTACCAGTATGCGGACATGCCGGACGACCGCGACACGTGGCGTCTCGTCGCCGCCGGGCTCGACGAGGCGGCGGGTGAGCGAGCGGCGCCGAGCTTCGCCGACGCGTCGCAGGACGAACGGAACGAGATCGTGGACGCGTTCGCCGAGAGCCGGCTCGCGGGCGGCGTCTGGACGGTGCTCGACGTCTCCCGCGCATGGAAGGTCGTCATGCGCGCAACGCTGGCGGCGTTCTACTCGCACCCGTGGGCATGGAACGAGATCGGCTTCGGCGGGCCCGCCTACCCGGAGGGCTACGCACGGCTCGGCCCCGGCGGGGGTGAGGCATGGGAGGGCGAGGAGGCGTTCACGGTCGACCCGGTCGAAGACGTGGTCGAGCGGGGGTTCGAATGAGAGGCCGCGCCCTCCTCAAGGGCTCGCTGCTCCCGCCTGACAACGACTCCGCCCTCCTGCTCGACGTCCACCGTCGCGCAGTTCCCGGGCGGGAGCGGATGCGCCGCTTCCGGCACGACGACGAGGTCGACCTGTTGATCGTCGGGTGCGGCGCGGGGGGCGGCGTGCTCGCGCAGCGGCTCGCGCGCGCCGGCTGGAGGGTGCTCGTGCTCGAGCGCGGGCCGTTCTGGGACCCCGACGAGGACTGGGTCTCCGACGAGGAGGGCTCGCACCACATCTACTGGACCGACAAGCGGATCGTCGGCGGCGAGGACCCGGTCGAGCTCGGCAAGAACAACTCGGGGCACGGCGTCGGCGGCTCGATGGTGCACTACGCGGGCTACACGCCCCGCTTCCACCCGTCGGACTTCGAGACGCGCACCGAGGACGGTGTCGGGTACGACTGGCCGCTCTCGTACTTCGACCTGCGGCCGCACTACGAGCGCGTCGAGCGCGAGCTGCCGGTCGCCGGCCAGGACTGGCCGTGGGGAGATCCACACACCTACCCGCACGCTCCGCACCCGGTCGGGGCCGCGGCCGAGTGGGCGTGGAAGGGCGCGCGGCGGATGGGGATACGGATGCGCGTCGGGCCCGTGGCGATCGCGAACGGCGTCTTCGGGAACCGGCCGCACTGCATCTACCGCGGGTTCTGCCTGCAGGGCTGCAAGGTGAACGCGAAGGCCTCGCCGCTCGTGACCCACGTCCCCGACGCGCTCGAGCACGGGGCGGAGATCCGCGCCGATTCGATGGTCGTCCGCGTCGAGGTCGACGAGACGAGCGGCCGGGTCACCGGGGTGACGTACGTCGAGACGGGCACCGGGGAAGAACGCTTCCAGCGCGCCGCCGCCGTGTGCCTCGCGGGGTACGCGATCGAGACGCCGCGGCTGCTGCTCGCATCGGCGTCGCGCCGGTACCCCGACGGGCTCGCGAACGAGCACGACCAGGTCGGCCGCTACGTGATGGTCCAGGGCGCGTCGCAGGTCGCAGGCCGGTTTCCCGAGCTCCTGCGCATGTACAAGGCGCCGCCGCCCGAGGTCTCCTCGGAGGACTTCTACGAGACCGACGAGCGGCGCGGCTTCGCCCGCGGGTTCTCGATCCAGACGGTCAGCCCGCTCCCGATCGGCTGGGCCGAGCACGTTCTCGCGGACGGACACCACGGAGCCGCGCTGCGGGAGTACATGCGCGACTACAACCACTGGGCGGTCATCGGGTCGCTGTGCGAGCTCCTCCCGCTGCCCGAGAACCGCGTCACGCTGTCCGAGGAGAAGGATCAGTTCGGGATGCCGGTCGCCCGCTTCGACTACACGCAGTGCGAGAACGACCGAGCGAACATCGCGTTCGCCAAGCGCACGATGCACGAGATCTGGGACGCGGCCGACGCACAGGACGTGCTCACGATCGACCGCTACGCGCACCTCGTCGGCGGCAGCCGGATGGGATTCGACCCCCAGACGAGCGTCGTCGACTCCGACCACCGCGCCTGGGGCGTCCCGAACCTGTTCGTCTGCGACGGCAGCGTGATGCCGACCCAGAGCGCGGCGAACCCCGCGTTGACGATCATGGCGCTCGCCTCGCGGCTCGGCGAGCGGCTCGCCGAGCGGCGCGTGCCTGCAGCGGCCGAGTCGAGACCGCGCCGGGGAGCGATCCGGCGCAGTCGCGTCTAGGGGCCCGTCCGGAAAGTGGGCATCCTGTTCGACTTTCCGAAGGCCCCCTAGGCCTTTCTCACGCGGTGAGCCGCAGCGCCCGGGCCGCGACGGGGTCGCGGCGGGCGAGGAGCGACGCCGTCAGCTGCGCGGCGGACACCGGCCGTCCGAGCTCGTAACCCTGCGCGAGCGGGCAGCCGAGTTGCTCCAGGATCGTCCGCGTCCGGCCGGTCTCGATGCCCTCGGCGACGACGCAGAGATCGAGGTTCGCGCCGAGATCGAGGATCGTGCGCACGATCGCCATGTCGGTGTCGCTCGCGGCCATCCGGGCGACGAAGGAGCGGTCGATCTTCAGCTCGGCGAGAGGGAGAGCGGAGAGATGCCCGAGCGAGGAATACCCCGTGCCGAAGTCGTCGATCGAGAGCCGGACGCCGATCGTCGAGAGCTCACGGGCGACGTGCGCGGCCCTCGCCGGGTCGGCCATCAGCGACGTCTCGGTCAGCTCGAGCGTGAGGAGCTCGGGAGCCAGGCCGGCCTCGTCCAGCATGGCCTCGACACGCTGCGGGAAGGACGGGTCGAGCAGGGCGCCGACGTCCACGTTCACCGCGATGTCGAGGTCGAAGCCCTGTCGCCTCCACTCGGCCGCGTCTGCCGTGGCGGTTCGGAGCACGAGCGTCGTCAGCGACGACATCAGCCCCGCCTTCTCCACGAGCGGCAGGAACTCCCCGGGGAGCACGACGCCGCGCTCCGGATGATCCCACCGAACGAGCGCCTCGGCCCCCACGACGCGGCCGCTCTCCACTTCGACCTTGGGCTGGTAGTGCACGACGATGTCGCCCTCGTCGAGCGCACGCTGCAGCTCGGTGCCGAGGGTCAGTGACTCGCGGCTGGAGACACCGGTGGCAGGGCCGTAGAGCTCGATGCGGCTGCGGTTGCGCTTCGCCGCGTACATCGCCGCGTCCGCGAACCGTACGAGCGTGTCCGAGTCCGTCGCGTCGTCCGGGAACAGGACACCGCCGACCGACGTCTTGACCGCGAGCGCGAGACCGCCGAGCTCGAACGGCTCCTCGACCGCGGAGTGGATCCGGGCTGCGGTCTCCCGGACGTCGTCGGGGCCGCTCGCCGGCATCACGATCCCGAACTCGTCTCCCCCGAGGCGGGCGACGGTGTCGGTGTCGCGGAGGGTTCCGCGCAGCCTGACGCCGAGCTCGCGCAAGAGCTGGTCGCCGCTCGCGTGCCCGAGCGCGTCGTTGATCTCCTTGAAGCCGTCGAGGTCGAGCAGGAGGACCGCGGCGCGCCCGCCCGTCCGGCGGGCGCTCGCCGTCGCGAGCTCGATCCGGTCCTGAAACAGGACGCGGTTCGGCAAGCCCGTGAGGCTGTCGTGGAGCGCCTGGTGCTCGATCTCCTCCATGTGCGAGTCGATCTGCCTCGTCGCACGACGCAACACCGGAAAGAGCGAGACGAAGAGCGCGAGCAGCAGCCCCTCGAGCACGAGCGCGATGGGGACGAACGTCTCGCGGACCGAGCTCGCGATCGGCGCGTAGTCCCGCTCGGTCACGAGCACGCCGGCGGCGCGGTCTCCGAACGAGATCGGGACGAGCTGCCGCATCACCGTCCGCGTCGACCCGTCGCGACCTCGTTCCGGCCCGACCGCCGTGCGGATCGTGCGGCCGCCCACCGTATCGCGGATCGCCGCCTCCGAGACGGTCGCCAGGCCGGCACCAGGCGCGCCGTTCGTGATGGCGAACGCGCGACGGCCCTGCGGGGCGTAGAGCGCGGCCGAGTCGACGTCGTCGATCATCACCTGCCCTCGGAAGAGACGCTCGAGCGCCGCCCGACGCGCGGGCGAGAGCCGTTCGTCGAAGTCCGCGGGCCGCAGCTGGCGCGCGAGAACCGCCTCGGCGACGAAGCGGGTGTTCTGCTCGACCGCGTCCCGAGCCTGCGCGGTCACGAACCCGCGCACCATTACGAAGATCATGGCGCTCGCGATCGCGAGCGCCGCGCCGGTGAACAACGTGAAGCGAAGGACGAGGCGCGGCGGCCTCGAGTCCAGCGCCGGTCGTCGCCGCAGGCTCATGCCGACCGCCCTCGGCGTGCGCGGACGCGCCGGCCGGCGAGCGCGAGCGCCGGGAACGCCAGCACGACCTCCTGCCCGGGCCCGTGGCCGTGCCCGTTGCCGCCGCTGCCGTTGCCGTTCGCGTTGCCGTTGGCGTTCGCGTTGCCGTTGGCGTTCGCGTTGGCGTTCGCGTTGCCGTTCGCGTTGCCGTTCCCATGGTCGCCGCTGTTGCCGTGGACACCTCCGTCGCAGTTGCCGTTTCCGTGACCGCCGTCGGTTCGGTGGTCGTTGACGTGGCCGTGTGCATCGCCGTCGCAATTGCCGTTGCCGTTGCCGTTGCCGTTGCCGTTGCCGTGCTCTCCCTGGCTGCCAGGGCCGTTGTCGTTCTGGTCGCCCCCCTGGTCACCCTGATCACCCTGGTCGCCCGCATCGCCCGGGTCACCCGCGTCGCCCGCATCGCCCGGGTTACCCGGGTCGCCCTGCTCGCCGCTGCCGTTCTCGGTGTCGTCTCCGGACAGCGTGTCCCCGGCCCCAGGAGCGTCGTCGGCGCTCGAGCTGTCGTCGCCTCCCGGCTCGTCGGGCCGGGCGCCGTCGTCGCCGGTGCCCGCCGAAGCCTCGTCGCCGGTGCCGGTGTCCGCGCCGGTGCCGGTACCCCCGCCCGTTGCCCCGGAACCCACGTCGTCGCCGCCGACGACCGGGTTGCTGCTGCTCCCGCCGCCCGCCGTGTCGTCGGCGACCGGGGGCTCGGGCGACTCGGAAAGCGTGACCGGCTGGCTGTCGACGGAGGGCGCAGGCTCGCCAGGAGAGCTCGCGTCGTCGCCGCTCGGCGTCTGCGGAGCGGGGGCGCCGTCCTCGGTCGAGACCGTGTCCCGCGGCGTCTCCGGGGAGACGGAGTTCGGCCGCGGCGGCGGCCCGACCGGCCCCGGAGCGGCACCGCGGGGCGCCTCCGGTGGAGCAGGAGGACGCGTCGCGGGTGGTGGAGCGCCTTCGGGGTCGGAGGGAGAGGACCGAGGCGGCTCGGGCGAGCGCGGCGCGACCGCGACGGCCGACTGCTTGGGCGACACCTGCACCACCACGGGACGCGGCTCGCGCTCGGGAGGGCGGAAGGGCTGAGGGCTTTCGGCCCGCCGAGGCGTCGTCGGCAACACTCGAGGCTCGGCCGCCTCCGCTGCGAGCCTGGTCGGAGTGTCGGGCTTCCGCTCCGGGTCGCCCGAGAGGTGCACGACTCCCGAGGCCGCCGACCGCACCTGCCCGAACGTCGTCCGCGGCAACTCGAAGATCGGGGCGAGCACGCCCGAGGGGTCGATCGGAAGCTTCAGGCCCGCGAAGGCGACGATCGGCACGACGAGGAGCGCGCCGAGGATGGCCACCAGCTCCCGCATGCGCCGTCGGTTCGAGGTCCGGCGATCGTCACGCCGCCACTCCATGGCCCCGCAGTCCCTCCCCTGTGATTGCCGCCTGGCCGGCACCGCCGGTTGCGGCTCACGCTACGGAAGCAGGCCGGTGCGTTCGTCCCCCGGACGGGGGCCCCGAACCGCTCGTCCGAGGGATAAAGCGCGCCTCCGACGCCATCGGCTCGCGCCCGCGACGCCCGAAAGGGTCATCCGGGCCGGACGGCGATTCCGCGCTCGTCGATCGCCGCGCCGAGGGCACGCCAGTCCGCGTCGGTCATCCGGGTCTCGGCGAGGTACACCGAGAAGCCGACCGTTCGGGCCTGCGCGAGCAGATCGACGTAGGTCGCCACGTCGAGCACTCCCTCGGCGCCGACGTGCATCCCGATGGTCGGGTGGATGTCGGTGCGCGGGAAGACGCCGCGCGCGCCGGCGACGCACGAGGCGGGAGCGACGTCGGCACCGACGTCGTTCACGTACGCCTCGGGCAGGAAGACGAAGCCCGCGTGGCGCCACGACGCCCAGTCGATGTCGTGACGATCCGGCCGGCAGTACGACGACAGCCCGGCCGGAAAGGGCGCGGGTCTCAGGCTCCGGAACGCGGACACGAACCGGGTCGAGCGCCCGCTCCGCTCGGCGCTCGGCCCACCGGCGCCGCTGAACTCGTACTCGACCTCGGGGTTCGCGATGTAGAAGTCGAGCCCGTAGCGGTCGACGAGCTCGCTCGCGAGCGCCGCCTCGCGCTCCGGGTCGGTTCGGAGCACGCCCCAGCCTCCCACCGGGAGGCCGCTCGCGAGCCGGAAGCGATAGACCCAGTCTGCCTCGACCGGATCCTCCTCGAGGCCGTCGTGCAGGCGAACCGCGGCCCAGCCGAACCCCGACTCGCGGAGCACGCGGCCGAGGAGCGTCGGCTCGAGGTCGGTCTCGTGCCACACGAAGGCGCCGGCCGCCTCCCACGAGAACGGCACCGAGGCCGGAGGCGGCGGGCTCGGCTCGGGCGGAGGCTGCGTCGGAGTCGTCGTCGCCGGAGGCGGAGGCGTCGTCGGCGGAGGGGTCGTCGCGGGAGGCGGTGCCTGGGTGAGCGGCGGAGGGGCGGCCTCTTCGCCGCCGCGGACGAGCGTCCACGCGAGGAGCGCCCCGGCCGCGACGACCACGAGCGCGAGGCCGAGGCGGGCAGGCCATGACGCCGCGAGCCGCCGCAAGTGACGCATCGACGAAGGCTAGCCTCGGAGCGGTAGACCACGAGAAATGCCGAACCCCGCGACTCCGAAGAGCTACGGGGTTCGACGGGGCAATCCAATCACGGCCCTCGCGAGGTTGTCAAGCGGGAACCTGCAGCTCGTCTGCCGAGAGCGGCAGCTCCGCCCGCACCCTGGTGCCGGTCCCCCGGGCGCTCTCGACCGCGAACACGCCGTCGAGCGCCTCGACGCGGTCCTTGAGCCCGCCGAGGCCCGATCCCGTGCTCGCCCGCGCGCCGCCTCGCCCGTTGTCGGAGACCTCGATCGTGAGCAGGTCGGCGCGGTGGAGCACGCGCACGGTAGCCGAGGTGGCGCCGGAGTACTTCGTCACGTTCGTGAGCGCCTCGGCGACGACGTAGTAGGCGGCGCTCTCGACCGCGGTCGGCCAGCGCTGGGCGTCGTCGGTCGTGACGACGGTCACCGGGATCGGCGCCCTCCCCGCGAGCGCGCGGACGGCGGCGGCCAGCCCGCGCACCGTGAGGATCTGCGGATGGAGGCCGCGTGCGAGCTCCCGCAGCTCCTCGTGCGCGGCGTTCAGCTCGTAGAGCGCGCGCTCGAGATGCTGCTCGGCCTTGTCGGGCTCGGTGCGGAGGAAGCGCACGCCCAGGTGCACCGCGTGCGAGACGCTCACGAGGTGCTGCTGGGCGCCGTCGTGGAGGTTCCGCTCGAGCCGCTTGCGCTCGGCGTCGCTCGCCGACACGATGCGGGCCCGCGACCGGCGGATCTCGTCCTCGACGTGCTTGCGCGCGGTCACGTCCAGGCCGCAAAGCAGATAACGCCTCTCGCCCGCCTCGCCGGGCACCTGCGTGGCAGTCCAGTCCACGTCCAGTCGCTCGCCGGCGGCCGAGACGTGCTGGTACTCCACGACGCCGGGCGCGTCGCCGAGCCGCATGCGATGGAAGTCCTCCCGCGCGCGGGGCATGTCCTCCGGCGCGAGGAAGAGCTCCCAGAAGGGACGCCCGAGCCACTCCTCCTCCGGCAACCCTGCCGCTCGCTCGAGCGCCCGGTTCACGCCGAGAATCGTTCCCTCCTCGTCGACGAGCCCGAGGAAGCTCGGCGTCGAGCGGACGACGGCGAAGCTGAAGTCCCGCTCGCGCGCGAGCTCCCTGGCCTGGCGTGTCTGCTCCGTGAAGTCGCGAATGATCACCACGAACTCGTCCGGCCCGCACGCGACGATGCGACCCTCGTACTCGCGCAGCTCGCCCCGCACCTCCAGCGAGTACTCGATCCGCTCGACCACGCCCTCCGCAACGGCCCGGCGGCCGCAGGCGAGCACCTCGTCGGCGATGTCCGGCGGCAGGCGCTCGTGGACCGTGCGCCCGATCACCTCGTCTGCGGGCGTGAGCAGGTCCTCCTCGGAGTCGACCTTGAACCCGCGGTAGACCCCGTCGATGCCGATGCGGAAGATCGGGTCGGGGATCGCGGCCACGAGCGCCCGGGCGGTCGCCTCGTTGGTGGCGGGGCGGTCGAGCCCGCGGTCGGTGGGCTGCGTTGTCACCCACCCCTTGTACCACGCTCTGGGCCCAGCGCTCAGTCGAGCACGAAGCTGACCCGCATCGTCACCCGGAACTCGACGATCTCGTCGTTCTCGACCACGACGTACTCCTCCGAGATCCAGGCGCGTTGGATGCCGTGGACCGTCTCGGCCGCCTTCGCGATTCCGGCACGGGCCGCTTCGGCGAAGCTCGTGGGCGACGACGCCGTGATCTCGATCACCTTCGCGACGCTCATCGGGGCCTCCTTCGGGTTGCTGGCGAGTCCGTCCTACCCGCCGGCCGCGAAGGGAAACCGTGGTGGGCCCGTCAGATCTCGACCCAGGCACGCTCGCGGTGCGAGCGTTCGACGGCGTCGCAGAGGACGTTCTGCGCGTGGCCGTCCCGGAACGTCGGGTAGTCGGGCTCGTCGGCCGGCCCGCCTCGCGCGACGTCCTCGTAGACCGCGCGGTACAGCTCGCGGAACGTGTCGACGAACCCCTCCGCGTGACCGACCGGGAGATGCGTGCGACGCGCGGCCTCCGGCCGCATCAGCAGCGCGTTGCGCTGTAGGACCTCGTTGCCCCGGTCGCGCCGGCCGAGCCAGAGCTCCTCGTGGCGCTCGGCGTCCCAGGCAAGCGTGCCCAGCGACCCGTCGACCTCGAACCGGAGCGCGTTCTTGCGGCCGAAGCTGACCTGCGAGAGCACGCACGCGCCGCGGGCGCCGTCGTCGAAGCGTACGAGGATGTGCGCGACGTCCTCGGTCGCCATAGACGTGTCGACGCGCTCGACGTCGTCCGCCTCGGCGAACGTCTCGACCTCGCCGACCGGTCGCCGCCGCACGGGGATCGCGGTGGCGAGGTCGGCGAACACCTCGGCGATGCGCCGTCCGGAGACGAACTGCGCGAGGTCCATCCAGTGGGAGCCGATGTCGCCGACCGCCCGGAGGTTTCCGCCGCGGTCCGGCTCGAGCCTCCAGTTCCAGTCCTCGGGTGTCGCGAGCCAGTCCTGCAGGTAACAGCCGTGGACGTTCCAGACGGCGCCGAGCTCGCCCGCGCGGACGCGGGCCCGCGCCTCCTGGACGAGCGGATAGAAGCGGATGTTGAAGTTCGTGCAGTGGACGATGCCAGCGCGCTCGGCGAGCTCGACCAGCTCTGCGGACTCCGCGGACGTCATCGCGAGCGGCTTCTCGCAGACCACGTGCTTCCCGGCTTCGATCGCCTGCTTCGCCTGCGGGTAGTGGAGGTCGTTCGGCGTCGTGAGGTGGACGACGTCGACTTGCTCGTCCGCGAGCAGCGCGTCGTAGCTTGCGTACACAGGAGCGATGCCCTTCGCAGCGGCCCGTTCCGGGGTCGAACCCACGACCCCGGTGACCTCGACGCCGATGTCGCGCAGGGCTGCGGCGTGCACGACGCCGATGAAGCCCGTGCCGACGACACCCGCCCGCACCAGCCTCGATGCACCTCGGAGCTCACCGGCCACGCGGACACGCTACTCGCTCGGCGGAGAGCGCGGGCCGGTTTGTCGACCCCGAGGGGGCAGCGCTCCCCGTGCGCCGCCCCCTCGAGCCTGGCCTACCGCGCCAGGTCGACCGGGAACGACACGAGGCGGCGGGTCGAGATACCGCCCAGCAGGTTGCCGCCCGGCTCACGGGCGCGGACGAACATCACGAGGAGCTGCTGCTTGTTCGTGGCGGGATAGCCCTTGAGCCGGTTCATGCGGAGCTCGGCCCAGCCGTCGCCGCCGGTCGGGACCTCGTTCGGCACCGAGAACTGGTTGTACGGCACCGCGGTCACGTACACGAGGGCGCCCTGGACGGCCTTGCCCGAGCACGCCGTCACGTGGAACCGAACGGTGAGCTCGTTCGTCGAGCCGCCGACGACCGACGGTGAGATCGACTGGCGGTCGACCAGGAGCCGGTCCGTCTCCCCGAGCTCGCCGACCGGGATCGGGCCGGAGCCCTGCCGGTCACAACCCTTCGCGGGGCCCGGAGGCGCAGGCGCATCGCGGATCACGGCCGTCGGCACGGTCGCCCGGGTCGTGCGCCCGTCCGCGTTCTGCGCGGTCACGCGCACGCGGATCGTGTTGCCCTTGTCGACGGACTTCAGCGTGTACGTCTTCTCGTTGGCCCCGCTGATCATCGAGCAGCTTCCGCCGTCGGCATCGCAGCGGTTCCAGGCGTAGTCGAAGTCGGTCGGGTTGCCCGTCCACTCGCCTTCCTTGGCGGTGAGCGTCTGCCCGACCTCGGGTTTCCCGGAGATCGTCGGTTGCTGTGTGTTCGTCGGCTTCGCGGTCGTGGCAGCGGAGCCGACTCCGGTCCCGCCGAGCACCACGCCCACGAGCCCCGCGGCAAGGGCGAGCGCTCCGAGCGGCGCCAGCATGCGGAGTTTGCGTCTCATTGGTCAACACTCCTCTCGTGCGTTCGGGTACGACACTTCCTCGTACCCCGTTGCCACGAGCGGTACGCCCGCGCGACTGCGTGCTCACGGTTCCCTAACAGATGTCGTGCGTGTCAGCGAGGACGTGTCAGATGCGGCCGAGGAGCTCCGCGACGCTCCCGACGACCGCGTCGGGCCGACGTGACGCGGGGATCCCGTCCAGCTCCACGAGGCCGCTGATGCCGCTCCCGACGAGCACCGTGGTCGCTCCGCCCAGACGGCCCAGTGCGACGTCCATCGTGAGATCGTCGCCGATCACCGCGATCTCGCTCGAAGGCACGCCGAGGCGCTCCACGACCGTCCGGACAGCGGCGCGAGACGGCTTTCCGACCACCGTCGGTCGCGCGCCCGTCGCTTTGGCGAGTGCGGCCGTGAGCATCGCACCGCGGCTCAGGATCGGTCCGTCGGCGCCTGCATAGGCGGGCGCGTAGCTTCCGGTCAAGAGCGGGATTCCGCGAAGGATCGCCCGCGCCGCGCGCTCGAGCGTGGGGAAGTCGACGCTGTCCGCATGCGCGACGAACACCGCGTCGGCGTCCTCGGCGTCGGCCATCCGGACTCCTGCCGACGCAAGGAAGTCGCGCGCGGGACCGGTGCCGAACAGCATCACCGAGTCGAGCCCGCGGCCGTCGAGGTAGGTCTGGACGCTCACGAGGGGCGTCAGCAGCTCCTCGTCGGCGATCGGCAGCCCGGCGTCGCGGAGCCCCTCCGCGAATCCGGCGGGCGAGATGTGGCTGCCGTTCGTGAACAGCGCGAGCGGCCGTCCCGACGCGCGGATGGCCGACAGGAGCTCCAGCGCGCCCGGAAGCAGGCGTGCCTCGTCGCCGGAGCGGTGCACGAGCGTGCCGTCGACGTCGAAGACGAACCCGCGAGCCGCGTCAAGTCGCACGGCGCCACACCACGAGATCGTCTCCCTTCTCGACGCGAAGGTGCGTCACCGACCTGCGGCGCGCCACCTCCTGCAGCAACGTCACGACCGGGTGCCGTCCCGTCGCGGCGGCGTGTGGTCGTGGGCGCACGCCGGGCGCCGAGGGACGGATGGCGTCGACCTGCTCTTCGGGCATGGTCAGTCGGAGCAAGAGCTCCTCGTCCGAGATCCTTTCCCCGAAGCGCGCGCGGGCGCCCTCGAGTCGGAGCGGCTCGAGCCCTTCGAGCTCACGGGCGCGCGGACGCGAGAGGACACGTCCCGCGACATGGGCGTCGACGGGCGCCGCGGGCTCGCCGTAGTGCCCGAGGAAGTAACGGATCGTCTCGTCCGAGACGTTCTCCCAGCGCTCGGGGTCGATCACGTTTCGTACCGCCTGCGTCGCGACGAGCTGCGACACCGGCGTGACGATGATGGGGTAACCCATCTCGGCCCGCACGCGGCCGACCTCCTCGAGCGCCGCGTCGAAGAGCTCGGGGCGGCGGAGCTCGTCGAGCATCCGGCGCGTGGTCGAGACCATGCCTCCCGCGAGCTGGTGGTGGTAGTAGGTCGCGTCGAACTCCTGCGGCGTGCCCTCGGGAAGCGCCTTCTCCCGGCCGAGGGCGCGGAAGTACTCGGACACCGCGGAGAGCGCGTCGAGGTCTAGCCGGTGCGTGAAGCCCTCCGCCTCGAGGTCGCGCAGGGTGGTCTCCGCCGCCGGGTTCGAGGTGCCGCGGGCGAGCGGTGAGACCGCCGTGTGCAGGACGCGAAACCCC
This sequence comes from Gaiella sp., assembly GCA_035706725.1. Taxonomy (GTDB): domain Bacteria; phylum Actinomycetota; class Thermoleophilia; order Gaiellales; family Gaiellaceae; genus Gaiella. The sequence goes on along the minus strand of DASSUT010000085.1, from coordinate 2,308 downwards.
GCGCGGAGGCCTTCGACGTAGACGAGCGGGGCCAGGCCGATCGTGCAGTGGCTGTGCAGCTCCGCCGGCCGCGTGCCCGCGGCGCGCAGGAAGTGCGGCGCGAGCTCCCGCACGGCGTCCGGGGTCAGGAGCCCGCCCGGGTCCTTCAGGTAGATCGCGTCCATGTCGGCGCAGTCGGCGAGCGCCGCCGCGCGTTCGGCGTAGTACGCGTGCGTGTGCACGTCGCTGACCGAGTACGTCAGCCCGATCACGACCTGCTCGACCCCCTCGGCGTGCGCGAGCGCCGCCACGCGCCGCAGCCGTGCCGGGTCGTTGGAGGGGTCGGCGAACTGGAAGCGCCGGATGCCGTTGCGCGCGACGCAGCGGAACGCGAGCCGCATGACCTCCTCGTCGGCAGGCACCCAGGTGATGAAGCGCATGCCGGTCGTGATGAAGCTGAGCGGCGTCTCCGGCATCGCCTCGCTCACGAGGCGGAGCCGCTCCCACGGGTCCTCCTGGTGGAAGCGGACCGCGACCGCCATGTGGGTGCTCGAGGAGAAGTCGACCGCGCGGAAGCCGACCCGGTCGATCTCGGGAGCGATCTCGACGAGGTCGGAGGTCGTGAGCCCGGTGGCGCTCCAGAGGCTCTGGTTGCCGTCCCGGGTCGTCGTGTCGACGAACTCGACGAGTTCGGTCACGGGTGGGCCCGGACCCGGAACAGTGGCTCTCCCGCCTCGACGAGCTCGGCGTTCGCCGCGCAGACCTCGACCACGGTGCCCGTCATCCCGGCGGGCACTGCGTTCATCATCTTCATCACCTCGATCAGGCACACGACGGTGTCCTCCTCGACGCGTGCGCCCACGTCCACGAAGGGCGTTGCCCCTGGCGCCGGGGCGCGGTAGAAGGTGCCCAGCATCGGCGCGGCGATCGGCAGGAGGCGGTCGTCCACGGCCGAAGGCTCGGCGTCCGGCTCGGGCTGCGAATCTTCGAGCTCCGCGTCGTGGCGACCGCGGACGACATGGACGAGCATGCCCTCGACCTCGACGTGCAGCTCCTCGACGTCGTTCTCGTCGATCAGCCGGAGGATCTCGCGGACGTCGTCGTCGTCGAGCGGCATCGTCAGGACCGGCCGGGCGGGTCGGACGGCGCGCCGAACGTGCTCAACATGAGCGACAGCGCCGACGCGGCGGGAGTGGGGGGCCGCTCCGGGAGCGTCGTGACGGGTCGCGCCTGGAGCACGTGGACGGTCCCGGCGGGCCGGGTGCGCGCGAGCGCCCACTCGAGGTCCTGATGAGCGCCGTAGTGCTGCTCGACGCGACGTGCGACGTCGAGCAGTGCCTCGAGCGAGACGACGTCGAGGCACGCAATGTCGCGCCGGTCCACCGGCACGTCCCGCCGCACCGTGCCCGCACCCGAGGCGTCGGGGACGTACTCGGCGTGCTTGGAGTGGACGTCCCGCCGGACGAGCTCGCCCGTGACCTTGCTGACCAGGTAGTGGTCGGGCGTCAGCTCGCCGCCGACGACAGCGGTGCCGAGTCCCCAGCTCGCGTCGATCGCGACCACGCTCGGGTCGCCGCTCACGGGGTTGCACGTGAACAGCACCCCGGAGACCTCCGCGTCGACCATCAGCTGCACGGTCACGCCCATCGCCGGCTCTTGCCCGGCCGTCCCGCGCGCGGCGCGGTACGCGATCGCGCGCGGGGTGTAGAGGCTCGCCCAGCAGTCGCGCAGCGCGTCGCAGACCTGCTCGATCCCGCGCAACCAGAGGAAGCTCTCCTGCTGGCCGGCGAAGGTGGCATCTTCGCTGTCCTCGCCGATCGCGCTCGAGCGGACCGCGACCGGCGGAGGCTCGCCGCCGTGTGCCCGGACGAGCTCGTCGTGACGGTGCGCGACCTCAGCCCGGACCGCATCCGGGAGCGGCGCGAAGCGCATCGCCTCCCCGATCGCCTTCGCGGCGGCGGCGCCCTCCTCGACGTCCCCGCTCGAGGCGCGCGTCATCGCGGCCGCGATCGTCCCGTCGAGGCCGGTCTCCTCGACGAACGCGCGGAACGCGCTCGCGGCGACCGCGAACCCGGGAGGGACCTCGAGGCCCGCCGACCCGAGCTCCCCGAGGTTCGCGCTCTTGCCGCCGAACACGGGCTCGTCCGAGCGGCGGAGCTCCTCGAGCGGCCGTGTGTGAGCGGACGGCGCGGGCACCGCTACGAATCGAGGACGGTCACGACGCCGTTCGAGCCGTCGACGCGGATCGTCTGCCCGCTCTCGATCGTCGACGTCGCCCGGCCGGTGCCGACGACGGCGGGGAGGCCGTACTCGCGGCAGACGATCGCGG
>DASSUT010000084.1:0-2489 GCA_035706725.1 Gaiella sp. | reverse complement strand
CTGGACGATGATCGTGTTCTTCCTCTGGATCATGTGGTTCTGGCTCCTGATCACGGTCTTCGCGGACATCTTCCGCAGGCACGACCTCTCGGGTTGGGGCAAGACCGGGTGGCTGATCTTCACGATCTTCCTGCCGTTCCTCGGCGTGTTCGTCTACCTGATCACGCAGAACGTCGGGATGACCGAACGGAATCTCGCCCGCGCCCGGTCGCAGAAGGATCAGTTCGACGACTACGTCCGCCAGACGGCCGGCGGCGGCGGCGGCGCGGCGGCCGAGATCGACCGGGCGAAGCAGCTTCTCGACTCGGGCGCGATCACGCAGGCAGAGTTCGATGCCCTCAAGCAGAAAGCGCTCTCGTAGGAGAGGGAGAGGAGGCAGCAGGATGGAAGAGATCGGACCCGTCGACTACGCGATCATCGCCTTTCCGGGCAACGACTTCCGGGGTGAGATCGCTCCGGCGCTGGTCGACCTCGTCGACCAGGGCACGATTCGCATCATCGACATCGCGTTCGTCGGCAAGAGCGCCGACGGGGAGACCGTCGCGCTCGAGATCACCGAGCTCGCGCCTGACGTCCAGGAGAGCCTCGACGCGCTCGGGATCGAGGTGCAGGGGCTCTTCAACGAGGACGACCTGATGGACGCCGCGGAGGACCTCGCGCCTGACTCGTCGGCGGCGCTGCTCGTGTGGGAGAACGTCTGGGCGCGGAAGGTCACGCAGGCGATGCGCGACGCGGGCGGCGTGCTGCTCGCGTTCGACCGGATTCCCCACGAGGTCGTCCAGGCCGCCCGCGAGTGGGCGCTCGAGCAGGCCAAGGCCTAGGAAGGAGAAACGGAGATGTTCGCACGGAGAGGGCCCGGTCTCGTCCGGGCGGCGGCGACCACCGCGGTCGTCGCCGGCACCGCGGGCGCAGTCCGGCACCGCCAGGACCAGAAGTACGCCCGCCAGGACCAGGAGGCCTACGAGCAGCAGATGTACCAGCAGCAGATGGCCGCCCAGCAGGCCGCGGCGGCGGCTCCCGCGGAGCCCGACTACGCCGCCGAGCTCGAGAAGCTCGCGCAGCTCAAGAGCCAGGGGATCCTCACGGACGAGGAGTTCGAGGCCAAGAAGAAGCAGATCCTCGGGCTCTGAGGGGAGCGACGAGGCGCACGACATGGCCACCCAGACCTCCGCCCTCGCCGGGCTCGAGCCGGGCTCGTTCTGGGCGCACTTCGAGACCCTGACGCGGATCCCGCGCCCCTCGCGCGGCGAGGAGCCCGTGATCGAGCACGTCCGGGCCTGGGCGGGCGACCATGGGCTCGAGCTGCGCGAGGACGCGGGTCGCAACCTCGTCGTGCTCGTGCCCGCCACGGCCGGCCGCGAGGCCGCGCCGACGGTCGTGCTCCAGGGTCACCTCGACATGGTGTGCGAGCGCGATCCGTCGAGCCCGAACGATGCAGCGGAGGGGCGGATCTCGCTCGTCCGGGACGGCGACTGGCTGACCGCCGACGGGACGACGCTGGGCGCGGACGACGGGGTCGCGATCGCCGCGATGATGGCGCTCGCCGAGGACGAGTCGCTCCGGCACGGGCCGCTCGAGCTCCTGATGACCGTGGCGGAGGAGGTCGGGCTCGAGGGCGCGAACGCGCTCGATCCCGCGCTCGTCACGGGGTCGGTCCTGCTGAACCTCGACAGTGAGGAGGACGGCAAGCTGACGGTCGGTTGCGCCGGCAGCACCGACACCTGGATCCGGCTCGACGCGCCCCGCGAGCCGGCGGCGAAGGGTGCGGTCACGCTGGCGGTCACGGTGAGCGGCGGCCAGGGCGGGCACTCGGGCATGGGGATCGCGCTCGGGCGGTCGAACGCGGTCAAGGTGCTCGGGCGCGCGCTGCGCGAGGCGTCGGAGAAGGCGCCGTTCCGGCTCGTCTCGTTCGACGGCGGCAAGAGCCGCAACGCGATCCCGCGGGACGCCGTCGCGATCTGCTCCGTTGCCCCTGGCGACGAGGAGGCGTTCTCCGCAGCCGTCGCGGCCTCCGCCGAGACGATCCGCGACGCGTTCGCGAAGACCGACCCCGGCGTCGCGATCACCATCGAGGCGGCCGAGCCCGCGGCAGACCCCTGGACAGCCGAGGCCACCGACCGGCTACTCGACGCCGTCGCGCTCGTGCCGACCGGGCCGCTCGCGCTGAGCCCCGACTTCGACGATCTCATCGAGACGTCCACGTCGCTCGGCGAGGCGCTCACCGAGGGCGACCGCTTCACGCTGCACAGCCTCTCGCGCTCGTCCAACGACTCCGCGCTGCCCGAGGTGATCGCGGCGCTCGACGCCGTCGCCCGGCTGGTCGGCGGCGAGCTCGAGGTGAAGGTGAACTACGCCGGGTGGCGCCCCGATCTCGACTCGGCGGCACTCGCTGCGGCGAAGACGGTGTACGAGCGCTTGTTCGGCGACCCGCCGATCGTGACCGCCGTGCACGCAGGGTTGGAAACAGCCGTTGTCGGAAGTAAGGTGCA
>DASSUT010000083.1:0-6665 GCA_035706725.1 Gaiella sp. | reverse complement strand
CGGCTGGGCCTCGGCGAGCGCCTCCCGCTCGACGAGCAGCTCCGGCGCGCGCTCGCGGGTTAGGAATCATTCGGGAAGGCCGGGGTTCGGCGCCGGCGAGGCCGGCAGCCGTCTTCAGGGATGTGCCCGGCGCCGGCATGGCCGGCGCAAGCCGAACGGCCGCTCGCAGGCAAGTGAAGGTTCGGTTATCCCCCTTGCCGCTGTCCGACTCGGGTGCGTAGACTCGGTGTACCGCGGAAAGGAGGTGGTCGGGTGTCAGATTCGTGCAGTACCGGCAGTGGAGGTACCGACGGGTAGAGGCGTGTCCCCGAGACCTACGGGGAATCGCCATAGCCACGCGTAGGGGACTCGCGCTTCGCGCCGCCGACCACCTCTGGTCTGGCAGGAAGCGCCTCTACCAAATCCAACGTCGAGTACCGACGTATGAGGGCCGCCCGGAAGGGCGGCCCTCGCGTGTTCTTGATCTTCGCCTGCGAGCGTCTATCCCGCTCGCGCGGGACGGAAGCCGCAAATTCCGTTGGCCCGGCTGCACCGGGCCAAGGGCGCATCCCTGAAGCGAACTGCCGCCTTCGGCGGCGTTCGGTTTCCCGACCGAGGCGCTGACTAGCGCGGCCGCGCAGCAGCCGCGCGGCGGAGCTGCTCGTCGAGCGGCAGCCGTTCGTCCAGACCGAGGCGCTTCATCGAGGCGCCGGCGTCCGAGACGACGTTGTCGGGGCCCTCGAGCATGCGCAGCTGGTCGCGCGTGAGGAGTGCGGGCGGAATCCGCTCGAACACGGTCGCCGGCCCGCGCGCGAGCCAGAACGGGATGTGGACGGTCGCTCGCCGGGTCCCGAGCGCGCCCTTCAGGCGGCGCCACAGCTCGCTCCACGTCACGGCGTTCGGGCCGCCGAGCTCGACCGGGCCGTTCGAGCCCTCGCCGTCGACGGCGAGCCGCACCGCGCGCGCCACGTCGTCGACCCAGATCGGCTGTACGCGCTGCGTCCCGGGCCCGATCACGGGTGTCAGCGGGAACAGGCGCGCGATCCGGAGCAGACGCGGCAGGACCCCGCCGTCGGCGCCGAACACGAAGCTCGGCCGCAGCACGACGTGGTCGATACCGCACCCTGCCACGGCCTGTTCCGCCGCCCACTTGGCGCGGAAGAACGGCACGGTCGCGTTCGGCCCCGTGCCGAGCGCGCTCATCGCGACGAGCCTGCGGACGCCGGACTCCCGCGCCGCCTCCACCAGGTTGCCGGTGCCCGCCGCCATCACGCGCTCGAACGCGGCCGGCGCACCCTCGACGATCGCGACGAGGTGGACGATCGTGCGCATGCCGCGGGCGGCCGCCCGCAGCGACGCGAGGTCGGTGACGTCGCCTCGCACGAGCTCGCACTCGATGTCGGCGAGCGACTCCGCCGCCCGCGCGGTGCGCACCATCGCGCGGACGCGCACGCCGCTCGCCGCGAGCTCGCGCGTCACGTGCCGTCCGACGAACCCGCTGGCACCGGTGACGAGGATCACGACGGGTCGAGGAAGTTCTGCCAGTAGCGGCTCGGGGTGGGGCCCCGCTGGCCCTGGTACTTCGAGCCGAGCGAGCCGGAGCCGTAGGGCGTCTCCGCGGGCTCGGACATCTGGACGAACGACAGCTGGCCGATCTTCATCTCGGGGTAGATCGTGATCGGCAGGTTCGCGACGTTCGAGAGCTCGAGCGTCACGTGCCCGTCGAATCCCGGGTCGATGAAGCCGGCAGTCGAGTGGATCAGCAGGCCGAGCCTCCCGAGGCTGCTGTTGTGCGTCGGAATGAACGAGCGCGTGGCGAGATAGACGCCCCGCGGGGACGACACCTCGATGCACCGTACGGGCACGTTCGCGACGTCCCGGACGTCGACGATCGCGCGGAACCGGTGGAACCGGCCGTGCCTCTTCTGGCGAGCCAGCTTCCGTGGCAGGCGGAACACCGGACGATCGGGCGTGAACTGCACCTCGTACTTCGGTCCGCAGTCTCGTCCGTTCAGCATCGCGCGCTTGTACGCCAGCGTCGGCCGGAAGCCGAGGCTCGCGACGAGCTCCATCACGTCGTACGCGAGCGGTTCGTGGACAGTCGTCAGGTCACAGCGTCCGAGTACGTCCACGTAGCCGTCGGTGTCCATGAGCCCCTCGAGCAGCGCCTGCCGCTGGGGAACGCTCGCACGGAGGTAGTCGGACGGAATGCGCTTTCCGAGCGACATGCCCATTGCTCGCAGCGTGCTCGCGAGCGACTCGTTCGGCGCGTAACGGCCAGATCGGGGGTCCCGTGTATGCCCTGCGCCCCCGATGCGGTACACGAGGCGCCTGGTCCGCGTCGGCCTCACGGCGTAGCCGGCGAGCGCAATCTCCTCGAGGATCTCGGCGTCGGCCGACGTGATCTCCGCCGTCGTCGTCGTGCCGTCGCCGAGCCACGCTCCGAACACGTACGGATCGATCGGCAGCTCCTTCTCCGAGTACCGGACCGCTCCCGCGAGCGCCACTTGATGGTTGCGCTCACCCCGCACCACGAGCGTCTTCTCGATCTCGGCGGTGGTGACTACGCGCGCGCGGTTCCTCGCGCGACGACGGCCGTTCTTGTCCACGGTCTCCCATTCGTGCGCTGCGTCACACACGATCGTCGTGCCGTCGGAGAACCGCACCTCCTTGCACGGCCGATCGACGAGCGGCTCGGTCGCGGCGAGCACGACGGTCGGCTCGCCGTCCGCCCCGAAGACGATGTCGCCTGGACGAATCTCCGCCATGAGCCGCCATCCCTGGCTGGTGGGGACCTCGGTGTCCAGCGCGAGCGCCTTGCCCTCCAGCCTGGCGACGAGGTCGTCGGGCAGCGTGACGCGCTCGAGCGTCGACCCGAGCACGAACTCGCCGGGGTGCAGGATGAACGGCTCGTCGCCCTCGACCTCGACGAGCTCCGTCAGCTCGTCCTGGTCGGCCTTCACGTCGATGTACGGGTAGCGCGAGTTCCGGAACACGCGGAACAGCCGGTCGACGCGCACGTCGAGGCTCGACGGCTGCATCAGCAGGGGGTCGTAGGGGTCGATGCCGATCCGGCCGGCCTCGACAAGACGCCGGATCGCCTGGTCCGAGAGCACCATCGACGGGATCGTAGACCGCTGCCGGAGCGAAACGCCTGCATCCCCGCGTGCCCGGAATGACTTACACTCACGGATCCGGTGTCCATGTTGTATCCATCGATGGACCCGAACGAGCGCTTCCGCGCTCGCAGGGACTCGGCACGCCGGCGGAAGCGTCGGCGCAGAGCCGCGGTCGCCGCAGTCCTGCTGATCGGCGTGCTCGGGCTCGCGGGCGGCATGACGCTCGCCGGCAAGACCGATCAGAGCCGGTCGGCCGCGCGCGGCGGCGTGACGATCGAGACGGTCGGCGACGCTGTCACGGTCGCGGCGCGCCCACGGCCGCTCCCCGTCGAGGTCAGGGGCGTCCACGTGACAGGTGCGCTCGCGTCCCTCCCCGGAAAGCTCGAGGAGTACGTCGCGCTGAAGAAGCAGGGCCTGAACACGATCGAGCTCGACGTGAAGGACGAGGGCGGCGAGATCTCGTTCGCACCGGCTGGCGTCCCGCTTGCGCGCAAGACCGGCGCCGTGCGGAACTACTACGAGCCGCGCGAGGTCGCGAAGCTGATGCACCGCCACGGGCTCTACCTCATCGGGCGCGTGGTCGTGTTCCAGGACCCGTACCTTGCCCGCGCCCGGCCGGACCTTGCCGTGCGCCGGCCCGACGGCTCCACGTGGGAGACCAGCGGAGGGCTCGCGTGGGTGAACCCGTACGACCGCCGCGTGTGGGACTACGACATCTCGATCGCCGCCGCAGCGGCCCGTGCCGGGTTCGACGAGATCATGCTCGACTACACGCGCTTCCCGTCGGACGGGGACATCGCGGGCACGGTCTATCCCGGCAAGACGAGCGTCCCCCGCGGTCAGGTGATCGCGGACTTCGCGGCCTACGCGGCGCGGCGGCTCGAGCCACTCGGGGTCCGCGTGTCGACCGCGCTCTTCGGCCTCGCCGCCACGCGCGACATCGGCGTCGGCCAAGTTCCACGCTGGATCTCGCGGCACGTCGACGACATCCACCCGATGGCGTACCCCGTCCTGTACGGCGGTGGCGAGCTCGGCATCTCGAAGCCGTACGCCGAGCCGGGCGAGACCGTCTTCAGGACGCTGATCGACTTCAAGCGACAGGTGCGCGGAAGCCGTGCGCAGCTCATCCCGTGGATCCAGGACTGGAGCTACGACCCCGACCAGGTCATGCAGCAGGTGCGCGCCGCGCGCCTCCAGGGGGCGAAGGGGTTCCTGCTCTGGAACGCGAACGGCCTCTACACGAAGCGGGCGCTCGCGCCGCCGCCGTCGTAGGCGTCGCCGTGGCATCCGTCACGCTCGCGTACGACGAGCGCGGAGACGGGCCGGGGATCGTCTTCCTCCACGGCCACCCGTTCAGCCGCGCGATGTGGTCCGGTCAGCTCGCCGCCCTCGGCGACGAGTTCCGGGTCGTCGCGCCGGACCTCCCGGGGTACGGCGCATCGCCGGCCGCCGGGCGGACGATCTCCATGCGCGCGATCGCGGATGCGGTGGTCGGGCTCCTCGACGCGCTCGCGCTCGAACGGGCAACCGTCGTCGGGCTGAGCATGGGCGGGCTCGTCGCGATGGAGCTCGGGCTCGGCTACCCGGAACGCGTGGACGGCGTCGTGCTGGCCGCGACCACCGCGGCGCCCGTGACCGACGAGGAGGCCGAGCGTCGCCGCGCGACGGCGGCCCAGATCGAGCGGGACGGAATGCTCGGGCACACGGTCGAGATGCTGCCGCGTCTGTTCGGGCCGGCCGGGAGTCGCGATCCCGAGCTGACGGTGCCGATCGTGACGACCATGCTCCGCACCGACCCGGTGGGGCCGGCGGCGGCGCTGCGGGGCCGGGCCGAGCGGCCGGACTACGCCACGCTCCTCGCGGTGCTCCGACCGCCGGCGCTCGTCATCGCCGGCGACCACGATGCGTACTCCACGAACGAGATCACGGACCAGCTCGTCGCCTCGCTGCCCCGACCCGAGGTGCTGATCCTGGAGGGGGTCGGCCACTTCCCGAACCTCGAGGCGCCAGAACGGTTCGACGAGGCCGTCCGTGCGTTTGCGCGCCGCGTGAGCGGGTCAGGGAGCGAGCCGGACGCGTGACCACCCGCCGCCGGCGGTCTCGAAGCGGGCCCGGTCGTGGAGGCGGTTCCGACGGTTCTGCCAGAGCTCGAAGGCACGCGGGACGAGCCGGTAGCCGCCCCACCACTCGGGGAGCGTGATGTCGTCCGATCCGGGGAACCTGCGGTCGGCCTCGGAGTACCGCCGCTCGAGCTCGTCTCGGCCGCCGAGCGGGCGGGACTGCGGCGACGCCCATGCGCCGAGACGGCTCTCGCGGGCGCGTGTGACGAAGTACGCGCGGGATTCGCCCTCCGTGAGGCGCTCGGCGCGTCCCTCGACGCGCACCTGGCGCCGCAGCGGCGGGCCCCAGTAGAAGCAGAGCGCCGCTTCGCCGTTCTCGGCGAGCTCGGCGGCCTTGCGGCTCTCGTGGTTCGTGTAGAAGCGGAGGTCGCGTTCGGGGATCCCGCGCACCAGCACCATGCGCACGGACGGTCGCCCGTCCGGGGTCGCGGTCGCGAGCGCCGCTCCGTCCGGCTCGTGCAGGCCGGCCTCGCGCGCGTCTGCGAGCCACCGTCCGGCGGCGGCCCAGGGGTCGGGGCCGAGCGCGTCGAGCCATGCGTCGCTCACGTGGCGACTGTACTTTCGGACGCCTCCGATACGCTGACCTCATGGCGGCCACGAGGACGATCGAGATCCGGACCGAGATCCCCGGCCCGTGCTCGCGCGCCCTCGCGGAGCGTGAAGCGCGGGCGGTCGCGCACCCGCTGCGTGTGCACCTCCCGATCTTCGCCGCGCGTGCGGAGAACGCCACGATCACCGACGTCGACGGGAACGTCTTCGTGGACTTCGCCGGCGGTGTCGGCGTCGTGAACGCCGGTCATGCCCACCCGGCGATCGTCGAGGCGGTCGCCGAGCAGGCGGCGCGGTTCCTGCACACCGACTACACGGTCGTCCCGTACGAGACGTTCGTCGAGCTCGCCGAGCGCCTTTGCGCGCTCGTCCCGATCGGCGGCGAGACGCGCGCGGCGTTCTTCAACGCGGGCACCGAGGCCGTCGAGAACGCGGTCAAGCTCGCGCGGCTCCACACCGGCCGTCCCGGCGTCATCGCGTTCGAGGGCGCCTTCCACGGGCGGACGCTGCTCGCGATGACGATGACTTCGAAGTTCCATCCCTACAAGACGGGCATGGGGCCGTACGCGCCGGAGGTCCACCGCGCCGCGTTCCCGAACGCGTATCGCGGACCGAGCGCAGCCGAGGCGCTCCGACGGCTCGAGCGGATGTTCGACGCGCACGTGCCGGCGGACCGGATCGCGGCGATCGTGTTCGAGCCGCAGCTCGGAGAGGGAGGCTTCGTCCCAGCGCCGCCCGAGTTCGTCCGCGGGCTCCGTGACCTCTGCGACCGGCACGGGATTGTGCTGGTCGCGGACGAGGTCCAGACCGGCTTCGGCCGCACCGGGCGGATGTTCGCGATGGAGCACTTCGACGTCGAGCCGGATCTCGTCACGGTCGCGAAGTCGATCGCGGCCGG
>DASSUT010000082.1:0-3634 GCA_035706725.1 Gaiella sp. | reverse complement strand
CACCGTCCGCGACAGCCTCAAGCAGGAGCAGATCTACTTCGGCGAGGCGTCCGACCCGGCGGTCGCGAAATACGCAGACCAGTGGGCCGGCGAGCAGGTGCTGACCGGAACCCAGGCGAGGGCGTTCGCGAAGATCATGCGGATGCACGCGCTCGAGTCGAGCGAGAACCTCACCTACGCGCAGATGGGCCGCTTCCAGAGCGCCGCGAATCCGGGCGACCCGAAGGGCACGAACGACGAGGCCGCGGCCGTGAAGGCGAACGGCCAGCCGGTCGCGAACGGTGCCCGCAACACCTGGGTCACGGAGACCGCGCTCTCGACGGCGCTCAACGTCAGCTACATGGCAGAGCAGTTGGCGCTGTTCGGCATCGTCGTCGGCGTGGCCCTGCTCCTGACCGGCATCGGGATCGTGATCCTGGCGCTGGCCGTGCTCGGCGGACGGTTCCGCGAGGCGGCCGCGGCGAAGCCGGGGATCACTCCGAAAGTGGCCACCGGCCACTGAATCGCTCCGACCTCCCGGAGTGAGCGGCGAGGGCGGCCCGCACGGGTCGCTCTCGCCGTTTGCGTGCGGGTACACCCCCTCGGTAGTTCACCGCACCGCGAACGTGGCCGATCCGGAGGCGAGCGGCCGCGCCGGCGTCCAGCATGCGCGGGTAATGGCACGGGCGCGGAACATCATGGTCGGCTTCGACGGGTCGGAGGGGGCGGATCGCGCGCTCGAGCGCGCCGCGGAGCTCCTCGGCTACGGCTCGATCCTCACGGTGGTGACGGTCTCGAACAATGGCACGTCCTCGAGCGAGACCGTCGAAAGGGCGCGGGAGCAGCTTCTGAGACGGCAGCTGTCGGCCACCTACCTCGAGCGGCGGGGCGACCCGACCTCCCTCCTCGTCGACAGCGCAGAGGCGATCGGCGCAGATCTCGTGGTCGTCGGCCGCACGCGCAACCGGCCGCCCGCGGCCGACGGGCTCGGCACGGTCAGTGCCGGCGTCGTCCGATCCGCGCCGTGCGACGTGCTCGTCGTCTCGTAGGGCGCTCGGACTACGCGGTCGCCTCGATGAGGCCGTTCTCGAGCGCGTAACGGACGAGCTCGGCACGGCTCGAGAGCCGGAGCTTCTGCATGATGTGCGCCCGGTGCGTCTCGGCCGTCCGGACCGAGATGTAGAGGAGCCTCGCGATCTCCTGGTTCGTGTGCCCGAGCGCGAGGAGCCGCAGCACCTCACGCTCCCGCTCCGAGAGGGGATCGTCCTCCGCGCGCCGGCGCTCGGCCGCCTCCGCCGCGACGAGGCGCGCGCCGAGCGCGGGGTGGACGTAGCGCTCTCCCGCTGCGACGGCCCGCACGGCGCCGACGACCTCGGTGTCCGCGGCCTCCTTGAGCACGTACCCGGCGGCACCCGCCTCGAACGCCTCCCGCACGTAGTGGGGGTCGTCCTGCATCGACAGCATCAAGACCTTCACCTCCGGGACCGCCTGCAGCACCGACGGCATGCCCTCGATGCCCGACTTTCCGGGCATCACGACGTCCATCACGACGACGTCCGGCTTGTTCGCGAGCGCCTCGAACACCGCTCGCTCGGCGGTCGCGGCCTCTCCGACCACCTCGATGTCCGGCTCGGCGTCGAGCACCCGCCGCAGCCCTGCGCGGAGGATGGCATGGTCGTCGACGATGACGACGCGGATGCTCACAGGGGGCGTCTGCCGCCTTCCGCGACCGGAACCTCCGCGACGAGCGTGGTGCCGGCTCCCGGAGTCGACTCGACGGTGAGGCGACCGCCGACCAGGGCGACGCGTTCGCGCATGCCGACGAGCCCGAGCGCATCGGGACGCGTCTCGCCTGGATCGAACCCGTTCCCGTCGTCCTCGACGACCAGGACCGCCGTCTCGCCGTTGTGCACGAGCGTGATGCTGACATGCCGCGCGGACGAGTGCTTGACGACGTTCGTGAGGGCCTCCTGGACGATGCGGTACAGGGCGGTCTCGGCGTCCCGCGGGAGACGCAGCTCGCCGAGTCGCGCCGCGACGTCGACGACCGGCCCGGACTGCTCTGCAAACGTCGCCGCGAGGCGCTCCACCGCGGGTACGAGCCCGAAGTCGTCGAGCGCGCTCGGCCGCAGTTCGACCGCCAGCCGGCGCACGTCCTGCAGCGTGCTGACCACGAGCTGGCGCAGCTCGGCCGCCGCCTTCCGGGCCTCGTCTGTCTCGACCGCGTCCTCCAGGTGCCCGAGGCCGAGCAGGATCGACGCGAGCGCCTGCCCCGTCTCGTCATGGAGCTCGCGGGCGAGGCGGGCGCGCTCGAGCTCCTGCGCCTCGACCGCCCGCCGCAGGGCGTCCCGGGTGACGCGTTCCGAGAGGTCGACGGCGATCGCCGCGCGCGAGACCAGCGACTCCGCCAGACGGATGTCGCCCTCCTCGAACCGCGGGTCAGGGCCGAGCTTGTCGTGCGCGGCGACGACCCCGAACGCGCGGCCGCGGACTTGGAGCGGGAGGTAGATCGCCGACGTGATCCCGAGCCCGCGTGCGACACGCTGGTCGACCTCCGGGTCGTCCACGACCGCGTCCACCCGCTCCGTGTGCCCACGCTCGAGCACCCGGCCGATCTTCGTCGAACTCAGCTGGAGCCCCATCCCCACGAGGTCGTCGCCGCCCGCGGCCGCGGTCACGCGCAACGTGCCGTGCGCGTCCGGCAGCGCGATCAGGACGATGCGCGCCCCCACGAGCTCCTGCATGCGCCGCGCCACGAGCGCGAGGAGCGGTTGGAGCTCGACCTCCGACGCGAGCGCGCCCCCGATCTCGTTGAGCGTCTCGAGCTGCCGGAGCCAGCGGGTGGACGACTCGTACAGCCGCGCGTTCTCGATCGCGACCGCGGCCTGCGCCGCGAGGAGCTGGGTGAGCTCCTCGTCCTCGTCCGTGAACTCGGCCCCGCCGTTCTTCTCGGTGAGGTAGAGGTTGCCGTAGGCGACGCCGCGCAGCACGATCGGCACACCGAGGAACGTGTGCATCGGCGGGTGGTTCCGCGGAAAGCCCACGGAGCGCGGATCCTCGGCGATGTCGCGGAGACGAAGCGGGGCCGTGTCGCGGATCAACACGCCGAGGATTCCACGCCCGCGCGGCAGCTCGCCGATGGCCGCGTACGTCTCGTCGTCGATCCCCGTCGTGTGGAAGCTCTCGAGCCCCTGGCCGGCGCGGTCGATCACTCCGAGAGCCGCGTAGCGGGCCCCGGTCAGCTCCGTGGCCGTATCGACGATCCGCTGGAGCAGCGCGTCGAGCGAGAGCTCGGAGGAGAGCGCGATGCCCGCGTCGACGAGGACGCGCAGCCGGTCGAGCTGGATCCCGGTCCGCTCGATGTCGCTGCTCGCTCCGCTCACACGGCCGTTTTTAGCAGCATTTCGAGCCGGTTTTCGTGAGGCGACAGGCGTCCACTGCTACCCTTGCTGCCGACCGCGATCGCGGCCGTGCGTGCCCTTCCTTCACGCCGAGCGGGGATCGCGGAGACGAATCGACGAGAGGAGACGCATGGGCCTCACCAAGGAAGCCAAGCAGGAGCTGATCTCGAAGCACGGCCGGGACGGCCGCGACACCGGCTCGACGGAGGTCCAGGTCGCGATGCTGACGCGCCGGATCGACGAGCTGACCGAGC
>DASSUT010000081.1:0-5669 GCA_035706725.1 Gaiella sp. | reverse complement strand
CGCGGCGAGTTCGAGGAGCGGCTCAAGGCCGTCCTCCAGGAGATCACGGCGAGCCAGGGCGAGATCGTCCTCTTCATCGACGAGCTCCACACGATCGTCGGGGCGGGGGCTGCCGAAGGCGCCGTCTCGGCCGGCAATTTGCTCAAGCCGATGCTCGCGCGCGGCGAGCTGCGCGCGGTCGGGGCGACGACGCTCGACGAGTACCGCAGCCACATCGAGAAGGACCCCGCGCTCGAGCGCCGGTTCCAGCCGATCTTCGTGGACGAGCCTTCGGTCGCGGACACGATCGCGATCCTGCGCGGGCTCAAGGAGCGTTACGAGGCGCATCACGGCGTCCGCATCCGGGATGCCGCGCTCGTCGCGGCCGGGGTCCTCTCCGACCGCTACATCTCCGACCGGTTTCTCCCCGACAAGGCGATCGACCTCGTCGACGAGGCGGCCTCGCGGCTGCGGATGGAAATCGACTCGTCGCCGGTCGAGCTCGACGAGGCCGAGCGGCGCGTGACGCAGCTCGAGATCGAGCTCGCCGCGATGGCCAAGGAGACGCCGGCCACGCGCGAGCCCGTCGAGAAGGAGCTCGCGGAGGCGAAGTCACGCCGCGACGAGCTCGCGGCGCGCTGGGCTGGGGAGAAGGACGTCCTCGACCGCGTGAAGGAGATCACACGGCAGATCGACGAGCTGCGGATGGAGGCCGAACGGGCCGAGCGGAGCGGAGACCTCGCACGCGTCGCGGAGATCCGCTACGGGCTTCTGCCGGAGCTCGAGCGCGAGCTTTCGGAGCGGGAGGAGCCCGCGGCGGCGCCCATGGTCAAGGAGGAGGTCGACGAGGACGACATCGCGGCGGTCGTCGCGCAGTGGACCGGCATCCCGACCGACCGGTTGCTCGAAGGCGAGGTCGAGAAGCTCGTGCACATGGAGGAGCGCCTCCACGAGCGCGTGGTCGGCCAGGACGTCGCGATCGAGGCGGTGTCGAACGCGCTCCGCCGCGCCCGCTCCGGCCTGCAGGACCCGAACCGCCCGATCGGCTCGTTCGTGTTCCTCGGCCCGACCGGTGTCGGGAAGACGGAGCTCGCGCGCGCGCTCGCGGAGTTCATGTTCGACGACGAGCGCGCGATGGTGCGGCTCGACATGTCGGAATACCAGGAGCGGCACACGGTTGCCCGGCTCGTCGGCGCCCCGCCGGGGTATGTGGGCTACGAGGAGGGCGGCCAGCTCACCGAGGCGGTCAGGCGCCGGCCGTACGCGGTGATCCTGCTCGACGAGATCGAGAAGGCGCACGCCGAGGTGTTCGACGTCCTGCTCCAGCTGCTCGACGACGGACGGCTGACCGACGGCCACGGCCGCACGGTCGACTTCCGCAACACGGTCGTGATCATGACCTCGAACATCCGCTCGACCGAGGACCTGGCCGAGCGCTTCCGGCCGGAGTTCCTGAACCGGATCGACGAGATCGTCGTGTTCCAGCCGCTCACGCGCGAGCAGCTCTCCGAGATCGTCACGATGCAGCTCGGGACGCTGAACGAACGGCTTGCCGAGCGCGGTCTGACGCTCGAGCTGACGGACGGCGCCCGCGAGCTGATCGCCGAGGCAGGCTGGGATCCGGCCTACGGCGCGAGGCCCCTCAAGCGCGCGATCCAGCGCCTGCTCGAGAACCCGCTCGCGCTCGCGCTGCTCGAGGGTGAGTTCTCGGACGGCGACACGGTGCGTGCCTACGCCGAGCTCGGCGAGATCCGCTTCTCCCGGGCCGAGGAAGCGGAGGCCGAGGAGAGCGTCGAGGCGGCGGTCGGCGCCGAGTGAATCACGAGACAACGCTTGTGGTGAATCACCACAAGCGTTGTCTCGCCCCCCAACCCGTCCCTCAGGCGAGCACGAGCGAGAGGTCGTCCGCGCCCGCGAGCTTGTAGTTGTTCCCTCCTGCGAACGTCATGACGATCGTGACCTGGCTGGCGCCTCGCGGAACGGTGCCCTTGCGGCTACGGAACGCCATGTCCGTGCCCGAGATCGTCGTGTCGTTCCCGATCCGGAGCCGCGCCAGCACGGTGCCGCCCGCGTTTGCGAAGTCGGCCCGAACCTGCGTCATGTTCCCGGTCGGCCCCGAGCCGTAGTTGCCGAGCCAGCCGCCGAGCGTCACCTTGTGACCCGCCGCGGCAGCCGGGAGCTTGATCGTCTGCGAGCCGATCGTCGCCTTCGCCGAGACCGCATCGGTGGTCGTGCCCCCGAAGAAGTAGTTCCTGCCGCGCTTCGGCGAGCCCTTCGAGGTCTTCTGGAACCAGCCGTTCGGGAAGGTGTACGACGCGGCGCCGAACTGGCCCGCCACGTTCGTCCAGCCCGGGACCGCGCCGTACGCGCCGACGGCCGTGATCCCTGCCCCAGCCTCGGCGCCGGGGTTCTTGATCAGGTTCTTCCCGCAGATCCCGCACGCTGTGCTCCTCGCAGGCGCGGCGGACGCGGTCGTCGCAAGCATCGCCCCGACCAGCACGAGCGCGATGCAGAGCACCGTCCGCGGGTGGACGAACGTCGTTCTCTTGCCCATCGGTGTCCTCCTACTCTCTCGGTCGTTTGACGCCGCGCACCACGTGCTTCGGGTGGAGCGGGCGAAAGGTCGGCGCCACGTGGGCCACGGTCTCGACGTCCGGGCCCAGGCGGTCGGCGCGGAACCGCTCCCACGCGTCCTCGCTCTCCCAGACGGCGATGATCCGGAATCCCTCGTCGGTGGGGCCCGCTGCATGGATCACGAGGCCTTCCGGGGCCGGGCCCTCGAACGCCTTCGCGAAGCGCTCGTACTGCTCCCAGCTCGCGGCCACGTCGTTGACGAACGCGTACGGCATGTCCCGAGGGTGCGGGAGGCCGGTATAGCGCTGGTATAGGCGCCGCGGGCAGGCGACAATCGGCTCGTGCGACCGGAGCTTCGTGTGCTCGGGCCGTTGGAGCTTCTCGGAAAGGGAGGCGTCGTCGGTCTGCCGGCGCAGAAGCACCGGCGTCTCCTGGCGGCGCTCGCGCTCGCCGACGGGGCGACGTGCTCGCCGGACTCGCTCGTCGACGCGCTCTGGGGCGAGTCGCCACCTGCGTCGGCGCCGAAGCTGGTCCAGCTCTACGTGTCCCAGCTCCGGAAGGCGCTCCCGAGCGGGATCGCAATCGTCACGCGGCCCACGGGCTACGCCCTCGACCTCGCCGCCGCGTCGCTCGACGCCGAGCGTTTCGAGCGGCTCGTCGACGAGGCGGGCCACGCGCTCGCGGAGGACAACTGCGGGCTCGCCGCGTCGTTGGCCGAACAGGCGCTCGCGCTCTGGCGGGGGCCCGCCTACGCCGACGTGGTCGACGAGGGGTTCGCGCGCAGAGAGGTCGAGCGGCTCGACGAGCTGCGGCTCCTCGCACGCGAGGCGCGACTGGATGCGCAGCTCCGGCTCGGGCGGCACGACGAGGCGCTCGGCGAGATCCTCGTGCTCGCGGACGAGCATCCGCTGCGCGAGCGCGAGCAGGAGCTGGCGATGCTCGCCCTCTACCGGTCAGGTCGGCAGGTCGACGCGCTCGAGCGGTTCGCTGCGCTGAGACGCCGCCTCGACGAGGAGCTCGGCCTCGAGCCGGGTCAGAGGCTGAGAGACCTCCAGCGGCGGATTCTCCAGCAGGACGCCCTCCTCGATGCACCGGGCGAAAGTGTCGACGGGTCGGTCTCCATTCCCGAGCCCCCGAACGCTCTGATCGGCCGGGGCCACGAGCTCGAGGCTCTCTGCGCGGCGCTTCGCGGCCGTGACGTTCGCCTGCTCGTCCTCACGGGCGCCGGAGGGAGCGGAAAGACCCGTCTCGCGCTCGAGGCCGCGCGGCGTGTGGCCTCGTCGTTCGCCAACGGCGTGGCGCTCGTCGAGCTCGCGCCGCTGCGCGACCCCGACCTGATCGTCCCGGCGATCGGGCAGGCGGTAGGGCTCGGCGACATGCCGGACGAGCAGTCGCTCGACGCGCTCGCCGTCGAGCTTCGCCCCCGGGAGCTCCTGCTCGTGTTGGACAACGCCGAGCACCTGCGCGCCGGCACGGCCGCGTTCGCCGAGCTCCTCGCGCGGGCGCCCCGGCTGACGCTGCTCGTGACGAGCCGTGCCGTGCTCCACCTCTCGGGCGAGCAGGTGTTCCCGGTCGCGCCGCTCGACGAGGACGCCGCGCTCGAGCTGTTCGCCCAGCGTGCGCGGGCGCTCCAGCCGCGCTTCCGCCTGACCGGCGAGACCGAGCCGGCCGTGCGCGAGATCTGCGCGTGCGTCGACCGCCTGCCACTAGGGATCGAGCTCGCGGCGGCTCGCATCCGGACGCTCGAGCCGAAGGCGCTCGTCGAACGCCTCAAGGAACGGCTGACGCTCCTCTCGGGAGGTCCACACGACATGCCCGCGCGGCAGCAGACGCTTCGGGAGACGCTCGACTGGAGCTTCGACTTGCTCGGAGACGAAGAACGGTTGTTTCTCTCCCGTCTCTCGGTCTTCCCTTCGGGCGCGACGCTCGAAGCGGCTGCGGCGGTGTGCCTCGAGGGCGACGAGGATCGCGCGCTCGAGCTCGTCGAGCGGCTCCTCGACGCCTCGCTGCTGAACGCGCACCACGAGGACGGCGGCACGCGGTATGTGCTGCTCGAGACCATCCGCCAGTACGCCGCCGACCTGCTCCGTGAGGTGGCGGACGAGGCAACGCCACGACGGCACGCGGAGTGGTTCGTCGCCCACGCCGAGTCCGCGGAGCCCGAGCTCGGCGGCGATCAGCAGAGCCGCTGGTTCGCGACGCTGGAAGCCGAGCACGACAACTTCCGCGCGGCGCTGGCATATCTCCGCGCAGCAGGAGAGCACCGGCTCCGGCTCCGTCTCGCGGTTGCCCTGAGCCGGTTTTGGTACGTCCGCGGGCACCTCGGGGAAGGCCGCCGCCGCCTCGAGGCCGCCCTCGCCGGCGACCGCGAGCAGCCGCCGCTGCTCCGGCGGCGGGCGCTGACCGCGGCGTCGGCGATCGCCCTGCTCCAGGGCGACTACGCGGCGGCGACGTCGCTCGCCGAGGCGGCGCTCGACGAGGCTCGACGGAGCAAGGAGCCGCAGTACGTCGCGAACGCGCTCAGCAACCTCGGGGCGATCGTGCTCGCAGCGGGCGACCACCCCAGGGCCGCCGTCGTGCTCGAGGAGGCCGTCGCGCTCGCGCGCGAGGTGGGGGACACGCGGATCGCGGCGCTCGCGATCAACAACCTCGGTGACCTCGCGCTGACGACGGGCGACTACGAGCGCGCGCGGCCGCTGTTCGAGGAGAGCCATGCGCTTCTGGAAGGGAGGGGCGACACCGCGAACCTCGCGCGCTCGCTCTTCAACCGGGGCGCGGTGGACCTCATGGTCGGAGACCACGCCTCGGCACACGCGCGCTTCCGCGAGGGTCTGCTTCTCGCGAGCCAGACGGGTGACGCAGAGGACATCGCGTGGTGTCTCGAGGGTCTCGCGTCGGTCGCGGCCGCGGAGGGGGACGCAGAGCGTGCGGCGGTTCTGCTCGGCGTCGCCGGCGGGCTGCTCCGGCAGATCGGCGCGGACTTCAAGCCGTTCGAGCGCCAGCTCCACGAGGCGACGGAAGCGCGGGCGCAAGCACTGTGCGGGCTCGAGGAATGCGCCTCGGCGAGAGCGCGCGGCGAAGCGATGACGCTTGCCGCGGCGCTCGAGCTCGCGATC
>DASSUT010000080.1:0-2759 GCA_035706725.1 Gaiella sp. | reverse complement strand
CAGGTCGACCTCACGGACGACGACCTGATCACCGGGTTCCACGAGGTCTCGCGTGTGCCCTACTGGGTGAACTGCGGGATCTACGTGCTCTCGCCCGAGGCGCTCGAGCGGTTCCCGGAGAAGGGCGACCACGAGACGACCGCGTTCCCCGAGCTCGTCGCCGAGGGCCGCGTGCGCGCGTATCGGCACACTGGCGTCTGGCTGACGGTGAACACGCCGAAGGAGCTTCGTCGCGCGGACGAGCACGTGTCGGCCAACCCCGAGTGGCTCCAGTGAAGAGCCGCTGGTCCGTCGAGCCGCGCCGCGTCGAGAAGCCCTGGGGCTGGGAGCTCGTCTGGGCGGAGACCGACGCGTACGTGGGGAAGCTCCTGTTCGTCCGTGCGGGCCAGGCGCTCAGCCTCCAGTACCACGAGGTCAAGGACGAGGCCTGGCTCGTCCAGGAGGGAAAGGCGAGCGTCGAGCTCGGCGAGGTCGGCGGCGCGGTCGAGACGATCGAGATCGGCGCCGGGGACGCGCTCCGCTACCCGCCGGGCACGGTCCACCGCATCACCGCGCTCGAGGACACGCTGATCGTCGAGGTCTCGACGCCGCACCTCGACGACGTCGTCCGCCTCGAGGACCGCTACGGGCGCGAGGGTACGAGCGCGCCTTAGCGACGGGACAACGCTCGTGGTGATTCACCACAAGCGTTGTCAGAAGTAGAACCTTCGCCAGGCTTCCCACCAGGTGTCCGCGGTCACGGAGATCGTGCGGTCGTCGAGCCGCTCGACGCCCGCCCGGAACCGCAGGGCGTCCGGCGCGAGCGTGTGCTTGAACTCGACCGTGATCTCGCACGGGCTGCCCGGGCTCCAGGGCGCCACGGCGCCCGGGTCGGAGAGCGCCTGCTTCGCCCCGTCCTCGATCATCGTGCGCGCGCGGACGGGCGGGATCTGCCGCGCGGACGAGGCGCCGAGCCCCTGCTTGACCGCGACGGTCGTGAGCCGGTCGCCGAGGAGCTCGCATCCCTCGGCGCAGGCGGCGTCGTCGCCGGTGACCAGGAGGACAGGGCACCCCCAGGTTCCGCAGAGCGCCGCGTGGATCCCGGTCTCGCCGACGAGGATCCCGTTGAAGCGGAGGTTGTGGTAGTCGCGGCCGGAGACCGTGTGGTTGAGCACGCCGGCCCGCGTCCCGGCCCGCGCGTGCATGCCGACGAGGAGCGCCGCGTCGCATCCCTCCTCCAGGAATGCCGTGTACTCGGTCCAGTTCTCCTGGACGACGAACTCGCAATCGGGATCGAGCAGCTCGGGGATCAACGAGTTGAACGACCACTCCTTGCCGGCGCCGTGGCAGTCCATCACGACGATCTCGTTGGCGCCCGCGGCCTTGGCGCCGCGCACCGCCGCGTTGATCTCCTCGGTGTAGAGCCGCCGCGCCTCCTCGAACAGCGGCTCGCCGCCGGCGGTCTGCGGGCCTTTCACGATCCCCGAGACGCCCTCGAGGTCCGAGATCACGTGGACGCGCACCGCACGAACACTACGCGCGCTCCGGCGCGCTCGGGCGGCGGGCGAGGCTCCCTTTCAACACAGTGTCACAAGGCGGCGCGCGGGTAGACTGCCCTGCCTCCGACTGCAGGATTCCCACGACGAAACGAGCTCTCATGGCAACCGTGAACAAGCACGACGTGAAGGATCTCTCGCTCGCGGCCGAGGGCAAGCGGCGCATCGAGTGGGCCGACCGGCAGATGCCGGTGCTGGCCGCGATCCGCGAGCGCTTCTCGCGCGAGCAGCCGCTTTCCGGCTACCGAGTCTCCGCGTGCCTCCACGTCACGACCGAGACCGCGAATCTCATGCGCACGCTCAAGGCGGGCGGCGCCGACGTCGTCCTTTGCGCGTCGAATCCGCTCTCGACCCAGGACGACGCGGCCGCTGCGCTCGTCGAGGAGTACGGCATCGGCACCTTCGCGATCAAGGGCGAGGACAACGACACGTACTACCAGCACCTCGAGGCGGCCATCGACCACCGACCGCACGTGACCATGGACGACGGCGCCGACGTGATCGGCGTCCTCCACTCTGCGCGACGCGAGCAGCTCGGCGACGTGATCGCAGGCACCGAGGAGACGACCACCGGTGTCATCCGCCTCCGCGCGCTCGAGCGCGACGGGAAGCTCGGGTTCCCCGTTATCGCGGTGAACGAGGCGAAGACCAAGCACCTGTTCGACAACCGCTACGGCACCGGCCAGTCGACGATCGACGGGATCATCCGTGCGACGAACGTCCTGCTCGCGGGTCGTACCGTCGTGGTCGCGGGGTACGGGTGGTGCGGGCGCGGCGTCGCGATGCGGGCCAAGGGACTCGGCGCGCACGTGGTCGTGACGGAGGTCGACCCGATGAAGGCGCTCGAGGCCGTGATGGACGGCTTCCAGGTGCTGCCGATGCAGCGCGCCGCCGAGGTCGGCGATGTCTTCGTGACCGCGACCGGAGACAAGCACGTGATCGCGAAGGCGGACATGGAGCGGCTGAAGGACGGGGCGATCCTCGCCAACACGGGCCACTTCAACGTCGAGATCGACATCCCGGCGCTTCGCTCGCTCGCGACCGAGACGCGCGAGGCGCGCGCCTTCGTCGAAGAGTTCACGCTCGCCGACGGCCGCCGCCTCTACCTCGTCGCGGACGGCCGGCTCGTGAACCTCTCGGCGGCGGAGGGACATCCGGCGCAGGTGATGGACATGTCCTTCGCAAACCAGGCGCTCTCGGCCGAGTACGCGGTGCAGAACGCGG
>DASSUT010000079.1:0-12673 GCA_035706725.1 Gaiella sp. | reverse complement strand
AGTCGGCACGAAGTCGGCACACACTCGTG
Source organism: Gaiella sp. (assembly GCA_035706725.1). Classification (GTDB taxonomy): domain Bacteria; phylum Actinomycetota; class Thermoleophilia; order Gaiellales; family Gaiellaceae; genus Gaiella. Next base: position 12,644 of record DASSUT010000079.1, on the reverse strand, counting down.
ACGGAATCCTCGCTAGCGTGACATCAGGGACACGGGAGTGCCCCTGGGGGTAGTTGGCATAGTGTTCGGGCATGGACGACGGCGCCATCCACGAGAGCATCGAGCAGCTCGTCGCCGAGGAGCACGAGCTCTGGAACCGTGAGGCAGCGGGGTCGGGGACAGAGGCCGACCGCCGCAGGCTCGCGGACGTCAAGGTCTCGCTCGACCGCTGCTGGGACCTCCTTCGCCAGCGTCGCGCGCTCGAGGAGTTCGGGCTCGACCCAGACGCCGCGGCGCCTCGCTCCGAGGAGACGGTCGAGCGCTACAAGCAGTAGTCAGGCGCGATGTTTGCGGCCGCCTCGCCCGTTCGGGACCCCCATGCCTACGCGCTCGTAGAGCCGCAACTGGTCGCCGCCCGTGACGGTCTGCTCGGCGCTCTGGCTCCGAGCACCGCAACACCGCTGCAACCGGACGTCACCGACTGCTTCTGCGCGACGTCCTGCGACTGGTCGGCCGAGTTCGCCTGGTCGACGACCGTGACGGCGGTGTTGCCGTTCCCTTGCTCGTTGTGGGTGGAGGCGCCGCCGCCGATGGCGATCGGTCTCGGCCGCGGAGCCAGCGCGGGCGAGAGCCGACGGCCCATTCTCTCCACCACTCAGCCGGGCCGACGCAGCTCGAGCAGCGAGCCGAGCTCGCGGACGCCCAAGAGCCTGCACGAGCCGAGATAGGCGCCGGTGCCCACGACGAGCGCCGATCCGACGGAGACGATCTGCCCGCCGAGCGAGCGCCCGAGGGCGCGGTCGAGCAGCCACCAGACGAGGACGGCAAGTCCCGAGGCGACAGCCGAGGCCAGCACGATGCGCGCGAGCGCGCCGAGGGTGGAACGGGTGTCGAGCCCCCCGACCCTGCGCCACATCACGACCGCGAGCGCGAGCGCGCCCGCGAGGTTCGAGAGCGAGACGGCCAGCGGCAGCCCCCAGACGCCCACCCGGTAGAGCGCCACGAACAGCAGGACGTTGAGCGCGAGGTTCCCGAGTGCGACGAGCGTCGGCACCCAGTTCTGCTGCAGACCGTAGAAGGCCCGGTTCAGGAGCAGCATCCAGCCGTTGAACACGAGCCCGATCGAGAACGCGGCGAGCGCTCCGGCGACGACCGGCGTCTGGTCGGGGGTAAACTCGCCACGCTGGTAGAGCAGCCGCGTGATCGGCTCGGCGAGCACCGCGGACACGAGGCCGGCGGGCACCAGCAGGAAGCCGATCTGGCGGACGCCGGTGTCGACCGTCCGGCCGAAGCCCGCCAGGTCGCCTCGCGCGGCGAGCCGCGAGAGCGTCGGGAACAGCACGGTCGCGACCGCGACCGAGAAGATGCCCTGAGGAAGCATGTAGAGGCGGAAGGCGAGGTCGATCGCGCGAGGAGCGAGCTCAGGGTCGATGAGGCGCGAGGCGAAGAGCGTGCCGATCAGCGTCGACACGTTGATCAGGCCGAGCGTGAGCGTCACCGGGAGCAGGAGCACGAAGAACCGCCGCACGGCCGGGTCGCGCCAGTCGAGCGCGATGCGGAGCCTCCCGTCGAGGCCGCGCAGCCACGGAACCGGCATCAGCAGCTGGACCAGCGTCGCGACCACGATCGATCCCGCGTACACGTAGAGCTTCGCGTCCTCGCTACCAGCCGCCGGGACGCCGAGCACGAGGCCGATGATGATCACGAGGTTCCAGGCAACCGGCGTGAGCGCGGGGACCGTGAACTGGTCGTACGCGTTCAGGATCCCAACGATGATCCCCGAGAGCCCGAGCATCACGACGATCGGGAACAGGAGCCGCGACAGGCCGACCGCGAGGCTTGCGTCGCCGCCCGGCGTGCCGAACAGCTCCACGACGAGCGGCGCGGCGAGCACGAACACCGCGGTGAGCGCGGTCGTGAACAGCAGGACGAGCCAGAAGATCGTCGACGCGACGCGCCACGCGCGCATGCGTTCGCCCCGCTCGAGCAGCTCGCTGAAGACCGGGACGAACGCGCCCGAGAGCGCCGTGTCCGCGACCAGCGCGCGCACGAGGTTCGGGATCTGGAAGGCGACCGTGAACGCGTTCACCTTCCCCGCGGCCCCGAACGCCGAGGCGGCGAAGATCTCGCGGACGAGGCCGAGTACGCGCGAGAGCCCGGTCGCCGCCCCGAACACCGCGGTCGAGCGCGCGAGGTGCCTGCGGTGGGCCCGCTCCTGGATCTCGTCGTCGAGGACCGGGTCGAGCGTCGGATCGAGCTCGCTCATCCACGGGAGTTTCGTGGAATCGTCGGAAGCCCCTCTGGTACCATCACGCCGCCTCACGGCGGATGCCGGGGGCAACCTCACGTATGGCGAACATCAGGCAGCAGAAGAAGCGTGTCGAGACGGCGTCGCGCCAGCGGCTCGAGAACCTCCGCTACCGGTCGACGATCAAGACGCTCGCGAAGCGGCTCGAGCGGGCGGTCGAGGACGGCGACACCGAACGCGTCGAGACCGAGCATCGTGAGCTCGTGCGTACGATCGACAAGGCCGTCGCGCGGGGCGCGCTCCACCGCAACACCGCGGCGCGCAAGAAGTCGCAGGCGGCCCGCGTCGTCGCCGGCGCGGAAGCGTAGCTCCGAGCCTCAGCGGCGCTCGCGGGCGAGATCCGCGGCCGCGAGCTGCACCTCGAGGTCGGGCGCGAGGCGGCTGCCTCCCTTGAGCGCATGGTCGAGCTCCGCGAGCCGGACGGTCGCGTCGTCGAGCTCTTCGGGCGAGAAGCCCTCCGCCTGCCGTGCGAGCTTCTCGGCCCTGAACGGATGGAGCTTGAGGACACCAGCGGCCTCCTTCGGCCGCATGCCCTCCCGGGCGAGCCTCGTGAGCTGGCGAAGCCTGGTGAGATGCGCGGCGAGCGACCCGGCGAGCAGCGCCGCCTGCGCGCGCCGTGGCATCGAATGGCGGTCGAGCTTCTCCTCGACGATCCCCAGGGCCGTCGCGGAGTCGTGGTCGCCCCACGCGTCGGTCAGGTCCCACGGCGGCCGGTCTGCGGCCGCGACCGCGAGCTGCCTGATCTCGTCGACTCCGACGGGCTCGCCGCCCGCCCAGGTCGCGATCTTGTCGACCTCGAGCGCGAGGGCGAGCTTGTCGTCGCCCACGAGATGCACGAGTTCGTGGCATGCCTCCCGCTCGACCTTGACGCCGTGCCGGCCGAACTCGTCCGCGACCCACTGGTCGAGCTTCGTCTTCGCGACCTCCCACTCGAGCACCGAGCCGGCCTTGGCACAGGCCTTGCCGAGCGGCGAGTCCCGTTTCAGCCCGTGCGCGACGAGGCACAGCACCGTCCCGGGCGCGGGCGCTGCGAGGTACGCGAGAACTGCGTCGACGTCCGCCTTCTTCCAGCCTCCGGTGAGCCGGCCGCGGTCGTCGCTCCGGCCGTCCACCTCGGTGACGAGCACGAGGCGGCTGTCACCGAGCAGCGACCCGGCGTTGCAGGCCGCCACGACGTCCTCCCCGCTCGCTCCGTCCGGCCCCGCGGCCGTGAACCGCTCGATCGCGCCGGGGTCGAAGTGCGCGCGCAGCCGGGCGAGCGTGCGGTCGACCTTCGGCCGGTCGGAGCCGGTGACGAGGTAGACGGGCCCGTCCGGAGCAGCCATCGGGCTCAGGCTAGTGGATGCCTGCGCTAACGCTGGGAGCGCATGGTGATCGTGCGGCCGTCCGATTCGACCACGACCCGGCCGTTCAGGTCCGTGCGGAGCGTCTCGAGGCCCGGCGAGGCCGCCAGCGCCGCGAGCGTCTCGGGCCGCGGATGGCCGTAGTCGTTTCCCTGCCCGACCGAGATCACCGCAAGCCGCGGCCGGAGCGTCCGCAGGAGATCGGGGAGGCCCTCGTCCTCCGAGCCGTGGTGGGCGACCTTGAGGATTTCGACCGGTCGGAGCGGTAGCCGGCGCGTCACGTCGCTCTCTGCGTCTGCCGTGAGGAGCATGTCGGTCGCGCCGTAGCTCGCGAGCGCCACGACCGCGTGCTCGTTCGGGTCCTCGCTCGGCAGCCCCGGCTCGTCCGGCCACAGGATGCGGAGCCAGAGCCTGCCGATCCTGAACGCGTCGCCCTGGCGGACTATCACGACCGGCACGTGGTGCCGGCGTGCCTCTGCGAGCGCGGCGTCGTGGTCCGGGGAAGGCGCATCGATGCCGGGATCGGCGACCTCTCCCACGTCCAGCCGGTCGAGGACGGCCGCCGCCCCGCCGATGTGGTCGCGCTGAGGGTGCGTGAGCACGATCGCGGCCAGCGACCGCACGCCCATCCTCCGGAGCTGGCCGGCCACGTCCGCCTCGGGAGGCCCCTCGTCGACGAGCACCGCGCCTCCCGGCGCCTCGACCAGCGTCGAGTCTCCCTGCCCGACGTCGAGGAACGTCACGCGCAGGCCGGCCGGCGGATGCCACGACGGCACCGGCCGGAGCGCCCATGCCGCCGAGGCGCAGGCGAGCGTGAGCGAGACGAGCCCGACCGCCGCCGACCGCCGTCGGTAGCGGGGCAGGCGGCGGACGAGCACCACGGCAGCGACGAGCGCGAGCGCGGCGCCGAGCGCGAGGGGAGAACGGATCTGGGCCGACGGCCACCGGCTCACGACCCGGGCGACGAGCGCGATCCACGCGGCGCACCAGCCGGCCAGCCAGGCGAGTGCCGTCGCCGCGCCGGGCAACACCGGCTCGATGGCTGCCGCGGCCAGCGAGAGCGCGATCAGGGGCGGCATCGCGGGCTCGGCGACGACGTTCGCCGGCACGGTCCACAGCGCGACCGCGCCGAAATGGAGCCAGACGATCGGCGCGGTGACGAGCCCGCACGCGAGCGCGACCACGAGCACGTCCCACAGGCCGCGCGAAACCGGGTACGCGTCGGGGACGCCCGCGACGCGCGGCAACACGACGAAGATCGCGGCCACGGCGGCGAACGAGAGCTGGAAGCCCGGCTCGAGCGCGGCTGCGGGCGTCCAGGCGAGCAACACGAGCGCACCGACCGCCATCGCGTGCCAGCGATCGCGCGGACGGGCGGCGATCCACCCGAGCGAGGCGAGGATGCCGGCCACGGCGGCGCGAACGACGGACGGCTGCCACCCGACCGCGAGCGCGTACGCGAGCACCGCGAGAATCGCGACGCCCTCGCCCGCGAGCCGGCCGATCCCGACGATGCGCGCGACCTGGACCACCCCCACCGCGGTGATCGCGACGTTCTGTCCGGAGACCGCCAAGAGGTGCGTCAGACCGCTCGCTTGGAAGGCGTCACGCAACGACCGGTCGATCCCGTCGTCCTCGCCGAGCACGATGCCGGTCAGGACCGTGCGCCGCTCTCCCGTCGTTCCTCGGGCCAGTGTCCGCTCCACGTGCGCGTGCAGCCGGTCGGCGACGCCACCGATCCCGCCCCGCCGGCCGACGACGCGAGGATCCTCTCCGCGCAGCACGACATGGACGCCCTGCCGCGCGAGCCATCCGCGCTCGTCGAAGCCGGTCTCGGGCCCTCGCGGCTCGACCGGCCGCGCGCGCAGCTCGAGCACGGCGCCCTGCGGCGGCGCCCGCTCCGGTGGCAGCTCGAGCAGCACGCGCTCCCGAAGGATGGTGTCGCCGAAGCGGACGACCTGCGCCGTCGCGCGCAGGGCGAACGGCGTCCTGCGCACCGGCCCCGTCACGACGACCTGGGCCGAAGCCCGCTCGCCGATGCGCGAGACGAGCATGCTCCGCTCGAGCGCGTCGTTCCGCAGGGCGCCCCACCAGAGGCCGGCGAGCGCGAGCGCGACGCCCGCAAATGCGACCCGTCGCACGTCGCGTGCGACGGCCGCCGCCCCGCCGGCGAGACACGCGGCCGGCACGATGACCGCCGCGGACAGCTCGAGCCAGACCGAGAGCGAGAGTCCGGCGCACGCCGCCCCGACGAGGAGCGCCGGCCAGTTGGTGCGGACGAGGCGGCTCACGGGGTCACCAGGTCACGGAGCTGCTCGACCTTCGCCGGGCCGATGCCCGGGACGTCGTCCAGGTCCTCGACCGAGCCGAACGGCCCGTGCGCCGTCCGCCAGTCGACGATCTTCTGCGCCGTGACCGGGCCGATCCCGGGGAGCTCGTCGAGCTGCTCGACGGTCGCGGCGGCGAGGGAGACCTTCGAGCCCGACGCGGGCGCCTCACTCGTCCCGGCGCTGCCGGGCGGCGCGCGGCGCGGCACGACGACCTGCTGGCCGTCGACGAGCGGCGCGGCCAGGTTCACCCCCGCCAGGTCGGCGTGGCGGCTGGGCCCGCCGGCGCGCGCGACGGCGTCCGCGACCCGCGATCCGTCGGGGAGGCGGAAGAGCCCGGCGCGGCGGACGGCGCCGACGACGTGAACGACGAGCCGCGGCCCCGAGGGTGCGCCGCCGACGGCAGCGGACGGGCCCGCGACCCGCGCCAGCGGCACCGCGGCCGAAGGACCCTCGCTCGTGCCGACGCCGGCGATCCTCGACCCGGCGACCGTGAGCAGCACCACGAGAGGAACGAGCACGAGCGCCAGCTGGGTCCGCGTGAGCGTGATCACCCAACCAGCGTCGCGCCCAACCTGTCACGGAAGTGCGCCGGCTTCGTGCCGGATCTGTAACGGCCCGGTCGCCGCGCGGTGGGCTAGGAGACGAGGTTGACGAGCCGGTCGGGGACGACGATCGTCTTGCGGGGCCCGCCGTCGGCGAGGTGTGCCTGCACCCGCTCCGATGCGAGCGCGAGCGAGACGAGCTCGTCCTCGCGCGTCCCCGCCGGCACGTGGAGCCGGTCGCGGAGCTTTCCGTTCACCTGGACGACGACCTCCACGGTCTCGGCCGCGACCAGCGCCGGGTCGGCCTCGGGCCAGGGCTCCTCCCACAGCCGGCTGCCGCCGAGCCGCTCCCAGAGCTCCTCGGCGACATGCGGCGCGTAGGGCTGGATCAACGAGAGCGCGGTCTCGGTCGCGAACCGCACCTCCCCGGCCCGCGCGGGATCGTCCTTGACCTTGTAGATCTCGTTCACGAGCTCGAACAGCGCCGCGATCGGCGTGTGGAACTGGAACCGGCGCAGGATGTCGTCCGTAACACGGTCGATCGTGCGGTGCGCGGCCCTCACGAGGTCGGCGGCGGCAGGCGCCTCGACCGGTCCGCGCGCGGCGACCTCGAGCGCGAGCCGCCAGATCCGGTCGAGCAGCCGCGCAGTGCCCTCGATACCCGCGTCCGACCACTCCTTGTCCTGCTCGGCGGGGCCCATGTAGAGGATGTAGAGGCGCAGCGCGTCCGCCCCGTAGCGCTGCACGGCCTCGTCGGGCGAGACGACGTTGCCCTTCGACTTCGACATCTTCGCGCCGTGCCGGTGGATCATCCCCTGCGTGAACAGCCGGGAGAACGGCTCGCGGAACCCGAGCAGCTCCATGTCGTTCAAGACCTTCGTGAAGAACCGCGCGTACAGCAGGTGCAGCACGGCGTGCTCGATGCCGCCGATGTACTGCTTGACCGGCAGCCAGTAGTCGACGATCTGGCGGTCCCAGGCCGCGTCGTCGTTGCGGGCGTCCGCGTAGCGGAGGAAGTACCAGGACGAGTCGACGAACGTGTCCATCGTGTCGGTCTCGCGGCGCGCCGGCCCACCACAGCTGGGGCACGTCGTCATGACCCAGTCTTCCGCCGCGGCGAGTGGGCTCCGGCCCTTCGGCGTGTAGTCCTCCACCTCGGGGAGGAGGACGGGCAGCTGGTCGTCGGGCACCGGGACGGTGCCGCAGGCGTCGCAGTGGACGATCGGGATCGGGCAGCCCCAGTAGCGCTGCCGCGACAAGAGCCAGTCGCGCAGCCGATAGCCGATCGCCGCCTCGCCGAGGCCGCGCTCGGCGAGCCAGGCGGTAATCGCGCGCTTGCCCTCGGGCGCGGGCAGCCCGGTGAACTCGCCGGAGTCGACGAGCACCTCGTTCTCGGTGTGCGCGACGAAGGCGCCCTGTTCCGGCGCTGCGCCGTCCGGCGCCGCGACGACCTGGCGGACGTCGAGGCCGTACCGCTCCGCGAAGGCGTGGTCGCGCTCGTCATGCGCGGGAACGGCCATGATTGCGCCGGTCCCGTACTCCATCAGCACGTAGTCCGCGACCCAGATCGGGATCGGCTCGCCGTTCACGGGGTTGATCGCGTAGCGACCCGTGAACACGCCGTCCTTCTCCTTGGCCTCGCGCTCCACGGCGGAGCGACCGGCCGTGTGGCGGACGTACTCCGCCACCTCGTCGAAGTGGTCCGTGCCGGACGTCAGCGCCGTGACGAGCGGGTGCTCGGGCGCGAGGACGAAGAACGTCGCGCCGAACAGCGTGTCGGGGCGCGTCGTGAACACGGGGAGCTTCTCACCGCTGCCCTGCACCTCGAACACGACGCGTGCGCCCTCGGAGCGGCCGATCCAGTTCCGCTGCATGGTCAGCACGCGCTCGGGCCACGACTCGAGCAGCGCGGTCTCGTCGAGCAGCGCGTCGGCGTAGTCCGTGATCTTGAAGAACCACTGCGTGAGGCTCCTCGACTCGACCTCGGTGCCGCACCGCTCGCAACGGCCGTCGATCACCTGCTCGTTCGCGAGCACGGTCTGGTCCTTCGGGCACCACTTGACCGGCGCCTCGCGCCGGTACGCGAGACCCTTCTCGAAGAAGCGGAGGAACAGCCATTGCGTCCAGCGGTAGTACTCGGGCTCCGCGGTCGACACCTCGCGCGACCAGTCGATCGCCCACCCCATCCGCTTCATCTGCCGCCGGATCGCCTCGATGTTGCGGTTCGTGATCTCGCGCGGGTGCCCGCCCTCCCGGATCGCGGCGTTCTCGGCGGGCAGGCCGAACGCGTCGTAGCCCATCGGCCGCAGAACCGTCATCCCCTGCCTGCGCCGGATGTGGGTCAGCACGTCGCCCATCGTGTAGTTGAAGACGTGCCCCATGTGGAGCTCGCCGGACGGGTACGGGAGCATCTCGAGCACGTACGTCGAAGGGCGCGTGTCGGGCGCCGACGGGTCGGGGTTCGGCACCGTGAACGCCTCCTCGGCCGCCCAGGCCGCCTGCCACTTGGCCTCCACGGCTCCCGGGTCGTAGCGCTCTGTCTCCGACTGCTCCATCCGCTGTCTCTCTCCTGAACGAAAAAGCCTCTCGGACGAGAGGCTCAGTGGGAGTCGGCGCGGCCTCCGCCGCGTTTCCTCCCCGGGCTACGTGAGAAGCTGCTTCACGGCATCCATGCTAACAGGCACGATCGGCGCGTGCTCGACCTGTTCCCCGACTCCGCGGCGGTCAACGGCGCCGATCTGACGCTCGGCGGGATCCCCGCCTCGGCGCTCGCCGAGGAGCACGGGACGCCGCTCCTCGTCCTCTGCGAGGAGACGGTTCGCTCGTCCGCCCGCGCGCTGCACTCCGCCGTCGGCGACGGACGCGTCTTCTTCGGGACGAAGGCGCTGCCGAACGTCTCGCTCCTGCGCGTGCTCCGCGACGAGGGGATCGGCGCGGACGTCGCGTCGGCGGGCGAGCTTGCCTTCGCGACCGCGGCCGGGCTCGACGGCGGCCACCTCGTCGTGCACGGGAACAACAAGGACGAGCGGTTCCTCGCCGAGGCCGCGGCTGCGGGCGCGCCGGTCGTGCTCGACGCGCCCGACGAGGCCGGGCTCGCGGCCGCGGCGGGCGTCGCCCAGGTGCTCGTTCGCGTCACGCTCGGGGTCGACGCCGACACGCACGAGGCGATCCGGACCGGTCACCACGGCTCGAAGTTCGGCCTTCCGCCCGACCAGGCGCGCGCGGTGGTGCGGGAGGCGCTCGACCTCGGGCTCGACGTGGCGGGCGCGCACGTCCACGTGGGCTCCCAGCTCGAGGACTTCGACGCGCAGGCGGAGACGATCTCGCGGCTGGCCTCCTTCGTCGCGAGCTGCCGGGACGAGCTCGGGTGGACCGCCGTGGTCGCCGATCTCGGCGGCGGGTTCGGCATCCGCCACCATCCGGCCGACCGGGTGCCCGCCGCCGTCGAGCTCGCGGAGACAGCCGCGCGGACAGCGCGGCTCGCGTTCGTCGAGGAAGGGCTCCCGCAACCCGAGGTCTGGCTCGAGCCGGGTCGCAGCCTCGTCGGCCGCGCGGGGGTCACGCTCTACCGCGTCGGCAGCGTGAAGCGGCTGCCCGGCCGGACGTGGGTCGCCGTCGACGGCGGGATGTCCGACAACCCGCGGCCGCAGCTGTACGGCGCCCGCTATACGGCCCTCTCGGCTGCGCGTGCAGGCGAGGCCGTGGACGAGATCGTGAGCGTCGCAGGCATGCACTGCGAGTCCGGCGACGTGCTGATCGACGACGTCGCGCTCCCCTCGCCTCGCCGTGACGACCTGCTCGCGGTGCCGGCGACCGGCGCATACACACTCGCGATGGCGTCGAACTACAACGGGGTCCCGAGACCTGCCGTAGTGATGATCAGGGACGGCGACGCCCGCGTCGTTCGCGCGCGCGAGACCGTCGAGGATCTGCTCCGCTTCGAGGCATGAACCGCCTGCGGACGGCGCGCGTCGGCGGCCTCCAGATCGCGTACGAGCGCGTCGGCGACGGGCCGGCCACGCTGCTCCTGCACGGAGGGCTCGCCGATCACCGCGCGTGGGGGCCGCAGCTGGAGCTCGCCGACGAGCTGACGCTCGTGGCGTGGGACGCACCCGGTTGCGGCGGCTCGAGCGACCCCACCGAGCCGTTTCGGATGGAGGACTACGCGGCGGCGCTCGCCGGCTTCGTCGTGACGCTGGGCCTCGAATGCGCCCACGTGGTCGGGCACTCGTTCGGGGCGACGCTCGCGATCGAGCTCGCGCTCCTCGAGCCCGCACGGGCGCGGTCGCTCGTCCTCGCCTCTCCGTACGCCGGGTGGGCCGGCTCGCTGCCGCCCGCGGCCGTCGCCGAGCGCGTCGAGCACATGCTCGGCGCGCTCGAGCAGGGGCCGGCCGCGCTCGCGGCCGGGTTCGTCGAGACGCTGTTCTCCGCGAACGCCGACCCGGGGCTCCTCGCGCAGGCTCGGGAGATGGTGGAGGACGTTCGCGCCTCCGGGGCGCGGGCAATGCTGCACGCGATGGCGGGCTGCGACCTTCGAGACCGCCTCGACGCCGTCGACGCGCCGACCCTCGTGCTCCACGGCTCCGAAGACGTTCGGGCGCCCGCGCACGTGGCGCGCGCGATCCACGAGGCGATCCCCGGCTCGAGGCTCACGGTCGTCGATGGCATAGGGCACGAGTGCAACCTCGAGGCGCCGGCTGCCTTCAATGCGGCTGTGCGCTCGTTCCTCCGCGACGTCGATGGGCGGTAGCGCATCTCCTCCGCCGCGGAGTCTGCGGGACGCCGCCGTGCTGGTTCCCGTGTTCCGGGACACGGACGGGGAGCTTCGCGTCGCGATCGTCGTGCGGGCCGACGACGGCGGGATGCACGGCGGTCAGCTCGGCTTGCCGGGCGGAAAGCCCGAGGCCGGGGATGCGGACCTCCTCGCGACAGCGCTCCGCGAGGCCGAGGAGGAGGTCGGGCTCACGGCCGCGGACGTCGACGTGCTGGCGGCGCTTCCGCCTTTCGACACGCGCGCGACGGGCTGGCGGGTGCACCCGTTCCTCGGGCGCATCTCGCCCGACACGACGTGGAGGCTCCAGGAAGCCGAGATCGTCGGCATCCTCACGCCGTTCGTGCGCGTCCTCGCCGACCCGGCGTCGCGGGCGACGCTCCCATTCACCTCGCGGCGCTTCACGACACCGCTGCTCGTCGACGGGATCGACGTCGAGGGTCACGTCCTCTGGGGGATGACGCTGCGTCTCTTCGACGACGTCCTCCCGCGACTGCTCGCGGGCGAGTGGGACGTGTGACCGCGCAGTAGGCTCGCCCGATGGAGATGAACCTGTTCGACGACGACGGCTGGCTCGAGCGGACATGGCCGCCGGAGCGACCGGGGTACGTGTGGCGGCGGAAACGCGTTGCTGGCGACAACCTCGGCGCCGGGTTGATCGATCTTCCCCCGGGAGAGAGCACCTTCCGGTACCACTACGAGCTCGGCAACGACGAGCTGCTCGTCGTCGTGACCGGGAGGCCGACGCTCCGTACGCCGGACGGCGAGCGGGAGCTCGCTCCCGGTGACTGCATCCTGTTCCCGAGCGGCCCGGAGGGCGCGCACAAGGTGACGAACCGCTCCGGTGACGCCGCACGCGTGCTGCTCGTGTCGAACTTCGCACTCCCGCGTGCGGCCGTTCAGGTCGAGAGCGGGAAGATGATGGTCCGTTGGGGGACGGGAAGGGACGAGCGCCGCTGGTTCTTCGTGGGCGAGGAGGCGGACTACTGGGACGGCGAGGTGACCGGGTAGCGCCTGTCTCGCGGCAGCCGCGTGTGGGTGCGCACCGGTCGCGGTGTCGCGAGAGCCGTCTGAGAGCCGTCCGAGAACCGCGTGAGAGCCGTGCGAGAACCGGCACGAAGCCGGCACACAGACGTCCCTGTTCTCGCGATAGCGTGGACCCAGGGACACCTGGGGTGCCCCTGGGGGAGTGTGGGGGGACGTTCAGGCCGGGAGCGTGAGGCTCTCGAGGTCGCTCGGGTAGTCGGTCAGCAGCTCGATGCCGTCGGGGGTGACGGCGACGGTGTCGGAGTGGCGGAAGCCGCCGAGCCCAGCCACGTAGACGCCCGGCTCGATCGTGAACACCATCCCCGGCTCCACGACCGTCTCGTC
>DASSUT010000078.1:0-2769 GCA_035706725.1 Gaiella sp. | reverse complement strand
ACGCGAGCTGCTCCGGGACGTCTGGGGCATCCACGGGGCCGGGATTCGCACCCGCACGGTCGACTCTCACGCGTCCAGGCTGCGCCGCAAGCTCGAGGCGGCAGGCGCCGCCGGGGTCGTGGTCAACGACTGGGGCGTCGGGTATCGGCTATTGCCGTGATCGCGGCAGGCGAGATGAGACAGGCGAGGGGCCCAGCCTTCCGGGCACCGGCAGTTCGTGCGGCCGCGGAACGTCAGAGGATCGCCGCCCTCGAGGCGGAGCAGCTGCTCCTTATGCTTGAGCCCGCCGCCGTACCCGAAGAGGCTGCCGGAGGCGCAGACGATGCGGTGGCAGGGAGCACGATCGGGATCGGGTTTCGGTTCATGACCATTCCGACGGCGCGTGTCGCCTGGGTTTCGGGCACGGGTCGCGAGCTCGCCGTAGGTCTGCGTGTTCCCGTACGGCACATTCGCGAGCTCGGTGAGCACGGCGATCGCCAACGAGGGCTGCCCGCGGAGGTCGACGGCCAGGTCGAACGCTCGGCCGAGCGGAGCACGACGGCGGCACGCTCCTTCGGGGGGAGCGAGTCCGTGTGGAACGCGAGCGCCTCGTAGGCCGGCCGGCCGTCGGTGGACGGCAGCTCCGGCAACTCCTCAGCCGTCCTCGCCGGAGACGACGTTGACCTCAACGTGCCCCTTCTATAGCGTCGCGCCTGCGGCTGACGCCGATGGGGCGTCACACGACAGGGGAGGGTAGAGATGCGGATGAGGCGATTGCTCGCGGTAGCTGGTTGCACTGCCGCGATCGTCGGATTGGGGGCCGGCTCGGCCTTCGCAGGTGAGATCACGGGCAGCGGCAAGGGAGGCCCGCGCGGCGACGGTGTGCCGGGCGGGATCGGAAACGCTGCGTCGGCCTGCGTGTTCTCGGGATTGGAGGATGGAGCCGCGACGCCGGGCATCGTGCAGAACTACGGACATCGTGCGGATGATCCGTTCTTCGGCACGGTGCTGGAACAACGGGGTGCCAGCACGCTGACCCTGTTCATCCACCCCCCTGGCGCGCCACCCGAGGGGATTCTCACGACGCTCGGCTGCAACCCGCACGCCGGGAGCGAGTGAGCGGTCTGCGCTGACCAACGCGCCACCGTTCACCGCTGGTACACGTACCGACTGAGAGCTGGGGCCGTCGAACCCCTCGGGTTCGCGGCCTCAGCGATCGGTCTCCGTCCCCCGTTCAGCCTTCGCCGCCGGCCGCTTGGCGATCTGCAGCATGGCGCCGACGAGCTGAGCGCCGCGGTGCCTCACAGGATCGCGCCCTCGAGCCTGAGAAGCTGCTCTTTCCGCTCCAGCCCGCCGGCGTAGCCGACCAGGCTGCCCGACGCACCCACGATGCGGTGGCAGGGGAGCACGATCGGAAGCGGATTGCGGTTCATGACCATGCCGACGGCCCGTGCCGCCTTCGGGTTGCCGGCCCGGGCGGCGAGCTCGCCGTAGGTCCGGGTGTGCCCGTAGGGCACCTTTGCGAGCTCGTCCAGCACGGCGGCGGCGAATGACGGCTGCCCGCGGAGGTCGACCGGGAGGTCGAAGGCCCGGCGGTTGCCGGCGAAGTACTCGTCGAGCTCGCGCTCCGCGGCTGCGACCGCTCGTGGCGCACGGAGCACGCGAGGGCCGGCGACGCGCGCGATCTGCTCGAGCGTGGCGTCCGGGTCGCGTCCGCCCTCGAAAGAGACGCGGAGCAACCCATGATCGGTCGCGGCGACGAGCAGCGGCCCGACAGGGCTGTCGACGACGTCGTAGCCTGCGTCGAGCAGCCGAGCCTGGACGGCAGCGTCGCGAAAACGGCGGTCGAGATAGCTGGGAACTGTCATGTGGCCCTCCTTCGCAACCGCCGCACGCCCGACGACGTGGCCTGGCGGGCCGCGTCCGGGCTCGAGTCGAGCACGGCGGCGATCTGCTCGTAGTCGAGGTCGTAGCCGTAGCGGAGCACGACCGCGGCCCGCTCCTTCGGGGGGAGCGAGTCCGTCAGGAACGCGAGCTCCTCGTAGGCCGGCCGGCCGTCCGCGTGCGGCAGCTCGGGCAGCTCATCGGCCAGCTCGCCCGCGCGGCGGTGCGCGTCGATGACGACCCGAGTCGCGATCGTCAGGACCCACGCGCGGAGGTGCTCGCCGTGGGTCAGCCGGCCGTAGGCACGGAGCGCCCGGAGGAACGTCTCCTGGAACGCGTCGTCCGCACGGTCCCGCCCGAGCCGACGCCGCAGCATGCGGAGCACGTCGTCGGCGTGCTCCGCATAGAACCTCTCGAACGGCGGGATCGCCACGGCATCCATCATCGAGGGAAACGCGTGACGCGTGTCGTCTGTGAGACGGGGTGCGCGTCAGGCGGGCGGGATGTGGTGGTTCCCCCTGAACAGGTCGCCCGGGTCGTACGCCGCCTTGACCTGTCGCAGGCGCGCCCACGTGTCGGGGTCGAAGAAACGGCTGGCGTCTGTCGGCTCCATGACGAAGTTCGCGTAGTCACCGACCCGGTATGGGTCGACGGCACGATCGAGCGACTCGAGATACGCCCTCACGGTCGCCTCGGACTCCTCGTTCTCGGGCACGCCCAGCGCCATCAGGACGAGCCTTCCGGGCAGCGTCGCCCGTGCGCCTGCTCCCGGTGCGTGCCGCCCGAGGGCGCCGCCGAGCTGACGCAGCTCCACCATCGCGAGCGGCGATCCCGACTCCGGCCCCACCGCGGCGACGAGCTCGTCGACGCCGGCCGCCGGCAGATCGCCGAGCACCGCGGTCGCGG
>DASSUT010000077.1:0-2620 GCA_035706725.1 Gaiella sp. | reverse complement strand
GGAAGGCCGCGTGGGGCGCGGTGTCGATCTTGCGGCGGCGGAGAAGCACGTCGGTTGTCCCGGCCTCAGCCGGAATACCCTTCCCGAGATGCGCCGACGCTCATGGGATCGGTGTCGGACTGCACGGGCGAAAACTTTACTGCGCGCGCACGCGGGAGCCCTATTCGCCGCGGACGTGATTCCCGCTCTGTGCGGGGGTTTCCCTCTTCCATTCGTGCCGGAAACGAGTAGGATGCGCCAGCCGAGATGAGGGGTACGCGGACAGCCGTCTTTCTCGGGGCCGTGCTCGCGGCCCTCGTCGTCGTGGGTGCGGCGACCGCGGAGCGCGTAGACACCGCCCGAGGCTGGGGCGTCGAGCTCGTGCTGCCCGACGGTTGGACGAAGGTCGCGCCCGCGTCGCAGGCCGTGGGGGTCGACCCGCGCACGGCGCTCGTGATCGGTACCGAGGGTGTCCGCGCAGTGGACAGCAACTGCCAGGTGTCGTCGTACCGCGTCCCGGCGGACGGCGCGGTCGTGGTCGTGCTCGCGTGGCGCGACTCGGTCGGCGTGAGCGGGTTCCTGCCGCTGTCCGGGCTCAAGCTGCGGCGGGGGACGTTCTCCTGCTTCGACGGCCGCGGAGCGGTGGCGCAGGTCACCCGCCGAGGGACCGACTACCAGGTCAACGTCATGGTCGGCGACCGCGCGAGCACCGAGACGATCGAGGCGGCGTTCGACGCCGCCCGTTCGATCGGCGCCGCCCCGCGACGCCACGACTGAGCCTCGCTTTCGCGCCACGCGCCCATGGCGCAGCTGAACGTCCACGAGTGGGGTAGTCCCGACGGCGCGCCTGTCGTGTGCCTCCACGGGGTGACGGGGCACGGCCGCAGATTCGAGGCGCTCGCATCGCGGCTGGACGGATTTCGCGTCGTGGCGTTCGACCTCCGCGGTCACGGCCGCTCGACGTCGGAGGCCCCGTGGGACGTCGAGACGCACGTCGCCGACCTCCTCGAGACCGCGGCGGCGCTCGGCGTCTCGTCCGCCACGTGGGTCGGGCACAGCTTCGGTGGGCGGCTCGTCGCCGAGCTCGCGTGCCGGCATCCGGAGGCCGTCGGTCGCGCCGTCCTGCTCGATCCCGCGATGCACATCGTCCCTGCCGAGGCGACCGCCCGCGCGGAGGGCGTATGCGCCGACGTCGCGTTCGCGTCACCCGCGGAGGCGATCGACGCGCGTCTCGGCGACGGCTCTCTGTTCACGACCCCGCGCGCGATGCTCGAGGAGGAAGCGGCACAACACCTCGAGGAGGCGCCCGACGGGCGGTGGCGCTGGCGCTACTCGCCGCCGGCGGTGGTTGCGGCGTGGAGCACGATGGCCGGGTCCCCACCGCCGTTCCCCGACGTCCCGACGCTCGTCGTGCTCGGTGAGCGCTCGTGGATCCCGGTAGACGTCCCTGCCCGTCCCGACCTCCGGGTCGTGCGCGTCCCCGGCGGGCACAGCGTCCTGTGGGACGACCTCGACGCGACGGCCGACGCTGTCGCCGAGTTCCTGGCCGACGGCTAGCCCGTCGTCGCGACGAGCGTCTCGTACGCCGGGAGCGTGAGGAACTCGACGTAGTCGGGGTGCGTCGCGACCTGCTCGAAGAGAGCGCGTGCGTCCTGGTAGCCGGCGCCGAGTCGCTCGACCTCCTCGTCGGTGACGCGGCGGACGTCCTCCGCGCGCACCTTGCCGTGGCGGAGCCACTGCCAGATCTGCGACCGGGAGATCTCCGCGGTCGCGGCGTCCTCCATGAGGTTGTTGATCGCGACCGCGCCCGATCCCTGGAGCCACGCGGCGAGGTACTGGATCCCGACAGAGACGTTGTTGCGGAGCCCCGCCTCCGTGATCGCGCCCGGCGTGGACGCGACGTCGAGCAGCGCCGAGGCGTCCACGCGCACGTCGTCGCGCGTCCGTTCGATCTGGTTCGGCCGGGCGCCGAGCACGTGGTCGAACGACTCCTGCGCGACCGGCACGAGGTCGGGATGCGCCACCCAGGTGCCGTCGAACCCCTGTGCCGCCTCCCGGTCCTTGTCCTCGCGCACCTTCTCGAGCGCGAGCGCGTTCACCTCCGCGTCGCGGCGGGAGGGGATGAACGCCGCCATGCCGCCCATCGCGTGTGCGCCGCGGCGATGACACGTGCGCACGAGGAGCTCGCAGTACGCGCGCATGAACGGCACCGCCATCGTGACGTCCGCGCGGTCCGGGAGCACGAACTCGGGCCGGTGCCCGAGCTTCTTGATCACGCTGAAGATGTAGTCCCAGCGGCCGGCGTTGAGGCCCGCCGAGTGCTCGCGCAGCTCGTGGAGGATCTCGTCCATCTCGAACGCGGCGAGGATCGTCTCGATCAGGACCGTGGCCTTGATCGTCCCCTGCGGCACGCCGAGCCGCTCCTGCGTGAAGACGAAGACGTCGTTCCACAGGCGCGCCTCGTGGTGGGACTCGAGCTTCGGAAGGTAGAGATAGCGCCCGTTCCGCCCGTGGTTGCGCAGAAAGTAGAGGCCGAAGTCGAACAGGCTCGCGGAGATCGGCGCGCCGTCGACGGAGAAGTGCCGCTCCTCGAGGTGCCAGCCCCGAGGGCGGACGAACAGCACCGCGACGTCGTCGTTCA
>DASSUT010000076.1:0-4070 GCA_035706725.1 Gaiella sp. | reverse complement strand
CCGTCGTCTCCGTGGAACCGCGAGCCGGTCACCACGTCGGCCTCGTCGCGCTCGAGCGGCGCGAGGAGCTTCGGGAGCTCCGCTGCGTCGTGCTGGCCGTCCCCGTCGAGCCGCACCGCGACGTCGTAGTCGCGCTCGAGCGCGTACCGGAACCCCGTCTGCACCGCCGCGCCGATCCCGAGGTTGAAGGGGAGCCGGACGACGACGGCTCCGGCGGCCGCAGCCGCGTCGGCGGTGCGGTCGCGCGATCCGTCGTCGACGACCACGACGTCGATCTCCGGGTCGAACGCTCTGACGTCGCGGACGACCCCCGCGATCGCCTCCTCCTCGTCGAACGCAGGCACGACGGCGACCGTCCGCGGGCTCACGCGGGCACCGCCGCGCCGAGCTCGAGCAGGCGCAGCATCAGCCGCGCGCGGTGCGCGTACGTGTGCTCGTCGAGCACGCGCTCGCGCGCACGCGCCCCCATCGCCGCGGCCTGAGCGGGGTCGTCGAGCAGCATGTGGTACGTCTCGAGCGCCTCTGCGGCGTCCTCGACCACGACGAGCTCCTCGCCCGGCTCGAACCAGTTCTCGATGCCCGCGTGCGGGTTCGACACGATCGCTGCGCCTGCCGACGCGAGCTCGAAGGGGCGGCAGGTCGACGAGCCCTCGACGCTCGCGTGCGCCCTCCTCGTCATGTTGAGGTTGATCCGCGCCGCGGAGATCGCCCGCGCGAAGACGTTGAACGGCACGTCGCCGAGGAGCCGTGCGCCCCCGACGTCGCCCTGGAAGTCGCGGCCGCCGAGCGCGAAGTCGATCCGCGGGTCGGCGCGGCTCGGCTCGCCGACGAGCGCCGCCATCCACTCGCGGCGGAACTTGTCCCCGTAGCCGTAGAAGAACACGTCGTGCTCCTTCTCGACCTCGAGCGGCCGGAAGAACTCGGGGTCGGCGGCCCACGGAACCCACTCGGCGCGGCGTGCGCCGAGCTCGCGAAGCCGCCCGAGCCCGCCCTCGGAGTTCGACAGCACGAGGTCGTACTCGGACGGATCGGCGCCGTGGTAGTAGTTGAACCCGGTGTCCATGCCGCCGAACTCCGGCAGGCTCATGGGCACGTCCCCGTCGTAGAAGACGACCGGGACGCCGTGGCGCTCGCGCAGGTACGTGGGGATGCCGCGGAAGTGGGCCATCGGCACCGTGAACACGAGGACGGCGTCCGGCCGCTCCCGCTCCACGAGCCGGTCGAGGTGACGGCGCCAGCGTGGCGTCACGACCTTCCAGATCGTCTCGCGCGTGAGGCGGTCGAAGGCGGTGTCCTCCGGGCTGTCCTCCGCGCGCCGGAGGTAGCGGTCGCCCTTCAGCCGCGCGAGCCCACCGCGCACCGCCGCGTAGCCCTCGGCCTCGCGGTACGTCGGGTTCGTCGCCGTCCGCCACCACGGCGACTCCACGGGCCGGCCGCGGTAGGGCGTGACGACGAGGTCGACGCCCGCCTCGTAGAGACCTTTCCAGAGCTGCCACCACGCGGGCGTGCAGCCGTAGCGGAAGTCGAGGTCGATCGCCGACGCGACGGCGAGGAGACGTGGCTTCGGCACGAGCGCTCAGTCTAGGGGCAGGGGATGTCCGACCTCATTTGGCGTGGCGCAGACTGTGTGCCGCCAGACCCTTCCCGGAGCTTTCCATGGTAACGTGATTCCATGCGTACTACCATCGACAAGGCAGGCCGAGTGGTAATCCCTCGTGTCCTGCGGGATCGGGTCGGAATTGCACCGGGAGAGGTCGAGATCACGGTCGAGGGCGCAGCGGTGCGGATCGAGCCGGTCGCCGGCAAAGGGCTCGTCGAGGTCGGAGGACGACTCGTGATCCCCGCCGCGGGGGTCGCCGTCGACGACGCGCTCGTCCGCGAGCTCCTCGATGGCGAGCAGCGGTAGCTCCGCTCGCGACGGCGACCTCCTCGTCGACACGAGCGTCGCCGTCGCTCTCGTCGTCGCGGACCACGAGCATCACACGGCGACGACGCGCGCCGTCGGCCGGAAGCGCGTCGGCCTCGCGGGACACGCGGCGTTCGAGACGTACTCCGTCCTCACGCGACTTCCCGCGCCCGCGCGGCGAGCGCCCGACGTCGTCTCGCGCCTCCTCGAGGCGAGCTTCCCTGGCACCCGTTTTCTCGGCGCCCGCGACGCCGAGGCGCTGCTGGGCCGGTTCGCCGACCTCGGCATCGCCGGGGGCGCCGTCTACGACGCGATGGTCGGCGCGGTTGCCGTCGCGCACGACCTGCCACTGGCGACGCGCGACGAGCGCGCGCTCGACGTCTACCGCGCCCTCGGCGTCGACGTTCAGCTCCTCGTCTGATCGGCCGCGCCGGCCACTGCCGTCAAGGGAGGAGCGCGCGCTGACAACGCTTGTGGTGATTCACCACAAGCGTTGTCAGCCGATCGCCGACGGTTACGCCGCGAGCAGCCGCCGCAGGACGTACGGGAGGATGCCGCCGTGGCGGAGGTACTCGCGCTCGCGAGGGGTGTCGAGCCGCAGCGTCGCCCGGAACTCGACGTCGTCGGCACGCACGGTCACCTCGCGCGCCTCGCCGTTCTCGACGCCCGTGATCGAGAACGTCTCGCGCCCGGTCAGGCCGAGCGACTCGCGGGTCTCGCCCAGGAGGTACTGGAGGGGGAGCACGCCCATCATCAGCAGGTTCGAGCGGTGGATCCGCTCGTAGCTCTCCGCGATCACGGCCTTCACCCCCAGGAGGTTCGGGCCCTTCGCGGCCCAGTCGCGCGACGAGCCCGAGCCGTACTCCGTGCCTGCGAGCACGATCGTCGGCACGCCCTCGGCGAGGTAGCGCTCGGCCGCCTCGAAGATCGACATCTCGTCGCCCGAGGGGAGGTGGACGGTCCACGTGCCCTCCGACCCGGGCACGAGCAGGTTGCGGAGCCGGACGTTCGCAAAGGTTCCGCGCACCATGACCTCGTGGTTGCCACGCCGCGAGCCGTAGGAGTTGAACTGCCTCCGCTCGACGCCGTGGTCGACCAGGTAGCGCCCCGCAGGTGACTCCGGCTTGATCGAGCCGGCCGGCGAGATGTGGTCGGTGGTCACGGAGTCGCCGAGCGAGACGAGGCAGCGGGCGCCGTGGACGTCCTCCACCGCCCCGAGGTCGAGCGACATGCCGTCGAAGTACGGTGGACGCCGGACGTACGTGGAGTCGTCGCTCCAGGCGTAGAGATCCCCGCTGGGGATGTCCAGCTCCCGCCACGCGGGGTCCCCCGTGTAGACGTCCGCGTACGTGCGCTCGAACATCTCGCGGCCGATCGAGCCCTCGACGGTCTCGCGCACCTCCTCCGCGGAGGGCCAGAGCTCCGAGAGGAAGACCGGCTCGCCGTTTGCGTCGTGGCCGAGCGGCTCGCTCGAGAGGTCGAGGTCCATCTTCCCCGCGACCGCGTAGGCGACGACGAGCGGCGGGCTCGCGAGGTAGTTCGCCTTCACCTCGGGGTGGATGCGCGCCTCGAAGTTGCGGTTTCCCGAGAGGACCGAGCACGCGACGAGGTCGCCCTCGGCGATCGCCTCGGAGACCGGCTCGGGCAGCGGCCCCGAGTTCCCGATGCACGTCGTGCACCCGTAGCCGACCGTGTGGAACCCGAGCGCCTCGAGGTACGGGGTGAGCCCGGCCTTCTCGAGGTACTCGGTGACGACCTTGGAACCGGGCGCGAGACTCGACTTGACCCACGGACGCCGGTCGAGGCCGCGCTCGACCGCCTTCTTCGCGAGCAGCCCCGCGGCGACCATCACCGAAGGGTTCGACGTGTTCGTGCACGACGTGATCGCCGCGATCACGACCGAGCCGTGGGCGAGGCGGACGACCTCGCCGTCGAGCTCGCAGGGAATGCCGCTCGTCCAGGTGGGCGCGACGGCGAGCGGGGCGGCCGCGACCTGTCCGATCAGGGGCTCGAGTGCCCCGGGGTCGGAGTGGGCGGGCGCGTCGCTCGCGGGGAACGACTCGGCGACGGCCTCGTCGACGCCGTTCCCGTAGTCGACGCCGAAGCTCGACAGCGCCTCGAGAAACGCCGTACGCGCGCTCGACAGCGGAATCCTGTCCTGGGG
>DASSUT010000075.1:0-2388 GCA_035706725.1 Gaiella sp. | reverse complement strand
AGCTGCGGCGAGCAGTGCAAGCCGCTTAACGGCGCAGTTCGGAGGCCTGGAGAAAGCCGCAGTTCGGACGCCGGCGAAGCCGGCAGTCCACTTCAGGGATGTGCCCTTGGCCCGGCAAAGCCGGGCCGAGGGAGTTTGCGGCATCCGTTCGGCGCGAGCCGAATGGATGCTCGCAGGAAAGCCGAGAGCCGCCCATCGGGCGGCTCTCGCCAGAGCGCCGCTCTCGGCTCGGTACACGACGTTGGATTGGTAGAGGCGCTTCCAGCCAGACCAATGAGGTGGTCGGCGGCGCGAAGCGCGAGTCCCCTACGCGTGGCTATGGCGATTCCCCGTAGGTCCCGGGGACACGCCTCTACCCGTCGGTACCTCCACTGCCGGTACTGCACGAATCTGACACCCGACCACCTCCTTTCCGCGGTATGCGCACCATAGCAACGGACGCGGACGCGGAGCAGGACGCAACGCGGACGCGCTACCGTTCCGGTCGATGCGGTGGCAGATGCTCGGCTCGGTGGTCGCCGCTGCCGCCTCCGTCGCGCTCGGGATCGGGCGCGACTCGGGTGCCGTGGGCGCGCCGTCGGCGCCTCCGCGGCTCAACGTGGTCGTGATCGTCGCGGACGACGAGCGGCTCGACGAAAACAGCGGGATGCGGAACGTCCAGCGGCTGCTCGCCCGGCACGGCGTCAGCTTCGCCCAGTACGTTGCGACGACGCCCGAGTGCGCTCCCTCGCGGGCGACGATCCTCACCGGACGGTCTCCCGACCACACCGGCGTGACGGCGAATTTCGGCCCGCACGGCTACGCGAGCTTCGACGAGCGATCCACGCTCGCGACCTGGCTCCACGACGCGGGCTACACGACCGCGCTCGTCGGCAAGTACCTGAACGACTACACGCTCGACGGCGATCACCGAATCCCGCCCGGCTGGGACCGCTGGGTCGCGCTCGACAGCGTCCCCGAGGAGCGTTACTACCGGTACACCCTCGACGAGAACGGCCGCGAGGTGTACTACGGTCGACGGCCGAAGGACTACTCGACGACCGTGCTGACCCGGAAGGCGGTCGGGTTCCTGCGCTCGGCCCGGGGCCCGTTCTTCCTCTACTTCGCGCCCGTGGCGCCTCATCTGCCCGCGATTCCGGCACCGATCGACCGGGGCAGCATCGGGCGGCTCCCGCCGCTGCGCTCACCGGCGTTCGACGAGGCGGACATCTCAGACAAGCCCTGGCATGCGCGGTTCGAGCGGTCGTTCACCGAGGGAGGCATCGACTACGAGCTGAACGAGGTCCGTCGCCGCCAGCTCGAGACGCTTCGCTCGCTCGACCGCTCGGTCGGGGAGATCGTGCGTGCGCTCAGGCGACGTGGGCAGCTCGACCGGACCCTGATCGTCTACGTCAGCGACAACGGCTTTCTGTGGGGCGAGCACCGGCTCGGCGGGAAGATCTGGCCGTACGAGGAGTCCATCCATCTGCCGCTCGTCGTGCGCACGCCCTGGCAGGCAGGGGACGGCACCGTCGACCCGCATCTGGTCCTCAACACCGACCTCGCTCCGACGATCGCGGCGCTCGCAGGCGTCCACCCGGGTCTCGCCGAAGACGGCCGAAGCCTCCTGCCTCTGCTCCATGGGCGGAGTGGCGGGCACTGGCGGACGAGCGGTCTCGTCGAGTACCGCGGCCCCGGCCAGTTGCGCCGGGGCGGGCCGCCTCCGTTCCGCGCGGTCAGGACGCGCCGGTTCCTCTACGTCGCCTACGACAACGGCTGGCGTGAGCTCTACGACCTACGACGGGACCCGTGGGAGCTCAGGAACCTCGCGGGCGAGCGCCGCTACGCGGCGACGGAGCTGAGCCTTGCCCGGAGGCTCGTGCGGCTCGCGGGGCTGCCGCGCCTGACCGCTATTCGGTTGACCGAGGTGCGGGCGGCGGTTTCAGCAGGGTCGTCACCTCGAGACCGTGGCCGATCGGGACGGTGACCGAGACGAGCGTCGGGTCGGCCTGGCGCGCACGCGCGTACGCCTGCACGGCCTCGCTCGAGGAGACGTTGTCGGCGATCACGACGGCACCTGGCTCGAGCTTTGGCCGGACGGTCTGGAAGTACCACTCGTAGTCGTCCTTCCAGGCATCGACGAACACCACGTCCCACCCCTCCTCGAGCGCGGGCAGCGTCTCACGCGCGTCGCCGGTCACGAGCTCCGCCCATTCGTCGAGGCCCGCCTCGGCGACGTTGCGTCGCCACGCCTCGATCTTGGCGGCATCCTGTTCGAGCGAGACGACCCGGCCGCCGAGGATTCTCGCCGCCGCGGCGAGCCAGATGGTCGAATAGCCCCGGGAGCCGCCGATCTCGAGCACCTCGCAGCCCGGGTTCGGCGCGACGAGCGCGAACAGCAGGCGTCCC
>DASSUT010000074.1:0-8048 GCA_035706725.1 Gaiella sp. | reverse complement strand
CGCCGCCGGCGCGGACTTCATCAAGACGTCGACGGGGAAGATCTCGCCGGCCGCGACGCTGCCCGTCACGCTGTGCATGCTCGAGGCGATTCGCGACGTCTACGACGAGACGGGGCTCGTCGTCGGCATGAAGCCGGCGGGTGGGATCCGGACGGCGAGGCAGGCGATCCAGTACCTCTGCCTCGTCCACGAGACGCTCGGCGTCGAGTGGCTCACGCCCGACCGGTTCAGGCTCGGCGCCTCGTCGCTCCTCAACGACCTTCTGCTCCAGCTCCGCAAGCAGCGCACCGGGATCTACCGGTCGCCCGACGAGTTCACGCTCGACTGATGGGCGCGGTCGAGAAGCAGCGGACGGAAGTCGCCTCGCCCGCCGCCTGGGAGTACGCCCCCGCTCCCGAGGCGCGCGAGATCGTCTCGTTCGCGGACCGCTACGGCCTCTTCATCGGCGGCAAGGAGGTCGCGCCGCGCTCGCGGTCGTGGTTCACGACGGTGTCGCCTTCGAGCGAGGAGCCGCTGGCCGAGGTCGCGCAGGCCGGGCCAAGAGACGTCGCGCGTGCGGTCGACGCCGCGCGTGACGCGTTCCGCGGGTGGAGCAGGCGCAGGCCGGCGGAGCGCGCGAAGGTGATGTTCCGGATCGCCCGGATCCTGCAGGAGCGCTCGCGGGAGCTCGCGGTCGCCGAATCGCTCGACGGCGGGAAGCCCATCAAGGAGTCGCGCGACGTCGACATCCCCCTCGCCGCCGCGCACTTCTTCTACTACGCCGGGTGGGCCGACAAGCTCGAGTACGCGTTCCCCGGCCGGCGCCCGCGACCGCTCGGCGTCGCGGCGCAGATCGTGCCGTGGAACTTCCCGCTCCTGATGCTCGCCTGGAAGATCGCGCCCGCGCTCGCGTCTGGCAACACCGTGGTGCTCAAGCCGGCCGAGACCACGCCGCTGACCGCGCTTCTCTTCGCGGACGTGTGCCGCCAGGCGGAGGTGCCGCCGGGCGTCGTGAACATCGTCACCGGCGACGGCTCGACCGGCGCCCACCTCGTGCGCGCGAAAGGCATCGACAAGGTCGCGTTCACAGGGTCGACCGAGGTCGGCAAGGCGATCCAGCGCGAGTTGGCCGGCCGGGACGTCTCGCTCACGCTCGAGCTCGGCGGGAAGGCCGCGAACGTCGTGTTCGAGGACTGCGCGCTCGACCAGGCGGTCGAGGGGATCGTGAACGGCATCTACTTCAACCAGGGCCACGTCTGCTGCGCGGGCTCGCGGCTCCTCGTCCAGGAGTCGATCGCCGACCAGGTCGTGCGGAAGCTGAAGCGGCGGATGGCGACGCTCCGCGTCGGCGACCCGCTCGACAAGAACACGGACATCGGGGCGATCAACTCGAGCGGGCAGCTCGAGAAGATCGCCGAGCTCGTGCAGAGCGGGATCGACGAGGGCGCCGAGCTCTACCAGCCGCCCTGCCGGCTCCCGGAGAAGGGCTGGTGGTTCGCGCCGACCGTGTTCACGAACGTCGCGCAGAGCCACCGCATCGCCCGGGAGGAGATCTTCGGCCCCGTGCTGAGCGTGCTCACGTTCCGGACGCCCGACGAGGCGGTCGAGAAGGCGAACAACACGATGTACGGGCTCTCGGCCGGCGTGTGGACGGAGAAGGGCTCCCGGATCCTCTGGATGGCCGAGCGCATGCGCGCCGGCGTCGTATGGGGCAACACGTTCAACCGGTTCGACCCCGCGTCCCCGTTCGGCGGCTACAAGGAGTCCGGCTTCGGCCGCGAGGGCGGGCGGCACGGGCTCGAGCCGTACCTGAGGTTCGAGTGAGCGACCGGCTGCCCGTCCGGAAGACGTACAAGCTGTTCCTCGGCGGTGCGTTCCCGCGCTCCGAGTCGGGCAGGACACTCGAGGTCGAGGGCCACAACGTCGCCCGCGCGTCGCGCAAGGACGTCCGCGACGCCGTCGTCGCCGCGCGCAAGGCCGTGGCGGGCTGGAGCGGAGCGACCGCGTACAACCGCGGGCAGGTGCTCTACCGGCTCGCGGAGACGATGGAGACGCGAACGTCGGCGCTCGCCGCCGCGTGCGGCAGCCGACGCGAGGTCACCCGGTCGATCGACCGCGTCGTCTGGTACGCGGGCTGGGCGGACAAGCTCGCGCAGGTGCTCGGCTCCTCGAACCCCGTCGCCGGCCCGTACTTCAACTTCACGATCCCGGAGCCGACCGGTGTCGTCGCGATCGTCGCGCCCGACGAGCCTGCGCTCGACGGGCTCGTCTCGCGGCTCGTGCCCGCACTCGTCGGCGGGAACGCGGTCGTCGCCGTGGCCTCGGAGACGCATCCGCTCGCCGCCATCGAGCTCGCGGAGGCCGTCGCGACCTCGGACGTGCCGGCGGGAGCGGTCAACGTCCTGACCGGCCTCCGCTCCGAGCTCGCGCCGGTGCTCGCCGGCCACATGGACGTGAACGCGATCGACGTCACCGGCGCCGACGGCGACGCGGCCGCGCTCGAGGAGCTCGCGGCCGAGAACGTCAAGCGGGTCGTCCGGGCGCAAGAGGACCGCAGCCCCTGGGAGATCGCGGCCTTCATGGAGCTCAAGACCGTCTGGCACCCCATCGGCCGCTGAACGCGGCACCTCCCTCGGGGCACCCCAACCCACCACCCACTGACTATTCTATCGTCTCCGTTGTCACTCTTGGCGACCGATCTGTGCCGACTTCGTGCCTTGTTCGTAACGGTCGCGCGTCGAACGCTGCGTGACCCACGGCCCGACCCCGACTACAGAGCCGGCGCGCCCCCGAGCACCCGCTCGACCGCCGCCGCCGCGGCCTCGAGCCGTTCCTCCCGCGGTCCCTCGACGAGCAGCCACGGGCTGCCGCTCTCGTGGGCCCGCTGCACGTAGCGCTCGTGCATCCACAGGCGCTGCCTCTCGAACTCCCGTATGCCGTCGTGCCGCCACGGGACGTCGAGGCCGCAGACCACGAACAGGTCGTAGCTCCGTGCCACGAGGTCCTCGAAGCCGGTCGCGGGCGTCCCGAGGTAGACCTGGTGGAACAGGGCGGTCGTGAACGCGTCAGTGTCGCTGAACAGGACGCGCCGGGCGAGGCCGGCGAGGAAGTCCTCGTACCAGCAGTGAATCCGAGCGATGTGCGTGAACTCCCAACTCGTCCACGGGGCGCCGGCCGGGCGCCCGATCTGCGTGTACGGCCGGCCGTACTCGGGGTTCCAGACGGTCTCGAACCGCGTCGCGAGCACACGCG
Organism: Gaiella sp.; assembly: GCA_035706725.1. Classification (GTDB taxonomy): domain Bacteria; phylum Actinomycetota; class Thermoleophilia; order Gaiellales; family Gaiellaceae; genus Gaiella. The sequence goes on along the minus strand of DASSUT010000074.1, from coordinate 4,817 downwards.
CGAGCGTCGTCTTGCCGGTCGATTCCGCGCCGAGCAGGCAGACACGCTTGACGTCCGGCACCGCCCGAGCCTACGCGGCCGCGGCGTCGCTGTCTCCATGAGCGGGCCGCGATGAGGCCCACCGCCGATCATCTAGCATCCGGCAGCGTGACGGACCGACGGTTGAGCCAGGCGATCTCGGAGGGCGACGGGATCTCGGTGCTCGTGGAGGTCGGCACAGGCGACGCAGCACGGCGCGCCGAGGAGCGCGGCGCGGAAGGCGTCGTCGTCCGCGGGCCCCACGCGATGCTCGGTGAAGAGGTCGCGCTGCCCGTTCTCGCCTACGGCCCAGAGCCCGACGACGCGGCCGCGAGTGCCGCGGCGGCGGTCGTGCTCCTACTCGAAGGTGACGACGACGACGCGCTGCACGGGCTCGCCGAGCGCTGTCACGCGCTCGGGCTGGAGCTCGTCGTGCGCGTCCGCGACGACGACGAGCTCGAGCGCGTGCTGGAGCACCTCGACCCGGAGATCGTCCTGCTCAGCGCCGAGCGCGCGGAGACCGAGCAGCCCGCAGTCGATCGCCTCCTCGAGCTGTTGCCCGACGTGCCCGCCGGGAAGCTGGCGATCGCCGAGCTCGCCGACGCCTCGCGCGACGACGTCGAGGTCCTCGAGCGCGCAGGCGTGGATGCGGTGCTCGTGACCGGCGACGTCGAGGCTCTCGTCGGCGACGCCGTTCCCGACGTGTAAGACGTCGACCGGCGCGCGTGCGAGCTCTCCGGTCGTCCGCGGTCGTCGAGGCCGCCCCGGCCGCGGCGATCCTCGTCCTCGCCGCGGCCCTCCGGGTCGTGGGATCCGGCTCGGGCCTGCCGCTGCCGCTGCTCAACCCGGACGAGACGAACATCGTCCCCCGCGCGTGGGAGATCGTCCATGGCGGGGGCCTCGATCCCGGCTGGTACGACTACCCGAGCCTTCTCTTCCTGCTGCTTTCGCCGTCGCAGATCGGGCTCGACGCGCCGTCGTACGGTACCGCCCGCGGCGTCGCGATCGCGATCGGGGTGCTCGGAGTCGCGGCGGCATGGTGGCTCGGGCGCGTCGCGTACGGGCGCCTCGCCGCGCTTACCGGCGCGTTGGGGGTTGCGGTCGCGACGACCCACGTCGCGTACTCGCGGATGGCCGTCACCGACGTGCTGCTCACGCTCGGGATGACCGCCTGCCTCGCCCTGCTCGTCACCGGGCGCCTCGAGTGGGCCGGGGTGGCGGCGGGCCTCGCGACCTCGGCGAAGTACCCCGGCGTCGTGCTCGTGGTACCGCTCCTGGTCGCGGGCTACGGCCGGTGGCGGCGCACCGCCGTCGCGCTCGGCCTCGCGGCGGCGGCGTTCGCGGTCACGAGCCCGTTCGTGCTGATCCACGCCGGGGCTGCCTGGGACGACGTGACCCGCGTCCAGCGGCTCGCGCACGACGGGTGGCTCGGCTTCGAGGGCGATCCGCCGACCCCGCTCGCGTTCGGTGAACGGCTCTGGGACACCGCCGGCCCGCTCGTCCTCGTCGCGCTGGCCGCTCTCGTGTTCGCGATCCGCCGCAGGAGGCGCGCCGACCTCGTGTTGCTCTCCTTCGCCGCCGCGTACTGCCTCTCGCTGATGCCGATCGAGGCGCACTTCGACCGCTACGTCCTGCCGCTCGTCCCCGTCGTCGCCGTGCTCGCCGGCAGCAGCGCGCCGCTCGCCGTCGCAGCGGTCGTCGTCTCCGTGGTCCCCCTCTGGTGGTCGATCGACGACGCGGCGGCGCTCACCGGGCGGGACAGCCGGCTCGACGCGGCCGCGTGGATCGACCGGACCGTGCCTGCGACCGACACGATCGCGGCCGACCCGTCCACGCTTCCGCTCGCCGGTCGCCGCGTGGTACGGCTCGAGCTGCCCGGCCCGCACCGGGCGTTCGACCCGAGGCGGGACCTCGGCGAGCTCCGCTCGGCGGGCGTCACCTGGCTCGTCGTCGGAGGCTCCGTCACCGACCGCGTGCTCGCGGCGGCCGGCGACTACCCACGCGAGGCGCGCTTCTACCGCGCGGTCGCGTCACTCCGGCCCGCGTACACGGCTCCGAGCTCGAGGCGCGGCCGGCCATGGCTCCGCGTCTACCGCATCTACCCTTAGCGCGATGGAACGGCGCGGCACGCCGCTCGCCGCACCCGCGCTCGCGGTCGCGGTCTTCCTCTCGGGCGCCGTCCTGCTCGGCGTGGAGATCGCCGCGAGCCGCGTGCTCGCGCCGACCTTCGGGAGCTCGCTGTACGTCTGGGGAGCGCTGATCGGGGTCGTGCTCAGCGGCCTTGCGCTCGGCTACTGGATCGGCGGCGCGCTCGCGGACCGGTGGCCGTCGCCGTTTCTGCTTCTCGGCGCGATCGCGCTGGGCGCGGTGCTCGTGCTCGCGATCCCGCTCGCCGACCAGTGGGTGCTCGACCGCATCGTGAGCTGGGATCCCGGGCCACGTCTCGACCCACTCCTCGCGTCCGTCGTCCTGTTCGGGCCGATGAGCGTCGTCCTCGCCTCCGTCTCGCCGATCGCGGTCAGGCTCGCCGCCAGGTCGCTCGACCGCCTCGGACGGACGGCGGGTCGGCTGTTCTCGATCTCGACGGCGGGGAGCATCGCCGGGACGTTCGCCACCGCGTTCTGGCTCGTGCCCGAGTACGGCACCGACCAGGTGCTCGCGGTCGGCGCGGTCGTGCTACTCGGGGCGGCCGCCGCGGTCGCAGTGGTCGAGCGCGTGTGGATCCCCGCCGCAGTGCTCGCGGCCGGGGCCGGCGCCGCCGTGCTGGCCGTAGGGGCGCTCGCGCCCGACACCTCCGGCGGGCGGCTCGAGGGTCTCGCTGCGAAGAACTGGTCGCCGCTCTACCGCCAGCGCGATGCCCGCACGCCGCGCAAGCTCGATCCCGCCGAGGTCGCGGAAGCGGTCGGGACGGGGTTCACGGTGCGCGAGGCGCGCGACACGCGCTACCACCGGCTGCTCGTGGTCGACGCCGAGGGCTCGCGGTACCTGCGCTTCGACAGCTCGTTCCAGAGCGGCATGTACATCGGGCAGCCGTTTCGAACGCGCTTCGCGTATACGGACTACCTCGAGCTCGGCCTCGCGTACAACCCGGAGGCGAAGCGGATCCTCGTGATCGGGCTCGGGGGCGCCTCGGCGCCGAAGCGGATCTGGCGCGACTTCGGGGACGTGCGGCTCACCGTCGTGGAGCTCGACCCGGCCGTCGTCGAGACCGCCTACAGGTGGTTCGCGCTGCCGCACGACGAGCGGATCGACGTCGAGGTCGACGACGGGCGCCGCCACCTCCAGCGTCACGACGAGCGCTACGACGTGATCCTGCTCGACGCGTTCTACGCGGACGGCGTGCCGTTCCACCTGACCACGCTCGAGTTCGTCGAGCTGCTGCACGACCGGCTGGCGCCCGGCGGCGTGGTCGCCGCGAACGTGATCGGCGCCCTCTCCGGCTCGAGCTCGCGGATCACGCGCGCGTTCTGGAAGACGTACGCGGCCGTGTTCCCGACGGTGATCCTCCACCCGGTCTACGAGGGGCCTTTCGACCGGGTCCCCGACGAGATCCGAAACATCATCCTCGTCGCGACCGACCGCGCCGCGCCGAGCCCCGCTCAGCTTGCGGATGCGTGGGCCGACGTCCGCAGGCGCCGCGCGCCGGCCGCGCCGACGCTCGCTGCCGCGATCCGCGACCGCTGGCAGCGCCCCGTGCCCTCCCGCGACGTGCCGCTGCTCACGGACGGGTACGCGCCGACGGACGCGTTGCTCCTCGACTAGCCGCTGGCACCGTCCGCGAGTCGAAGAAGATCCGCGCCGCCTCGTACTGGTCGGGCGGGACGCTCCGCGGCTCGACCACCGTGTCCGCGAGCGGGACGTCGACGATCTCGTCGCCTCGGATCGCGACCATCCGCCCGAACCGGCCCTCCGCGACGACGTCCGCGGCGTGGATGCCCAGCCGCGTCGCGAGCACCCGGTCGCGCGCACTCGGCACGCCGCCGCGCTGGATGTGGCCGAGCACGGCCACACGTGCCTCGAACCCGGTGAGCTCCTCGATCCGGGCGGCGATCAGCGTCGACACGCCGCCGAGCCGCTCGAACCCGAACGCGTCGATCTGCGTGACGACCCGGGTGCCGGCCGGCGGCGCGACCCCCTCGGCGACGACCACGACCGAGTACCGCCGTCCCCGGGCCGCACGCGACCGAACGAGCGCCGCGACCTCGTCGAGGTCGTACGGCTCCTCCGGGACGAGGATCGCGTCGGCGCCGGCGGCCATGCCGGCGTGCGTGGCGATCCATCCCTGCGTGCGTCCCATCACCTCCACGACCATCACGCGGTCGTGCGACTCGGCCGTGGTCGTGATGCGGTCGATCGCCTCCGTCGCGATCTGCACCGCGGTGTCGAAGCCGATCGTCGCGTCGGTGCCCGCGATGTCGTTGTCGATCGACTTCGGCACGCCGACGATCGGGATCCCCTCGGCGGACAGCCGGTCGGCGGTGCGGAGCGTCCCGTCGCCGCCGACCACGATCAACGCGTCGATCCCCTCGCGCTCGAGCGTGGGAATCAGCGACTCCGCACCGTCGCCGTGGACGTACGGGTCCCGCCGGGACGTGCCGAGCACGGTGCCGCCCCGCTGGAGGAGCCCGCGCACCGCGTCGCGGTCCATCGGCCGCATCCGGCCCTCCATGAGCCCGTCCCACCCGTCGAGGATGCCGATCACCTGGACGCCGTGCGTCCCGGTGGCGCGGGTCACGACCGCGCGGATCGCGGCGTTCAGTCCGGGGCAGTCGCCACCCCCGGTCAAGATGCCGATCCGG
>DASSUT010000073.1:0-10014 GCA_035706725.1 Gaiella sp. | reverse complement strand
GGCCGCCGAGCTGGGACGGGCCCAGGAGCCACCACCCGATCGCGAAGAACGCGACGGTGACGGCGACGCCGACGTAGGTGCGGGGGGAGCGTGTCATCGGAGGCGACCCTCCGGCCGGAACCCGGTGGTCCCGGCCGGAGCGAAGGGCCTTCGTCAGTCGGCTGCCGCCACTTCGAGGCTGCCGGCGTCAGAGGTGTCAGCCGTGAGGATGCACGTCCACGGGGACGTCCCACCGCTGCAGGTGACCCACGCGCCCGAGTCGATCCTCGCCTTGACCGATGTCGCCGTGTTCGGTGTGAGCGAGAACACCACCTTCGTGATGGTGCTCGGGTCCGTGTCGTCCAGCGTGTAGTGGATGTCGTGCACGTTGTAGCCGCTGATCGCGCCGGAGCCCTGACCGGCGTGACCTGCGTTGGTCGCGCCGCCGAACGTCATGCCCGCCGCATAGGCGAACGCCGTCGTCCCCAGCACGAAGGCGAGGAGGGCGACGAGCGCGATGCGGCGCTTGCGCTTCCGATTGACCATGTCTTCTCCTTGAGGGTGTGACTGGGCACGCCAGGTTTCGGTCGCACAGGCGCACGAGCACTCCCCCGGACGGGGTACCTCACGGTGGTGAGGCGCCGTCTCTGGACGAACGGCTAGGAGAGGGCTGCCGGCAGCGCAGCCGCGACGTCGGACGCGACGAGACCCGCGGCGTGCCGGACGGAGGCGGCGGCGAGCCCGTGCGCGACGGCCGCGGCGGCCGCGGCGTCGGTTGCGTCGAGCCCCTTCGCGAGAAAGGCGCCGACGACGCCGGTCAGGACGTCGCCCGTACCGGCGGTCGCGAGCGCCGCGGGGCCGGTGTCGCACACGACCGTCCGGCCGTCCGGAGCGTGCACGATCGAGTCGGCGCCCTTGAGGAGGACGACCGCGCCGAACCGCTCCGCGCACCGCGCGGCGGCCTCGAGCCGGTGGGCCGCGACCCAGGCCGAGTCGGCGTCGAGGAGGCGCGCGAGCTCGCCCGCATGGGGCGTGAGCACGGTCGGCGCGTCACGCTCGAGCGGCTCGAGGCCGAACAGCGCGTCCGCGTCGACGACGGTGGGCAGCCGCGACGCGCGCAGCAGGTCGCGGACGAGCGCGCGCGCCTCGTCCGAGCGTCCCAGGCCCGGCCCCAGCGCGAGCGCCGATGCCCGCTCGAGGTCGGGCGTCAGCGTGTCGAGCGCGCTCGCCGCGTCGAATCCCCGCTTGACCGGCTCGAGCGCGAGCACCTCGGCGGTCTGGAGGCATTCGTGCGGGACCGCGAGCGTCACGTACCCGGCGTCGGCCCGGAGCGCGGCCGTCGCCGACAGGACCGGCGCACCCGTCGTCCCCGGGGCACCGCCGACGACGAGAAGGCTGCCCGCGGTGAACTTCGAGTCGTCGGCGCGCCGGCGGGGTACGAGCGCGAGCACCGCCGGCGTGGCGCGCACGACCGCGGTCGGCGTCTGCTCGAGGCCGATCGGCGCGACGACCACCCGCCCCGAGTGAAACCGGCCGGGCGCAACCACGAGCCCCACCTTCCGGCCGTGGAACGTCACCGTGACGTCGGCGCGCACCGCGGCGCCGGCGATCTCACCGGTGGACGCGTCGACGCCCGAAGGGAGGTCGACCGACAGCACCGGTGCCCCGCTCCCGTTGATCCGCTCGATGAGTGCCGCGGCCTCGGGTCGCGGCACCCCGCGGAACCCGGTGCCGAACAGCGCGTCGACGACGACGTCGGCGCCGGCGACGTCCTCGGTCTCGACTGTCTCGCGGCCGGCCTGGCGGAGGAGTCCCGCGGCGATCCGGCCGTCGCCCCCGTTCGCCCCGCCGCCGCAGACGAACGCGAAGCGCCGCGCGTCGGGGAACGAGCGGATGCACTCGTCCGCGACGGCCCGTCCCGCCCGCTCCATCAACTCGTGGGCGCTGTCCGGATAGCGGGGATAGCGCGCCTCCGCGGCGCGCATCTCATCTGCCGAGTAGAGCGGCTCGTGCATCAGGCGCGAGGTCGCGGCGCCGCCGGCGCCAGAAGGTCGGCGACGCAGGTTGCGGCCGCCATCGTGTGGGAGTGGGTCAGCGAGACGTCGATCTCGCGCATGCCGACGTGTTGAGCCCAACGCAGCGTGCGGCCGGTGAGCGTTACGCCCGGCTTCGGCGGCCCGACGATCTCGATCTCCTTCCAGGTGAACAGAACGCCGCAGCCGAGCGCCTTGCCGACCGCCTCCTTGCCGCAGAAGCGGGCGGCGTACGACTCGACGGGGTTCCGGCGGGATTCGCAGTAGGCCTGCTCGTCGGGCGTGAAGCAGCGGTCGCGGAAGCCTTGGCGCTCGAGCGCGAGCCTGATCCGCTCGATCTCGATCAGGTCCGTGCCGACCCGGACGCTCATTCGCGGTCGAGCAGCGCGGGCAGGTCGGCGATCGAGCTCAGCACGGCGTCCGGCGCGAGGTCGAGCCCCTCGAGCGTGTCCGGCCGGAACTTCCCCGTCCGGACGAGCGCCGTCCGCATCCCGAACAGGCGCGCCGCGCGGATGTCGGACTCCGGGTCGTCGCCGACGAGCCATGTGCGCTCCGGCTCCGCCCCGAGCGCCTCGAGTGCGGCGGCGTAGTACGCAGGGCTCGGCTTGCCGAGAACGACCGCCTCGACGCCCGTCGCGTACTCGAGGCCCGCGACGAACGCGCCCGCGTCGAGGAGCGGCCCGCGGCTCGTCTGCCACCAGCGGTTCTTGTGCAGGCAGTACAGGTCGGCCCCGAGCTGGATCTCGGCGAAGGCGCGCGCGAGGTTCATGTAGCGGAACACCTGGTTCGGCTCGAACGACTCGTCGCATCCGCCGACGAGCACCGCCTCCGCGCCCTCGCCGACGAGCTCGAGCCCCTCGAGCTCGGGGACGACCCCGCTCATCACGAGCGCGAACACGCGCTTTCCGCGAAGCTCGTGCGCCGCCGCCAGGGCCGGGGTCTGGAGCTCGTCCTCTGCGAGCTCGAAGCCGAGGCCCTTCAGCTCCTCCCACAGCCGGGTGCGGGGGCGCGTCGAGTTGTTCGTCACGAACCGCAGCGCGTGGCCGGCCGACCGCAGCCGCGTGACCGCGTCCTGCGCGCCCGGGATCGCCTCCCCGGAGACGTGCAGCACCCCGTCGACGTCCAGGAGAATGCACGCCATGGAGGCGGAGTCTATTCGCGTGACCCGCACGGTCTCCATCCCGGTCTCGGAGATCCGGCTCCGTGTGTCGCGCTCCTCGGGCCCGGGCGGCCAGCATGCGAACACGGCGGAGACGCGCGTGGAGGCAGTGTTCGACGTCGACGCCTCCGCCGCGCTCACCGAGCGGCAGAAGGGACGGGTCAAGGCGGCCGCGGGACCGGTGCTGCGGGCCGTCGCGCAGGACGAGCGGAGCCAGGCGCGGAACCGCGAGCTCGCGGTCGATCGACTCGTCGCGAAGCTCCGTGACGCGCTCCGGGTCGAGCGGCGGCGCGTCGCGACCCGCCCGACGAAGGCGTCGGTCGAGCGCCGGCTCGAGACGAAGCGCCGCCGCTCATCCGTGAAGCGCGGCCGCGCGACACCGCCCGAGGAGTAGACAACGCTTGTGGTGAATCACCACAAACCCCTCACACCCGCCGTCGTGGAGCCGCTGCTCCGGGGGCGCTTCGGAAAGCCGTACCTGTGGCGCGAGTCGTGCGCGTCGACGCAGGACATGCTGCGCGACGCCGGGCTTCCGGAGGGGGCCGTCGCGGTGACCGAGCACCAGACGGCGGGGCGCGGCCGCGCCGGGCGGCGTTGGGAGGACGTCGCGGGGACGTCCCTCCTCTGCTCTCTGCTGCTTCGCCCGACGGACGCCGCGCCGGTGCAACAGCTCTCGCTCGTTGCCGGTCTCGCGGTCGCAGAGACGGTCGAGGAGACCCGTGACGCGGCCGGGATCAAGTGGCCCAACGACGTCCTGCTGCGCGGGCGCAAGGTCGCGGGAGTGCTCCTCGAGCTCTCCGCGGGCGTCGTGGTCTGCGGGATCGGGATCAACGTCTCGCAGGAGGACGCCGAGCTCCCGGACGGTACGCCCGTGCCGGCGGGCTCGCTCGCGAGCGTCACAGGACACCGGCCCCACCGGGCCGAGCTCCTCGTGACGCTGCTCGAGATCCTCGAGCACCGATACGACGCGTGGCGCAGACACGGGCTCGCCCCGATGCTCGATGAGCTCGAGGCGCGAAACGTGCTGCGGGGCCGGCGCGTCGAGGCCGGTGGCGAGCACGGCGTCGTCCAGCACATCGCGGATGACGGACGCCTCGCGCTCCGACGCGCGGACGGGACGACGGTGCTTCTCGGGAGCGGAGAGGTCAGGGAAGAGGGGCGAGGCTGAGGCCACGCCCCCGTCCTTCAGCCCTGCACGTGCTCGAAGCCGAAGCGGCCCTTGATACAGAGGTTCCCGAGCGTCACGTCGTGCTCGGACGCGCTCGTCACCTTCACGATCCGGTTGTCCTGCACGTGGAGCTCGACCGAGCAGCCGACCCCGCAGTACGGGCACGTCGTCTCGGTCACGGTCTGCTCGTCCTCCCGCCAGCTACCCGCCTCCCGCAGCTCGTGCTCGGAGCGGAACATGAGCGCGCCCGTCGGGCAGACCTGGATGCAGTTGCCACAGTAGACGCACGCCGACTCCGGGAGCGGGGTGTCGAGCTCGGTCGAGATCCGCGCGTCGAAGCCGCGCCCTGCGACGTGGATCGCGAACGTGTTCTGGTGCTGCTCGCCGCAGGCGTCGACGCACTTGTAACAGAGGATGCACTTCGAGTAGTCGCGCACGTACAGCTCGTTGTCGACCTTCACCGGCTGGTGCACGGTCGCCGCCGTACGGCCGTCGGGCACGGCGTGGTGCCCGGTGCGGGCACGGTCGCGGTCGGCGGTCGGCGGTGCCGACGGGCCGAAGCGCGCGGGCTCGGCGGCGTAGCGCTCGAGGTACCCGGGCGCGACCGGTGTCGTGGAGAGGTCGACGGACGAGGCGAGCAGCTCGAGCACGAGCTTGCGGGAGAGCCTGACGCGCTCCGAGTCCGTGCGCACCTTCATGCCCGCCTCGGCCTTGCGCGAGCACGCCGGCACGAGCACCCGCGCGCCCTCCAGCTCGACCACGCACACCCGGCAGACGTTCGCCGGCCGCAGCGTCTCCCCGTAGCAGAGCGTGGGAGTGTCGATCCCGAGGCGGCTGCACGCGTCGAGAATCGTCTCGCCTTCGAATACCCGCACGGTTTCGCCGTCCACCTCGAGCTCGACCATGCGCCGCGGCGCGAGAAGATCGCTCATCCCGTTCCTTCCTCGAACACGTGGAGGCGGCCGATCGCGGACTCGACGGCGCTCGAGGCGGTCTGCCCGAGACCGCAGATCGACGCGTCCCGCATGCACTGACCGACCTCCGCAATCAGCGCGAGCTCGCGCTCGAGTCCACCGCGAGGCTCGCCGGCGACGAGACGCGCGAGCGCCTCCTCCTGACGCACCGTGCCGACGCGGCAGGGGGCGCACTGGCCGCACGACTCGTCCCGGAAGAACGCCGCGATGCGCATCAGGAGCCGCCCGAGGTCCACCGTGTCGTCCAGCACGAGCACGACGCCCGAGCCGAGGGTCGTGCCGGCGGCCCGCGTCCCCTCGAACGTGAGCGGCACGTCGAGCTCGTCCGGCCCGAGGAAGCTTCCCGCCGCGCCGCCGACGAGCACAGCCTGGAGCCGACGTCCGCCCGTGACACCGCCGGCGAGCGAGAGCACGTCGCGCACCGTCGCGCCGAACGTGACCTCGTAGGTGCCGGGTCGCTCGACGTGACCGGACACGCACAGGAGCTTCGTGCCGGTCGAGCCTTCGGTACCGACCTCTGCGAACGCCGGCCCGGACCGAAGCACGACGTCGAGCACGTTCAGCAGCGTCTCGACGTTGTTCACGACCGTGGGCTTGCCGAAGAGGCCCGCTTCGACGGGGAACGGCGGCTTGTTGCGCGGCTCGCCGCGATACCCCTCGATCGACTCGAAGATCGCCGTCTCCTCCCCGCAGATGTAGGCGCCCGCGCCGCGCCGCAGCTCGACGTCGAACGAGAAGCCCTCGCCCATCACGTCCGCACCGAGGTAACCGCGCCTGCGCCCCTCCGCGAGCGCGCCCTCGAGCGCCTGGAGCGCCTCGGGGTACTCGCCCCGGAGATAGACGTAGCCGCGCTCGCAGCCGGTCGCGTACGCGGCGATCGTCATCGCCTCGACGAGCGCGAACGGGTCGCCCTCCATGAGCACGCGGTCCTTGAACGTCCCGGGCTCCGACTCGTCGGCATTGCAGACGAGGTAGTGCGGCCGGGTGGGCTGCCGGGCGACGGCCTCCCACTTCACGCCCGCAGGGAACGCGGCGCCGCCGCGTCCGAGCAGCTTCGAGTCGCGCACCTCGCGGAGCACGGCCTCCGGCCCGAGCTCGAACGCGCGTCTGAGCGCGGCGTAGCCCCCCTCCGCCCGGTAGTCGTCGAGGCTCGCAGGATCGACGACCCCGACGCGGCGGAGCAGCCGAAGCGAGGCGTCTCCCGCCTGCGGCAGCGGCGCGGCAGGCGCAGGGGCGGCCTCGCCGCCCGCGAGGAGCCGGAGAACCGTGTCCGCGCTCGCCGGCGCCTGCGCACGTTCGAGCGGCGGATCGCCCGCGACCGAGAGCAGCGCTGCCGGCGCCCGGTCGCACTGGCCGAGGCACGGGGCGCGGTACCAGGTCGCCGAGCCGTCGTCCGAGAGCTCGCCCTCGGGCCCGAACCGCTCCTCCAGTTGCGCGACCAGCTCGTCGGAGCCGTGACAGCGACACGCGATGTCCTCGCAGACGTGGACCACGCGCGGCGGCTGAGGATCGAGCGCGAGCAGCGCGTAGAACGATGCGACGCCGTACGCGTCCGCGGGCGGCACGGTGAGGCGGCGGCAGATCTCGTTCAGCCCACCGGGGCTGATCCAACCGATCGTCTCCTGGAGCGCCCAGAGCGCCGGCAGCAGCAGGTGCCGCCGGGCGCGCGTCGCATGTCCACCGGCTGCCGTGTTGCCCGCGGCTCCGGTCGCACGGGGCCCGCCTTCCCAGCCCGACACCGGCGGGCCGAGGACGTCGTCCAGGGCGGCGCGCTCGCCGGGAGTGGGCTCCGCATTCGGAACGAGCTTCAGGTCCATCAGGCGGTCGCGGCCTCCCGCTCGCCGGTGGCCTGCGGAGCCGGCACCTTGTCGACCCGGATGGCGGCGGCCTTGAACTCGGCGGTGCCCGACTTCGGATCGGTCGCGTCGATCGTGAGCACGTTGACGTCCACCTGCTCCGGGAAGTGGAACGACATGAACGCGAGCCCCGCACGGAGGGACGGCTCGACCCGCACCGGAGCCTCGACCGAGCCGCGGCGCGACGACACCCGCACGACCTCGCCTTCCTCCAACCCGAGACGATCCACGTCCTCCGGCGAGAGCTCCAGCGCCTCGCCGCGGTGCAGCGGAGAGCGGTAGCGGCCGGACTGCACGCCGGTGTTGAACGACTCGAGCCGCCGGCCGGTCGTGAGCCTGATCGGGAACTCGTCGTCGAGCGCCTCGACCGGCGGGCTCGGCTCCACCACGCTGAAGGGCGCGCGAGGCCCCTCGACGGGATCGGCCCACAGGCGCCCGTGGAGGAACTGCGCGCCCGGATCGTCCTCGTCGTAGCAGGGCCACCGCAGGCCGCGGTTCGCGTCGAGACGCGCGTACGTCATCCCCCGGTGCATCGGGGACAGCGAGCGGAGCTCGTCCCAGGCCTCCTCCGCGCTCGGGTGGCCCCAGTCGAAGCCGAGCCGCCGGGCGAGCTCGGCCAGGATCCACACGTCGTCGCGTGCGCCCTCCGGCGGCTCGAGCGCCTTGCGGACGCGCTGCACCCGGCGCTCGCTGTTCGTCACCGTTCCCTCCCCCTCGCACCACGAGGCCGTGCCGGGCAGGACGACGTCCGCGAGCTCGGCCGTGCGCGTCATCACGAGATCCTGGACGACGAGGAAGTCGAGGCCAGCCATGAGCCGGCGTGCCCGGGCTGCGTCGGCCTCGGACTGGGCGGGGTTCTCGCCGATCACGTAGAGCGTCCGCAGCTCGCCGTGCTCCATGCCCTCGAACATCTCCGTGAGGTGCCAGCCGGCACGCGGGACGATGGGCGTTCCCCATGCCTCCTCGAAGCGCGCGCGCGCGTCCGTGTCCTGCTCGACGTCCTGGAACCCCGGCAGCTTGTTCGGGATCGCCCCCATGTCGCCGCCGCCCTGGACGTTGTTCTGGCCGCGGAGCGGATTCAGGCCCGACCCGTAGCGCCCCACGTGGCCGCACAGGAGAGCGAGGTTGATCAGCGCGAGCACGTTGTCGACCGCGTTGTGGTGCTCGGTGATGCCGAGCGTCCAGCAGAGGATCGCGCGGTCGGCCCGCGCATAGGCATGGGCGACCTCGCGGATCGCCTCGGCCGGAACGCCCGTGAGACGCTCGCCCTCGGCGAGCGTGAAGGGCTCGACGGAAGCCGCGTACTCCTCGAAGCCCTCGGTCGCGCGCTCGACGAACGTCTCGTTGTGGAGGCCGGCGTGGAGGATCTCTCGCGCCATCGCGTTCGCAAGGGGAACGTCGGCGCCGACGTCGAGGCCGAGCCACCGGTCGGCCCACTGCGCCGAGCTCGTCCTCCGGGGGTCGACCGCCACCAGCTCCGCGCCGTTGTGAACCCCCTTGAGGAGGTGGTGGAAGATGATCGGATGCGTCTCGCGGGCGTTCGAGCCCCAGAGGAGGATCACGTCCGTCTCCTCGAGCTCGCGGTAGGACGAGGTGCCGCCCCCCGCTCCGAACACCGTCGCCAGACCGACGACGCTGGGCGCGTGTCAGGTGCGGTTACAGGAGTCGACGTTGTTCGACCCCATCACCTGCCGCGCGAACTTCTGGGCGAGGAAGTTCATCTCGTTCGTCGCCTTCGAGCACGAGAAGATGCCGAACGACTTCGTCGCATCCTGTTCGCGCGCCTGCGAGAACCGCTCGGCGACGAGGTCGAGCGCGGCCTCCCACGACGCGGGCCGGAACGCGTCTCCTTCCCTGACGAGGGGCGTGGTCAGGCGACCGTTGGCGGTGGGCATCCCCGGGGCTCCTTCCGACGCTTGGCAAGGGCCAATGTACCCCCGCCTCGAAGCCTGTGCGGCGTCAGCGCCCTGCGTGCGCCTCGAGCGCGGCGAGCGCCTCCGGCGTGTCCCCGTCGGCGAGGACGGCTGCGGGGACGCCGAGCACCGTCGGGTTCGCGCCCCGGAGCGACAGCCGTCCCGAGGCGGCACGGCGCTCGAGCGAGGGGAGGAGCGCGCGCGGATACCCGCCCGGCAGCGGGATCCGCTCCGAGGGCACTGCGCCCGCCTCGCCGAGCGCCCGCAGCACCGCAGGGGTGACGAGCGGCACGTCGACCGGCACCGCGACCACGACGTCGTGGCGCGCCGCGCGCAAGCCTGCGATCAGTCCGAAGATCGGCGCCCGCGAGTCGACGCCGTCGTCGAGCACGGGAAACGGGAGGCCGTCGGCGGCCTTCCCCACGACGAGCACCTCGTCGCACGCCTCCTCGAGGATCCGCCGGCCGCGGTCGGCGAGCGTCTCGCCCCGAAAGCGCGCGAGTGCCTTCGGCGACCCGAACCGCTCCGAGCCGCCACCCACGAGCAGAACGCCGGTGAGTTTCATGCAACACAGTGTCACAAGCCCGGGAGCGGCCGTCAGTCGGGTCGCCGAAGGGTCGCGACGATCAGAACTCGAACCGGAATGACGCTTCGTCGGCGGGGCGGCCTGGGCGAGTGCGATGCAAGGACGCAGGGCGCCTGAATAGCAGCGCTATTCAGGCAACCGAGGACGCCGCAGCGCGCCGCACAGGCCGTTCCGACGTCCCAAGGCTTCATTTCGGTTCGAGTTCTTAGGGGCCGGGGATCCTGTGGGGATGCGTGTAGACGGTGGCGTGACCGTCGCGGACGAACCCGCACAGCGTCACGCCCCGGTCGTCCGCGAGCTCGACGGCCAGCGACGAGGGGGCCCCGACCGCGACCATGATCGGGCA
>DASSUT010000072.1:0-20117 GCA_035706725.1 Gaiella sp. | reverse complement strand
CGAGCGGCCGGAACGGCGGCTTCGTGTCGACCCTGTGGGACGACCTCCCGATCCTCCGCGAGCGCGTGGGCGACGCACGGGCGCTCGACGTTGCGCGCGCGTCCGAGCGCGGGGTCGCCGGGATCGGCGCGTGGTGCAGGGGGCACGGCGTCGACGCCTGGTTCCACCCCGCGCCGACGCTCATCGTCGCGACCAGCAACGCGCAGCTCGAGGCCTCGCGCGGCGCGGTCGAGGCGTGCGCGGCCCTCGGCGCCCGGGACGAGATCCGCGCGGCCTCCGCGGACGAGCTGCGATCGCGCTGCGACGCGGGGCTTCTCGGCGGCGCGCTCGTGCGCACCTCGGCGACCGTTCATCCGGCACGCCTCGCGCTCGGGCTCCGCGCAAGGGCGCTCGAGGCCGGCGTCAGGCTGTACGAGCGCTCGCCCGTCCGCGGTCTCACGCAGAGCGCGACGGCGACCGCGCGGCGGGGTCGCGTCCGCGCCGGCCAGGCGGTGCTCGCCGTGAACAGCGCGACCGCCGGGTTCCCCGGCTTCCGCCTCGCGCACGCGGTCGCGTCGAGCCACATGGTGGTCACTGAGCCGGTGCCGGACGTGCTCGAGGAGCTCGGGTGGACGGGCGGCGAGCCGATCGCCGACGGACGCACGCTCCTCCACTACATGCGGACGACACGCGACGGGCGCATCGCATTCGGCTGGGGCGGCGGCCGCATGGGCTTCGGCGCGAGGCGCCTCGGACGGCTCGAGGTCGACACCGCGGCGGCGCGCACCGCACGTGCTGACCTCCTCCGCTTCTTCCCGCAGCTCGCGGGCCGGCGGATCACGCACGCCTGGGGCGGCCCGATCGACGTGTCGCCCACCCACCTGCCGATCTTCGGGAGCCGCGGCCGCGTGCACCACGGCTTCGGGTTCACGGGGAACGGGGTCGGCCCGTCCTACCTCGGCGGCGAGATCCTGGCGCGGCTCGCGCTCGACCGGCGGGACGAGCTGACGCGCCTCGCCCTCGTCGAGCCCGAGCGGAAGCTGATGCCCCCCGAACCCCTCCGCTGGCTCGGCGGGACGGCGATCCGGGCCGCGCTCGTCCGTGCCGACGCCGCCGAGGACGCGGGGGGCCGCCCCCCGCCGCTCACGCGTCTCGTCGCGAGCCTGCCGCGGCGGCTGGGCCTGCGCCTTCCGCGCTGACCGCCATTGCGTGCTCTCCGCCGACGACGTCGCCGTCGCGAAGCTCGACGAGAACGTCGGCCATCTCGATCATGAGCGGGTCGTGGGTCGCGACGACAGCGAGGACGTTCCGCTCGTGCACGAGCCGCCGCAGGAGCGCCATCACCAGCTTCGCGCGATGGGAGTCGAGCTGGCCTGTCGGCTCGTCCGCGATCAGCACACGTGGATCGTTCCCGAGCGCGCGCGCGATCGCGACGCGCTGCTGCTCGCCGCCGGAGAGCTCGGGCGGCCGGTGGTTCGCGCGGTCGCCGAGGTCGACGAGGTGGAGGAGCTCGTGCACGCGCGCGTCGCGCTCGCCCGGGTCGGTTCTCCTGAGGCGGAGCGGCACCTCCACGTTCTCGGCGGCGGAGAGGATCGGGATCAGGCCGAACGCCTGGAACACGAACCCGACGACGTCGCGCCGGTACTCGACGAGCTCCTCCTCGCCGAGCGAGGAGATCTCGCGGCCGTCGACCTCGACGCGCCCCGCGGTCGGCCGGTCGAGGCCGCCGATCATGTTGAGGAGCGTCGTCTTCCCCGAGCCGGAGCGCCCGTGGACGACGCACAGCACCCCTGCCTGGAGGGAGAGCGACACGTGTCGCAGCGCGTGCACGGTCTCCGAGCCGACGCGGTAGTCCTTCGACACGCCGTCGACGACGACGAGCGGCTCAGCTGCCATCGCCGTCTCCGCCCGTCGCGTGCTGAGGCCAGACCGAGATGTGGTCGCGCTCGAGCGCGAGCCGGACGCGGCGCTCGAGCGTGAGCGCGGCGATGTAGTCGGGCGGCAGCTGGAGCCGGCCGGTGCGATCGAGCACGGCGAGCTCCTCGGCGACGAGCTGCTCCTCGCCCTCCGGCCCCACCGCGTGCCGGCGCAGGGTCTCGGTCGCCGTGCGTCCGTCGCGGATCAGGATCGTGCGCTGCACCTGCTCGACGACGAGCGGGTCGTGGGTGAGCACGACGATCGTCACCCCCGTCTCACGGTTCGCCTCGCGGAGCGTCCCGAAGAGGTCGTTCGAGCTCTGACTGTCGAGCTCCCCCGTCGGCTCGTCGGCGAGCAGCACCTGGGGGTCGTTCGCGAGCGCGATCGCGACCGCGACCCGCTGCTGCTCCCCGCCCGAGAGCGCATCCGGCCGGTGGTCGGCCCGGTGCGGGAGGCCGACGAGCTCGAGCAGCTCCCGCACGCGGCGCGTCCGGTCGCTCCGCCCCACGCCGTCGAGTGTCATCGGCAGCTCGACGTTCTCCGCCGCGGTGAGGTACGGGAGGAGGTTCCTCGCGGTCTGCTGCCACACGAAGCCGACGACCTTGCGGCGGTACTGCGTCCGTTCCTGCTCGGTGAGGAAGGCGAGGTCGACGCCTGCGACCTCGACCCGCCCCGCGGTCGGGGTGTCCACCCCGCCGAGAATGTTCTGGAGCGTCGACTTCCCGCTCCCCGACGCGCCCACGATCGCGATCAGCTCGCCCGGCTCCACCACGAGATCGAGGCCCTGAAGCGCGACGACCTCGAGGTCGGCGACCTTGTAGATCTTGACGAGGTTGTCGCAGAGGATCGCGTGCGAGGGTGAGGCGCCCGTCTCCATGGGTCCGGGAGTTGTACCGGGCGTCATCGCTCGCCCACCCGAAGAACGCGGCCGAGGTCGGCCCGGCGGGTGCGCAGGGCGACGACGAGGACGGTTGCCGCCAGGAACCCGAGCAGGCCGACCGCGAGCCACAGCACCGTCGCGCCCGGGACGACGATCCCGGCGCCGCGCGAGCCGGTGTAGAACGCCAGGTCCACCCCCGGCTCGATCAGGTACGGGATCGCGATCCCGACCCCGATGCCGAGGGCCAGGCCGAGCACGACGAGCGGCGCGACCTCGACGAGCGAGAGCAGGAGCACGTCGCGGGACCGGCCGCCCATCGTGCGCACGAGAGCGAGGTCGCGCGACCGCGACCGCGCGGCGATGAGCACGAGCAACGCGACCGCGACCGCCGCGTAGATCGCGGCGACGACGACCGCCCAGTCGAAGCCCCGCAGGGCGCCGTCGACGAGCGGCGAGGCGCGGAGGCCCCGCGCGACCTCGCCGCGCGTGCGGATCGTCGCGTTCGGCGCGAGCTCCTCGACGGCTTTCCTCACCGTGCCCTCGCCGATCCCGCTCACGTAGAGCCGGTCGACCGGCGCGTCGGCCCCAGAAGCCCGCAACGCCTCGAGCGACACGAGCGCGAAGGGCGTACCGCTCGGGATTCCCGGAAGCCGCGCGCGGTTTCCGACCGTGATGAAGCTCACGGCCTGGTTGGGCAGCGGCAGCTGGAAGCTGCCCGGGGTCGGCCAGTTGGTCGAGACGACGGCCGACACGAGCGTGGGGATCGGCGACGGCTTCGAGAGCGCCGCCCGCAGGTCGACGGCGGCGGGCGTCCCCGCGACCACCGACCGGTATGCGTCGGCGTCGAGCGCGAGGAGGAGCGCCTCGGACCCCGTGCTGGTGCCCGCGTCCTGGACGTATGCCGGCGCGACCGAGCCGGCCGCGCCGAGCCGCGAGATCAGGCTCTGCGGGAGGCTTCCGTCCTCGGGCGCGTCGATGCGCACGTCGGCGCCGACGGCGCGCCAGCCCGTCGCGTCCTGCCCGCCGCGAACCGTCGCGGCCATCGTGGCCGTGAACGTCGCGATCGCGAGCGCGACGACGAGGACGAGCACGGGGACCGCGGTCGTGTCCGGCTGCCGCGCGGCGCGGCTCAGGCCGAGGTGCACCGCAAGGCCCTTCGTCCGCCGGGCGAGACGAGCGGCCGCGCGCAGGGGATACGGGTGGAGGCGGAGGACGGCGATCCCGCACGCGAGGCCGAGCAGCACGGGAACGGCCGCGAGATAGGGATCGAAGCGACCCGACCCGCCGAAGCCCGACGCCCCGAGGCCGCGCCTGCGGAGGAGATAGACGCCGAGTAGCGCCGCGGCGGCCACGGCGGCCTCCACGGCGAGGCGGCCGCGGGCGGGCCGCTCCCGCGCGACCTCGGCCGGTGCGACGGAGCCCAGCGGCCGTCGCGCGACCCCGGCGAGCGACGCGACCAGGAGCACGATCGTCGCGCAGACGACGGCGGCCGCGAGCCAGCCCGAGAGCGGGCTCGGCCGCGCGTCGATCGCGAGCACCGCAACCGCCCACCCGAGCGCCCCCGCAGGCACCGCGATCAGCGCCGCCTCGGCCGCCTGCAGGCCGAGGCTCTGCAGAGGCGAGGCACCGCGCACGCGGGCGAGCGTCGTCTCGGTGCGCCGCCGCTCGTACGTGAGCGCCCCGAGGAGCCCGAGGTTCGCGACCGCGCACGCGAGCAGGCCGAGCGCCGCGACCGCGAGCAGCGTCTCGGCCTGCGAGCTCGCGGAGCGGAACCGGTCGAGGACCCGGGTCAGGTCGAGCGTGACGCGGCGGTCGAGCGGCCCCGCGCCCGCGTAGCGCGTGTCGATCTCGTTCGCGGCGGCGCGCAACGACGGGACGCGGCCGCCGTCGATCCGGTTCTCGGCGAGGAAGTAGCGGTACTGGTAGAGGAGCCTGAACGGCCTCGTCGCCGAGAGCAGCGTCGGGTACGCCTCCCGGGCGACGATCGCCTGTGCGAACACGGACTTCACGGACAGGTCGGGGGTGAACTCGAGGTTGGGCCGGTCGACCGTCGGATCGCCGAACCAGAACGGCGCGCTCGGGTCGACCACGTCGAAGATCCCGACGACCTCGAGCGCGACCGGGCGCTGGTCGTGCACGGGCACGTGCCGCGCCTGCAACTCGGAGAAGCCCGCAGCGAAGACGCGTCGGTCGCCCACGTGCGCCTGGAGCTCGTGCGCCGTGTTCCGGGAGAGGGCAACCTCGATCACGTGGAGACGGAACGGTTGCGGCCGCCCGGGCAGCGTCGCGACCGTCGTGGAGACCATCTTGTCGCTCGGCCGCGGCAGCCGGCCGGCGACGACGCGGACGTTGTCCTCGAAGCCGGCCGCCGGCACCCGCAGCGTCATGAACGGCGCGATCCCGTCGCGGGTCGGGGCGGTGTACATGGGCGAGCGGATCACGACGGCCCGGCCGTCGACGAGCTCGTCGAGCGCCTCCGGGAGGGCGGCGTGCTGCTCCTGCTCGGCGCGCGCGGCCACGGTGGCGAGCGGATCGCTGCTCCCCGACGCCGGGATCCGGCCGGCCTCGTCGAGGCTCGGGTTCCGCTCGCCGAACGGCGCCTGCGCGAGCGTGTAGCGGAGCCCGTCGTCGGCGAACGAGTTGAACAGCCGCGGCAGCGCCGCGAACAGGAAGCTCGTCGCGGCGACGAGGATCAGCATCGTGACCGCGGGCCCCGGGTCGAGCCGCAGGCGGCGGGCGACCAGCGCGGCGCCGCCCCCGGCCATCGCGAGCGGATGCCCGCGGCGGGGAGGCTCCTCCCTCGCGTGCGCGACGCTCACGGCGCCGCCACCCCCTCTCCGGCGCGGAGGGCCGACGCGAGACGGAGCCGGCGGACGACCTCCACCTGGATCGCGCCGACCGCC
This sequence comes from Gaiella sp., assembly GCA_035706725.1. Lineage (GTDB taxonomy): Bacteria > Actinomycetota > Thermoleophilia > Gaiellales > Gaiellaceae > Gaiella. Next base: position 14,438 of record DASSUT010000072.1, on the reverse strand, counting down.
GCAAGGGCGGCGAGCAGGGCGAGCTCGAGCAGCAGCACACTCGTCCACGGCACCACGAGGCGGACGGGCGGCACCGGCGTCGCGCCGGATGCGCCGAGCCCCACGTCGGGGAGGACGAGGCGCGAGACGACGAGGCCGAGGAGGGCGCCGGCGACGAGGCTGGCGACGACGACGAGCGCGGTCTCGAGGCCGACGAGCCGCGTCAGCTCGGTCCTGCGCAGGCCGAGCGAGCGGAGCACCGCGAGCTCGAGCTTGCGCGAGCGCGCCTCGGCCGCCGCGTTCGCGGCGAAGCCGGCGACCGCGAAGATCGCCGCGACGACGAAGCCGAGCGCGAGCGCGCCGATCACGCCGACCGCGACCGGGTCGTCGAGGGCCGCCCGCTCGTCGGCGGTGCGGGAGACGACCGTGATACTGCGAAACGGCGCAGCGCGGAGCCGTTCGGCGACCCGACGGTCGTCGGGCGACGCGAGCCACCAGGCGGCGGGCTGGACGACGGACTGGTCGGCGACGAACGCGCCTGCGACGTAGCTCTCGACGTCCGCGACGACCGCCGGCGTCTCGGGAGCGAGCGTGGGAAAGCGGTGGAACGAGCCGACGATCTCGACCCTCCGCGTGCCGGCCGAGAGGGCGAGCGGCAGCTCGTCGCCCACCGAGACGTCGGCCGCGTCGAGGAACGAGTCGCTGACGAGCACCGGCATCGCGTCCGAGAGGGTGTCGGTCCCCGGTCGCAGCAGGATCTTCGCCGTCGAGCGGGCGTTCCCGAAGCCGAACTGCGGCGGCCGAGACACGGTCGAGCCGGTGCTCGCGACGGCCTCCAGCGCGCCGTCGGCGGCGGTCACGCGAGAGACCTTCGGCGCGAGGTAGGCGTACTCGAAGCCTGCGGCAGAGCCCCTCCACCGCTTGCCGAGCGAGACCCGGTGCCAGGGGCCCGACGGGCCTGCTGCGGTCTCGAGCGAGCGCACCGCGAGCCCGGCACGCCGGTCGGTGACGAACCCCGGGGTGACGTCGAGCTCGAGCCCGACGACCGACAGCGGATAGCTCGGCCGCGCCAGGGTTCCGTCGGGGAGGCGGTACGCGAGGTCGATCACGTGTCGACGCTCCGCGCCCACGGCTGCCGGGAGGCGGTAGACGTGCAGCAGCCCGTCGCCGTCGCGCAGATAGAGGTAGAGCGACGGGCGCTCCCGCTCGTCGCCGTGCTCGAGGTCGAGTCGCAGCGTGATCGCCACGCGGCTCGGGCGGCCGGGCAGCGGAAGCGACGCGAGCGCGCCGCGTCTCTGGGCCAGCGGCCGGAGCAGCTCGTCGAGGCCGCTCCGCGCGAAATCCTTCCGCACGTGCACGACGCGAGAGGCGCGGCGCGCGTCGAGCGCGAGCAGGGAGGCGACCTCCGTCCCGCCGCCGCCGATCGAGAAGCTGTCGGACGCCACGGGAAGCGCTTCGGTCGCTCCGAGCGACGCGTAGCTCGACCGCAGGTCGACGGTCGGCGGCGACCCCGGCGTGCCGGACGGCTCGACCCGCACGTCGGCCCCGGCCGCGTGGCGGGCCTGGTCGATCTGCGACCGGTGCCAGGTACTCGCGTACGTCGTCGCGAACACCCCGATCGCGACCGCGAGCACGAGCAGGAGCGCCGAGCGGGAGTACGCGCGCGGCCGCCGCGCGAGCTGCCTGAAGCCGAGCGCGGACACCGTTCCCCGCGATCCCGGCGTCCAGCGCTCGACGAGCCTCGCGACCAGCGGCACCGCCCGCAGCGACAGGAGCGCGCCCGCCAGCAGCAGCACCGCGGGTGCGGCGACGAGAAAGGGATCGATGCCGAGGCTGCCCTCGTGCGAGACGAGCGTCCCGTGGTAGCGGCGGAGCTGCCAGTACCCGAGGAGCGCGAGCGCGGCGACGACCAGGTCGAGCCGCGCGCGCTGCGCAAGCCCGGCGAGCGCAGGTCTCCGTCGTTCCCGCGCCACGGAGACCCGACGCGCGCGGAGCGCAGGCAGCGCGAGCCCGAGCACGCAGACCACGCCGGCCGCCGCGGAGAGCAGGTACGACGTCCCGGTGACGTGCGGCTCGAGATGCACGCCGACGTCCGCGAGCGGCCCGACGTGGTTCAGCGCCCGCATCGACACTGCCGCGAGCCACGGCGCGAGAAGAACCGCGGGCACTGCGATCAATGTCGCCTCGACGAGCGCGAGCGACGTGATCTGGAGCGCAGTTCCACCGCGCAGCCGCAGGCTCTCCGTCACGCGGTAGCGCCGCTCGAGCAGGAGCGCCGTCGTGACGATCAGCCCATACGCCGCGAGCAGCGCGAGCTGGATGAACGGCACGAGCACCCCCGCCCGCGCGAGGTGGAGCGAGTGATCGGCCTCCTCGAGCACGTCGGGCAGGTTCGTCTGCACGTCGAACTGCTGTCCGGCCGGGCGGCCCTCGTTGAGGCGCGCCGGCAGACCGGCCAGCCGTCGCCTCACGCCCGCCGCCTCGCCGAGCGTCAGCCGCCCGGTGTCCGGCTGGACGCGCCAGCGGAGGCCCTGGTCGCGCAGCCCGAGCGCGTCGAAGCTCTCACGCGTCGTGACGAACGGGCCCGCGCCCGCGGTCGCGAGCGGGTCGCCCCACCAGAACGCCGAGGCGGTCTGCTCGGGCCGGTACGTGCCGACCAGGCGCGCGGACACGCGGTCCGTCGGGTCGAGCCGGCTCTGCGCCCGGACGACGTCGCCGACGCGAAGCCCGAGGTCGGATGCCACCGCGGCGGGCAGGGCGACCTCGAAGGGGCTCTGGCGCGTCTCGGGCCACCGGCCCGACTCGAGCTCCGCGTGGGACGCGATGTCGTCGACGAACCCGAACGCGATCGTGCCCTGCTCTGCGCGGAACGGCTCCGACTCGCCGCTCGCGAACGTCGTCGCGGGGACGCCGTCGAACGTCTCGCCGACGAGCTCGCGGACGCGCCGGTCGAGGCCGCTGTCCGCTCCCCCGGCGAACACGTCGACCGCCAGCTGGACGTTCGCGTCCTCCACCGAGACTCGCGCAAGGCGCGCCCGGAGGCTCGACTCCGCCACGGCGTCGGCGTAGATCGGGATCGCGGCAACGAGCGAGGCGGCAAGGAGGACGACGAGAAACGCGGCGCCGGTCACGAGCCGGTCGGCCGCGGCTGTCTTCAAGGGCAAGCTCCAACGGCCTCCGCGCATGGGGTGTCAAGTGGTAGCACGCGGGACGGGCGCCCGAGCGGCGGCCCGGAACCCGTAGCGTTGCGCTGTGCAGGCGGACACGGCTGATCCCGCGCTATGACGCGCCGTGGGGCCGTCTTGTTTGCGGCGATGTGCGTGATCTGGGGGATCCCGTACCTCCTGATCAAGGTCGCGGTCGAGGACATGAGCCCATCCGTGCTCGTGCTCGGCAGGACGCTGATCGCGGCGGCGCTGCTCCTCCCGATCGCCGCGGTCCGCGGCGAACTTCGTCCGCTCCGCCCGTACGCGCTCGCGATCGCCGTGTTCGCGGGCGTCGAGATCGCGCTCCCGTGGGTGCTGCTCGGCGCTGCGGAGACCGAGGTCTCGAGCTCGCTGACCGCGCTCCTGATCGCGGCGGTTCCGCTCGTCGCGACCGTGATCGGGATCACGACGCGCGGGGAGCGGCTCCGACCCGTGAACGCGCTCGGTCTCGCGCTCGGCGTCCTGGGTGTCGCGGCGATCGTCGGCCTGGACGTGGAGGGCGCGCACGTCGTCCCGCTCCTCGAGATCGGGCTCGTCGCGGTCTGCTACGCGCTCGGCCCGGCGATCCTCGAGCGCTGGCTCTCGCACCTGCCCGCGCTCGGCGTGATCGCGGTCTCGGTCGCGCTCACCGCGCTCGTGTATCTGCCGATCGCGGCGCTCGACCTGCCCGACGCGACGCCGTCCGCCGCGGCGCTCGGCTCCGTGCTCGCGCTCGCGATCGTCTGCACCGCGCTCGCCTTCGTCGTGTTCTTCGCGCTGATCGCGGAGATCGGGCCGGTGCGCTCGACCGTGATCACCTACGTGAACCCTGCGGTCGCGGCCGCCCTCGGCGTCGCGATCCTCGGCGAGCGCTTCACGGTCGCGATGGGCGTCGGGTTCGCGCTCGTCCTCGCCGGATCGGTGCTCGCCACTCGCCGCGGGACCGCGCGGGCGGAGAGCCCGGGAACCGCCGCCGTCTACCCGGGGTCCGACTCGATCGCCGGCTGAGCCAGGCCTGCGGCGTCCCCGCGCACGTAGTCGGCGGGCATGTTCCTGCGCCGGGAGAGGTAGAGCGCAGGCACTGCGAGCACGTTGATCCCCGCGCCGAGCAGGTACGAAGGCGCGTAGCCCCACACGTCGGCCGCCCGGCCGAGCACCGGCTGCGCCCAGACACCGCCGGTCGAGCTCATCAGCGAGTCGAACGAGAGGATCGTCGCACGCTGTCGCGACGGGATCATCCCGTTCATGTACGCCTGCCGGATCGGCGTGGCCGCCGCGGACAGGAGCCCCCAGGCGACGATCGCGGCGAGCACGCCCCAGAAGCTTCCGAGCGACCCGATCGCGACGAGCGCCGCGACCTCGAGCACGGCGAGCACGATCAGCCCGGACGTGCGCCGCCGGAACACGAGCCGGATCCGCGGGGCGGCGACGCCCCCGAGCATCTGCGCTGCCGCGACGATCGCGGCGACGAGACCCGCGATCTGGTACGCCTGAGGGTCGCCCCAGAGCTCGAGCAGGTACGGCTGGAGCGCATAGAACGCGTAGATGCCGACCCCGCCGGTCAGTAGCGACTCCACCATCAGCCACTTGACCGCAGGCACGCGCCAGCCGTAGGCGACCGAGTCGGCGGCGATGCGCCTGACCTCCCGCGCGACACCCGCGCTCCGCTCCGGAGCGAAGCCGATGTCGCGCATGAGCCGGAAGGCCACGAGGAACATCACCACGAGCACCGCCCCGCGGAGGACGAACGGCGCCCCGAGCCCGACCTGCTTCGCGATGAAGCCGCCGGCGACCGACCCCGCCAGCATCGCCGCTCCGGAGGCGATCTGCCCGCGCGCGAACACCGTGTCGAGGTCGCCGGCGAACCCCGTGGCACGCAGCGCGTCGACGAGCCAGGCCTCGACGGCACCGGAGAAGAACGTGAAGCCGAGACCGATGAGCACGGACACCACGGCCCACTGCCAGAACGGCGCCTCGATCCTCCAGAGCAGCACGTAGAGGAGCGTCGAGGCGGACAGCGTGAGCGTCCCGAGCAGGTACGACGCCCGGCGGCCGACCGTGTCCGCGACGACGCCGGTCGGCACCTCGAACACCATCATCCCGGCCGTGAAGAAGGCGTTCGCGGCGAACGCCTCGAGGTTCGACAGGCCCGCGTCGAGCAGGAAGATCGTGTTGATGCCCCAGATCAGCGACGCGGCGAGCGTGTTCCCGAAGACGAGGACGACGTACGTTCGCTGGACGGTGCGGGCGGTCGGGGTCGGCATCCGGACGATCACGCTATGCGTCCGCGAGCCGAGGCAGGCGGATCTCCACGCGCGTCCCCGCGCCGGGTCGCGAGGCGACGAGCATGGATCCTCCGGCGGCCTCGACCCGGTGGCGCTGCGACGCGATCCCGATGTGCCCTTCTGCGAGCCGCTCCGGGAGCTCCTCCGCCGGAAACCCGCATCCGTCGTCCTCGACGATCAGCACGAGGTGCTCGTCCTCACCGAACAACCCCAGGGAGAGCTCATTCGCGTCCGCGTGCCGGACGACGTTCGCGAGGAGCTCTCGCGCCGCCGAGAAGACGAGCTGCTCGTTGGCGTACGCCCCGTCGTAGCGCAGGTCGAGCGTGAGGTCGAGCCTCGCGCGCGAGGCGGCACGCTGGGCGATGGCCCGCAGCGCCGCTTCGAGCCCGGCCTCCTCGAGCACATAGGGGTGCAGCTCGAAGACGGCCTCCCGCAACTGCGCGACCGTGTCCGTGATCGCGTCGTCGGCGCGCGTCGCCGGTGAGTCGTCGGCACCCACTCCGAGGTCGGCGAGCTCGTGCCGCGCGTAGAGAAGGTTCTGGATCGCGTGGTCGTGGAGCGACTCCCCGAGCGTCCGTCGCGCACGCTGCTCGGCCTCGAGCGCGTCGGTCAGCAGGCGCGAGCGGTCCTCGGCGAGGCGTGCGGCCTCCTGCGTGCGGGCGCCGAGCAGACCCGAGAGGAGCACGCAGGCGAGCCCGACCCAGGCGAGGAACCCCGCCTGGGTGAGGATGAAGCGGACTGCGTCGGGATCGTGCGCCGCCGGGTGGGCGAAGGCCTGAATGAGGTAGGCGGTGGTCGTCAGGACCGCAGCTGCGACCGCCACCGCCGGCCTGAACCGGAAGGCAACGGTCACGGGCACGAGGAAGAACGCGAGGCGGGCCTCGGAGAACGCGCCGCCGGAGAGGACCGCGAGCACGCTGATCGCGGCGATGTCGACCCCCGTCGCGGCGAGCGCGAAGCGGTCGTCGGCCTCGCGGCGATGGACGTAGACGAGGGTCGCGGCGCTCCAGCCCGCGTACAGGGCGAGCGTGACGTAGAAACCTCCCCGGTCGGTGTTCGGGTGCGTGAGCGTCTCGCCGAGCGCGATGAGCGCGATCGCGGGCAGCCGGAGCCAGGCGACGATCCGCTCGGAGCTCGCGGTGGCTTTCCCGGACAGCGCCGGGAAGGTCCGAACCGGCACGCGCTACTCGATCAGGCCGCGCCGCATCGCACTCGCAACGGCCGCCGCCCGGTCGGACACGCCGAGCTTCTCGTACAGGTGCTGCACGTGGGTCTTGACCGTCGTCAGGCCGAGGTAGAGCTCCTTGGCGATCTGCGGCAGGCTCTTCCCGGCCGCGATCATGTGGAGGATCTCCTGCTCCCTCGGGGTGAGCGCGGGCGCGTCGTGCTGCTTGCGCAGGCGGATCTCGGCCACGAGCCCGGACGCGACGTCGGGCGGGACGACGTTCTCGCCGCGCGCGCAGGCGAGGACCGCGTCCGCGATCTGCTCGCGGCGCGCCTCCTTGGAGAGGAACCCGGCGGCGCCGGTCTCGAGTGCCCGGTACACGACACCGCTGTCGGTGAACGCCGAGACGAGCAGCACGCGCGTCCGTAGCTGCTCGCGGACGACCGCATGGGTGACCGCGACCCCGTCGAGATCCGGCAGCTTGTAGTCGAGCAAGGCGACGTCCGGCCGGTGCTCCTGGATCGCCGCCAGCGCCGAACGGCCGTCCTCGGCCTCCGCGACGATCTCGATCTGGCCGCTCGCGCGCAGGGCGCGGACGACGCCTTCCCGGTACAACGGGTGATCGTCGGCGACGACCGCAGTCACGCGCTTTCCCGCCGAGCTCGGCATGACGTCGCCGATCATCGTACGCCCCTCGCCCCGTCCCTCGTCGACCGCGTCCGCCTCGATCGCCCCTCACCGGACGCCGCGCACGGGTCGCTCTCGCGGCGATCCGCGTGGCGATGACGCTCGTTGCCGCCCTACGAGCAGTTGGCGCCTCCGAGCCCCTCGATCAGACGCTCGACGTGCCGGATGCAGTCGAGCTCGTCACGGAGCCCGTCGACCTCCAGCATCGCCGCGGTCAGCAGTGCCACCTTCTGACTGTCGGCGAGCGCGACGCCACTCTCCTCGCAGAGGTTGAAGCCCGTAACGGTCGCCCTGGCGATGCGTTGCGTCGCGACGACCTGCAGTGTCGATCCTGCGCTCTCCTGGGCTCTCCGTTCCGACGGCACGGGCGCATGATGCGCACGGAACGACCGTAGGTCCATCGTCCGACCGGAGGACGACGGGAGCGAGATGCTCATCGGCCCGCCTCCCCGCCTGCCGGTTCGCCGCGGCCTCGGCGGAGGCCGGCAGCTGGGCGCGAGCGAGAGACCTCCTCCGATCGCTCCTCCGTTCGGACGATGCCGGGACCGAGGCGTCGCCGGCATCGTGGTGTCGCGATGATGGTGCCCGCCGGTGACGACGTCGAGGCGCGCTGAACCGGCCGGCTCTGCCGCAGGCCCGTGGAGTGCCGTCGCCGTACGTGAGCCGATCGCGGTTCTCCGAGAGGGGATCGCGGCGGTGGGGGACGTGCGTGGCGCGACGGCCGGAACGACGGGGGAACCACGGGCACGCCGCCCGGCGGGTCGCCATCGCCGCACGCCCGCGGGCCGGCGGGCCGTCCGCGCGCCGGGACGCGACCGCGGGACGCCCATGCGCCCGGGAGGATTCGAACCTCCGACCCGCGGATTAGAAGTCCGCCGCTCTGTCCCCTGAGCTACGGGCGCGCGAGGGGAGCGTAGACGCTCGCTCGGAGCCGCAGGCGAAGCGTGCCGGGCGCGGCGGGATCCATACTTTCGCGCATGGACGGCATCGTGGTGCTCGGGCCCGAGGGCGGCGAGCTCGTCGATCGCGGCGACCGCCACCACCGGATCCTGGGCGAGCTTTCGGAGTTCGAGATCGTCGAGCTGCGCTTCGGCCCCGACTTCGAGGGCGTCGACCCGCACGTCCACGCCGACTTCGTGGACTCCTTCTACGTCCTGGCGGGCGAGGCGGAGTTCGTCGTCGGCGACGAGACGGTTCGCGCGGGCCCCGGGAGCTTCGTCGCGGCACCCGCGGGCCTCGCGCACGGCTTTCGCAACGTGGGCGGCTCCGAGCTCCGCCTGCTCAACGTCCACGCGCCGAACGTCGGCTTCGCCGAGGCGCTGCGGCGCGAGTAGCCCGCCGTCGCTACGACTCGCGTGGCGCCGGCTCGACGCCCGCACGGAGCGTCGTGCGCCTGGCGAGCGCGAATGTCGCGCCCGCAAGCGCCGCTACGGCGCCGAGGCCGAACGCCCACTCCACTCCCCGCTCGTCGACGAGCGCGCCGCCGAGCGCCGTGCCGGCGGCGATTCCCACCGAGATCGCGGTCCCGAACCACGCGAACGCCTCCGCCGCCGTGCCCGCACGCGCGGAGCGGTCGATCAACGTGTAGACCACCGCGATCGTCGGGGCGATCGGCAGTCCGGCGAGAAACGCGAGCGCGCAGAGGCTCGGGATCGAGAACGCGAGCTGGAATGAGAGGAGCCCCAGCACGATCGCGAACGAGCCGAGCACGAAGCGCCGCGAGCTGTTTCCGGATGCCCGCGTGCCGGCCACGAGCCCGCCCGTGAGGCTCCCGCCCGAGAAGCACGCGAGCGCGATCCCGCCGAGCTCGCGCGAGCCGTGCGCCTCGGCGAAGGCAGGCATCGCGAGCTCGGCGGCGCCGAACCCGAGCCCGATCGCCGCCGCGAAGACGACGACCGTCCGGACGCCGGCCGACCCCAGGGCGCCGAGCAGCCCGGCATTCGCGGAGCGCCCGCCAGGCGTCTCCCGCACCGGCGGGAGCCTGGCGGTCGCGATCGTTCCCACCAGGCACGCCGCCCCTGCCCCCGCGACGCCGGCCACCGGGTCGATCACGGCGAGCCCGGACGCGAGCAGCGGGCCGCCGAGGAAGAAGACCTCCTGCAGCGCGGCCTCGAGCGCGTACGCGGTGCCGCGGAGATCGCCGGGGGCCAGGCGGGGCCAGACGACGCGCACGGTCGCGGGCAGAGGAGGCATCGCGAGCCCTCCGGCGGCGGCGGCGACCGCGATCGGCGCGATTCCGGCGTCGAGCAGCGCGAGCGCGATCACCGCGCCCATCAGTCCCGGGTAGACGAGCCCGCGGAAGCCGAGGACGCGCGCCGGGCCGACTCGGTCGACGCGGCGCCCTGCGATCGGCGCTCCGACCCCGACCGCCACCGTGTACCCGGCCACACCGATTCCCGCCGCGCCGTAGCCGTAGCCCTCGCCTCGGAGGAGGAACAGGAGCGCGAGCGGCGTCATCCCGAGCGGCAGCCGGCCGAGGAGCGACCAGGCGACGAGACCACGCGCGTGCGGACGCCCGAGCAGCGTCCGGTACCGCGCGAGACCGGTCATGCCTCGAGCGCATCCTGCTCGGCCAGGAACCGCAGGAACCAGTAGGCGAAGACGCAGAAGAACACCACGGACTGCTCGGCCGCCATCGTCATGCCGCCGAGCTGCTGATCCTCGAGCCGCGAGAGCCCGAGCACCCGCTCGGGCGCATCGGCGTAGAAGCCGTAGATCGCCCGGGGGACGAGCGCGAGCACGAGGCCGAGCGGCGCGGAGAGCACGAACGCGGCCACCACGTAGCCCGCGCGCGCGCCCGACGACAGAGCGTGCGGGACGTCCTGCCAGACGCACCACCAGAACAGCGCTCCCGCCAGGACGTACGTGAGGTGCTCGAGCGCGAGCAGCGTCTCGGGGCGGCGGAGCGCGGCGTCGTACAGCGCCGGAACATGCCAGAGGGCGTATGTCGCGCCCCAGAGGGGGAGAGCGACGAACGGGTTCGTCAGCACACGCACGGCCGCGGGGCGGGTGAGACGCACGGCGAGCGCGGGCGGTACTCCGACCACGAGCAGGAGCGGCGCCCACTCGGCGAGCACGACGTTCTGCAGCAGGTGCGCCCAGACGAGGTACGTGCGCGCGAGCGTGTCGAGCGGGGTCACGAGCGCCGCGACGAGCAGCGCGCAGCCGGCGAGGAACGCGACCGTCCGGGCGATGTCGCGCTCTCGACGCGTTGCGACGAGGTAGGCGCCGGCGAGCGCGACCGGCACGAGCGCCTCCCAATTCCACGACCATGCGCCCGGCGTCACGGCGCTACGCTACGTCCACGCGGGTGTAGCTCAGTTGGTAGAGCGTCAGCCTTCCAAGCTGAATGTCGCCGGTTCGAGCCCGGTCGCCCGCTCTCTCTCGCGTGTCGGGCCGTCTCAGCGGCCGCTCGCGGAGAAGTGCTGGTAGTCGCGGTCGCCGGACCAGCGACCGCCCCAGCCGAAGCCGGCGGCGTCGAAGGCACGGACGACCACGCCGCCCTCGACCGCCATCCCCGGCCGGTACGGCGAGCGGCGGAGGTACGGGCGGCTCGCCGCGTGCGAGGTCGTTCCGGCGGCGGTCACGTAGGGGTTCTCGATCGGGTTCAGGTCGATCGCGCGCCCGTACGCGTGCTCCGACCAGCGCGTGGTGCCGTCCACGTAGCGGCAGTTGAAGGCCGACGTGTTGTCGGCCTCGATCGAGCGGAAGTCGCTGGCGCCGTACGCGTCCACCGGCACCATCCGGTGGATCGGGAACCGTGCCGCGTAGAGGCGCCGCAGCACGCGCACCACCGAGCGCGCGACGTCGCGGTGGACGACCAGCCGCCCCGTGTGCACCCGGCCGTCGAAGCCCCAGTGGCGGGCCGTGAGCAGGCGCAGGTCGCCGAGAGCCACCGGACACCCGGCGTGCCAGGAGCTGCCCGTCATCGTCGCCCGGAGCGACGGCGGCAGCGGGCTCACCACGCCGCGGAAAGGCGGCGTCTGCGCGCTCGCGGCACCGCCCCCGCAGACGAGCAGCACTGCTGCCAGCACGAGCACGCGGCGCACCGCCGAACGGTAACCGCGGTGTCCGACTTCAGTCGGACACCGGCCGCGGAGTCGGGGTGGCCGGATCTGAACCGGCGACCTCCCGCTCCCAAAGCGGGCGCTCTACCAGGCTGAGCTACACCCCGTGTCGCGAAAGTCTACGGGCCGACGCGGCACGTTCCTCTCGGCTCCGCGACGCGCCGCGGATAGCCTCGCGCGGTGACGGAGATCGTCCTCCACGACGAGCCCTTTGCGGCGTCACGGCATCCGCGGCTCGGCTACGCGATGGCCACCGCCGCCGCAGCGCTGTTCGCTGTCAACGGAACGGTCTCGAAGGTCATCCTCACCTCGGCCGAGATGACGAGCCTGCGGCTCACCGAGCTGCGCACCACAGGTGCGTTCGTCGGCCTCGCGGTGTTCATCGCGCTGACGTCGCCGGGTCGGCTCCGGCTCCGCCGGGACGAGATCGGCCTCCTGGTCTTCTACGGGATCGTCGGGTTCGCGCTCGTCACCTGGCTCTACTTCGTGGCGATCGAGCGGCTCCCGATCGGGATCGGCCTCCTGCTCGAGTTCACCGCGCCGGTGCTCGTCGCCCTGTGGGCGCGCGTGATGTGGCACGAGCACGTCCGCCGCCGGGTCTGGGCCGCCCTCGCGCTGGCGCTCGCGGGGCTCACGCTCGTCGCCGAGGTCTGGGAGGACGCGCGGCTCGACACCGTCGGCGTCGCCGCGGGTCTGCTCGCGTCGGGGGCCCTCGCGACGTACTTCCTCGCGGGGGAGCACGCGACCGGCCGTCGCGACGCGCTCTCCCTCACGTGCATCTCGCTCGGCGTCGCGGCGGGGTTCTGGGCCGTGGTGCAGCCGTGGTGGGGCTTCCCGTTCGACGAGCTCTGGAAGACGGTGTCGCTCGGGGGCGCGCTCGAGTCCACGACGGCACCGGTCTGGCTTCTCTCGCTCTGGATGATCGTGCTCGGGACGATCGTCCCCTTCGCGCTCTCCCTCGGCGCGCTCCACCACCTCGCGGCGACGCGGGTCTCGATCGTCGCGATGGTCGAGGTGGTCCTCGCGTCGATCGTCGCGTGGGTCTGGCTCGAGGAGACGCTCTCCGCCGCGCAGCTCGCCGGCGGCGGTGTCGTGCTCCTCGGCGTCGTGCTCGCGCAGACGTCGCGGTAAGGCGCCTGGGACAACTCTCACGAAGCTTTCACGAGACGGCGAGTACCCTGTGGTCGTGACGGTCAGGAAGATCCTCCTCGCCTCGCCGCGGGGATACTGCGCGGGCGTCGAGCGGGCCGTCGAAACCGTCGATCGTGCGCTCGAGCACTACGGCGCCCCCGTCTACGTCCGCAAGCAGATCGTCCACAACCTCCACGTGGTCCGCGAGCTCGAGGCGCGCGGCGCGATCTTCGTGGAGGACGAGCGCGAGGTGCCGCGCGGCGCGACCGTCGTCTACTCCGCACACGGGGTCGCCCCCGCCGTGCACGCGAACTCGGCGGCACTCGAGCACGAGGTGATCGACGCGACGTGCCCGCTCGTGACGAAGGTGCACACGCAGGCGCGGCGGTACGCGGCGAACGGCTTCACGGTGCTGCTCATCGGGCACGCGGGCCACGAGGAGGTCGTCGGCACGATGGGCGAGGCGCCGGGCTCGACGATCCTCGTCCAGGACGTCGGCGAGGCGGAGGCGCTCGAGCCCCCGCCCGGCGCGCCGCTCGCGTACGTCACGCAGACCACGCTCTCCGTCGACGAGACGACCGAGATCATCGCCGTGCTCCGGCGGCGCTTTCCGGAGATCGTCGGGCCGCAGAAGGAGGACATCTGCTACGCGACGTCCAACCGCCAGTGGGCGGTCAAGGACATGCTCGGCGAGATCGATCTGCTCCTCGTGATCGGATCGCGCAACTCCTCGAACTCGAACCGGCTCGTCGAGGTGGCGCGCGCGGCCGGCGTACAGGCATACCTGATCGACGACGAGCGGGAGATCGACGAGGCCTGGCTCGCCGGGCCCGAGGTCGTCGGGATCACGTCCGGCGCGTCCGCCCCGGAGCGGCTCGTGACGCGGGTGTGCGACTGGTTCCGCGACCGTGGCGTGGTCGAGGTCGAGGCGTACCGCACGGTCGACGAGGACGTGACCTTCCGGCTGCCCGTCGAGCTGCGCCGCGAGCTCGAGCTCGCCGCGGCCCGTCCTCGCTAGCGTCAGGCCTTCGTGATCGCCGGCGCGTCACCGGCGCCGGTCTGGAGCGACACGGCGAGGGTCTCGGACTTGATCCACTCGCCGTGCTCCAGGAGGTCGGCCGCGGATGCGGGGATCGTGAGCGCGATCCGGTCGGACAGCTCGAGACCCGACTCCTTGCGGAGCGCGTTGACGCGGCGGATGAGCTCGTAGACGCGGCGCTCGCGGTCGAGCTCAGCGTCAACCTGCGTGTCCAGCGCGACTGTGACGCCGTCCTCCGCGGCGACGGCCCAGCCCTCCTTTCCGGCATGCTCGACGAGCACCTCGTCGGGCGCGAGCTCGTGACCGGCGACCCTGAACCGTCCGTCGCCGAGCTCCTCGAACTCCCCCGCCTGGAGCGCCGCGCGAACCGCCCCGAGCTCCCGCCCGAGCTTCGGCCCGAGCACCGGGAGGTTCGGCTTCACGACGAGCTCGGCGTCGACGGCCGCGAGACGGACCTCCTTCACCCGCAGCTCGTCGCGGACCTCGCCCGACTGCCCCTCGTCCAGCGCGGCGCCCTCCACGACGAGCGTCCGCAGCGGCTGCTGCACCTTGACGCCCGCCGCCTGACGCGCCTGGTGACCGAGGCCGACGACGCGCCTCACGTCCTCGACCTCGGCGAGCAGCGAGTCGTCGGGCGGGAGCTTCTCGGGCCAGCCCGCGAGGTGGACGCTCGCCGGTGCGTTCTCGCAGGGCTCGCGCACGAGTACCTGCCAGAGGTGCTCGGCGAGGAACGGCATCACCGGAGCGATCACGCGCATCGTCTGCACGAGGGCGTGCCAGAGGGTGCGCAGCGCGGTCTCGTCGCCGTCCCAGAAGCGGCGCCGCGAGCGGCGGATGTACCAGTTCGAGAGGTCGTCGACGTATGCCTCGAACGCACGGATCACGTCGACCGTGAGCCAC